>CAZWJZ010000133.1:0-5903 GCA_964634665.1 uncultured bacterium | reverse complement strand
TGAGTATAAAATCTAATGATGCTCGTCGCAATTCTCCAACAACATCACAAAGACATTGCCCACTCAGTACAAGCCATGTATCAAGAAGCTTTTTTCCACCTATTAAATCAACTACATGAAAAATATAAAAATAATAACCTCGCATTAGCTGGAGGAACAGCCATGAACTCTGTAGCCAATGGTAAAATTACCAAACAAACGCCGTTTAAACGAGTTTATATTCAATCGGCTGCAGGTGATGCAGGTGGCGCTATTGGAGCCGCTTACATAACGCATCATAGAACGAAACATGCTGATAGAAATTTTCAGATGGATCATGCTTATTGGGGTCCTAATTATAGCCCTGATTATATAGAGCGTGTAATTGGAGTTCATAAAGTAGAACTAAATCAAAAAAAATGTGCTATCGAGGTTATTGAAGACTTAGAGTTGTTATGTGGTGCTACCGCTCAAGCTATTATTAATGGAAAGGTAATTGGGTGGTTTCAAGGTCGAATGGAGTGGGGCCCACGTGCGTTAGGAAATCGCTCTATCTTATGCGATCCACGTCGTACCGACATTAAAGAAATCCTAAATCGAAAGATCAAAAAACGCGAATCTTTCCGCCCCTTCGCACCCTCAATACTCCGAGAGGCTACTAAAGACTGGTTCGAAATAGATGATGATGTACCTTTCATGATGAAGGTCTTCCAAATCAAGGAAGAAAAACGAAGTTTAATTCCAGCTGTAACTCATGCGGATGGTTCTGGTAGGCTTCAAACTGTTTATAAGGAAACCAACCCTTTATATCACCAGCTAATTTCAGCATTCAACACCCTCACAGGCGTACCATTATTACTTAACACATCATTCAATGAAAATGAACCTGTTGTAAATAAACCCGAGGAAGCCCTTAACACCTTCCTAAGAACAAAGATGGATGTTCTAGTTTTAGGCAACTACCTAATTAAACGAAACGACAGTTAAGAATGGCAGAAGAAAACTAAGCGTGAAAATAACTCATGTTATTCAAGATTATGAAGTAGCCTTGACTGGCCCAGGTAATCATGTCAAAGCACTTGTAACTAAAGTGAAAGAAAGTAAACATCAATCAACAATACTCACCACCCATCACAAAGTTTCTACTATTAGCCCTCGAATTAAACTAGAAAACACAACAGAAATTAGAAGCTACTATGTTGTGAGTAAAATCATGAAGTATTATTTCGTTAAAGGATTGAAAAAAGACCTTCCAAACATCCAAACCGATGTTTTTCATGTGCACTCTTGGCGGAGTCAAATTGCGGATACAACAGTTAAATTCGCAAAAAGAAAGAATATTCCAGTGGTATTGCAAGCACACGGTACCGCTAATGCAAAAGCTATCGCAAAAATGGGAAATGCAAGTCCCATTTCTGAATTACCCTATATAGCTTATGACATTTTTTTCAAAAACAGCGTAGTGAAAACAGCAAATATAATAATCGCAACAACTCAGCAAGAAAGAAAAATCTGTATTGAATACGGCTGCGATCCAAACAAAACTCGAGTTATACCTTTAGGAATCAATACGTCAAATTATAGTCTAAAAAAGCAATCAAAAGATTGTGAAAAACTAAAACTACTTATGGTCGGGCGTCTCGATAGAGCGCGGAATGTTGAAGTTCTTGTGAATGCTTTAGCCATATTGAAAGACAGATCACCCAACTTTTTATGTCGTATTGTTGGACCAGAAGTTAAAAATGCACACGCGAATAAATCAGGATATTTCAGTGAGTTAAAGCAACTATGCCAGCAACTATCTTTAAGTGACCATGTAGTTTTTACAGGCATAAAAACTGGCGAGGCATTACTAAAAGAATATAAGAATGCAGATATATTTATTTATCCATCATCTTACGAAAACTTTGGCTTACCCATCATCGAAGCTGGCGCGGCAGGTTTAGCCATTATCGCAACAAACACAGGTGTTGTTGGAGACTTAATCAGACACAAAACCAACGGGCTCATTTTAAATGATATTTCTGCACAAGAATTAGCTAAAAACCTTATTTACTTATTCAACAATCAGCATTTAATTGAGGAATTCGGCAATAGAATACAAAAAGAATGCCAATATAACTACGACATTTCAGTCGTAACAAAACAGTACATGCAGCTTTATCAAGAACTCACAAATGGCAAAGCATGAGAATCGCATTTATAACACAAGAATATCCACCAAACATCAACGGTGGCGCTGGAAAGTATGCAGAAGGGCTAACACTAGAACTAGGAAAAACTGGAAATAAGGTCCACATTTTCACGCAATCCACCAATAGTATTTACAAAAAACAAGAATTAGAATTTGTTACAGTACACCTTTTACCCTTAGTAAATTCTTTATTGCCATTCGGAATCAACTTCTGGCTTGCTCTACGAATATATTTCAAACAGATTGAAAAAAAAGTTGGTGCGTTTGACGTTATCCATGAGAATGGTCATTTCGATTTACCATGGTTCAAAGCTTATAGAAAGCGTCCATTAGTCCTTACAGTACACCATACTGTGGGACAGGTCATAGATAGCCTAAAACCAACTTGGCTTGAAAGAATGAGAAACATTGGGTCAGAAATCGGGTTCATCGGTTTAATTGAAAAAGCAAATCTTAAAAGAGCTGATCAGCTTATTGCTGTAAGTAATGCAACAAAATTAGATATTCAAAATAGATACCAGCTTAAAAGCACCCGCATATATCAAGGCACAACAATAACTCAAAGTACTCTACCATCACCAAACATGATTCAGGATACAAAAAGATTTCTGGGAATTAGTAAAAATCAACGTATTATATTATTTGTAGGACGTCTTGAATACAGAAAAGGTCTTGATATCCTGCTGACTGCCTTCGCCAAATCTAACCTAGGAAATCAAGGTTACAAACTATATGTTGCAGGTTCAGGTAACCAAACTGAATACATTAACCAATCTCAATCCCTCGGCATTTTGGACAGCGTAGTATTCACAGGTTTTATACCCGATAACTATCTACAAACCTTATACCACTTAGCTGAAATCTTTATTTTACCATCGAGACTAGAAGGTTACGGACTCGTTGCTATTGAAGCAGCTTTCGCAGGCTGTCGCGTTATAGTATCTTCAACAGGTTCTTTACCAGAAGTTGCAAGCATGATAAACGCTCAAATCTTCTCTATTGACGACCAAAAAGACCTTGTTACAAAACTTTTAAAGGCTACAACTCAGCAAGGAAATCAAATAAAGGCAAATATACCTTCTTGGAGTGAATCAACTATGGAACTTCTAAGTATATACAGGAGCTTAACCAATTACGATGCAAACTAGACAAGAAATACCAATTCAGATTTCTATTATTATTCCAACAAAAAACTCAGGAAAAACATTAGCCGCATGTCTAAATTCAATCAATAAACAAACCGAAAGAAAAAAACTGAGATTATTATTGTCGATAATCACTCGACAGACGCAACACAAACAATTGCAAAAGATCTAGCTGATAAGCTAATCATACAAGGACCTGAAAGATCAACACAAAGAAACAGAGGAGCAGAATTAGCAAAGGGTGAATCAGTTTTGTTTATAGATTCAGATATGATTTTGGAACATAAAGTAATTGAAGACTGTCTAGCCCAAATAAAAAGCGGAAAAAACGTCATAATTATTCCCGAACGCTCATTCGGAACGGGTTTTTGGGCAAAAGTAAAACAAATGGAAAAAGAGCTTTACATAGGTGTTCCCGGATTTGAAGCAGCAAGATGCTACACAAAAACCATTTTCGAAGAAACAGGTGGATTTGAAGAGAACATGCACGCTGGCGAGGATTTCACTCTACACTATGAGGCATTAAAAAATAATGGCATTATAGGAAGAACCCAACATTATATTTTACATAACGAAGGACACCCATCATTGATAGGATTTATACGTAAATGGCGCTATTATGCGAAAAACGCAAATCAGTACTCTAAAAAAATGAACTCCTTAAAAGTTAATCCTCCTAGCCTGCCAAGTTTGGTCTGGAAAAATAGCAAAAAACTAATTCAAAAACCCATAATATTTTGCGGACTAGTAATTCTGAAGATCATTGAATATGTAGTGATTGGTTTTCATATGAGAAAAAATATAAAACGAATCTAAAATTAATTTTTAACTAACTTAATCAGACCGTTAAGCCTAGTAAAACCATGCGCTAATGATTTACGAATGCGAAAATTTCATAAGATATCACTGACTCAATAGACCGCAAATAAGTCCACCGACCCATTCGAATAGACTGAAGCTAATGAGGAAAATTTATCGTATTGCTCTAGGGTCATACCTTTTATGCTGTGATCAAAAAGTTTAATTCCAGGGGTGTCTTTCGTCATTTCCTGTGACAAAAAAATGTAATTATAGTCACTAAAGTATTCTCTAAGTGAACTTTTCAAAACTTGCTCATTGATAGAGTAAAAGATGCTATCTATCTGCTCTTCTAATTCATTTGAACTTGAATAATCGGTGACACCATTTACTAAAAAGTGTCCTTGGCTAAAAAATGCCCCAGCAAGGCGAAAATCAGAAAAAACTAGGATATCTGATCGAATGTGCTCACTTATAGTTTTAGCGCCTAGTACCTCTTGAGTAGAAAAAACATTCCCTTTGACATCACCAATTAGAAATGAGAACCCCGACAACGGCACAATACCCATCGCACATAAATAAACCAAAAACCGTAACCCACGAGGTTTTATATGCGTTTTTGGCACACCCATAATTAGTGATATTGCTATAAGTGTCATTATAGTGCCATATTCTCCTATTCGGTTAATTAGCCCAGGTAAACCCATAAATCCATAAAATGCAATCGATAATGGAAATAAGGCAACCATAAAGCCAAAAAACGATAACTCTTTTGATAAGTTTGACAGCCAACTATTATTAAACCTTAATGTTACATAAAATAATGCAAAAGCAGGTATAGCCACACATATAATCGCTAATGAATTAATAACTGTATTTAATATGCCTGTTGAAAGAACAATACTATTGGACAAAACTTCGTTACGACTTGTTTGTATAAGTGGATTTAGCTTTTGGGCCAATTTGATGTATGACGTAAAAAACGATCGGGAGAGTATTGAGAGGTAGGCGATGAATCCAACACTGTACAAAGTTGCAAAGAGAATTTTTCTACCTTGAGTTCCATATACAAGGTGAACTATCGCATCGACTATAATTAAGACAAAAAAGACCAAAGAAACTGTATGATAGGAAACTATAAGTATAGAGATAAAAATGAGGCGTAGTACAAGCCATTTCAAGTAGTTTCTTTTTTCTTTCTGATGCAAGTAAATTTGTAATGATGAGTAAATTACGAGAATAATGAAGAACCAGCCTAAAGGGGTATTAGTTAGTCCTAAATGCGATAATGTTATTGACATAGGGCTAGAAAAACATGAAGCTGCTGTCAGTAATACAATATGCACTGTTTTGATAGGAGATTTATGATATCTGCGCAACAAGCTGTATATTGACAACACAGATAGGGTAATAAACAGAGTACCTTCTAACGGAAAAAACCTTAAGTAAAAGTCTTGCCCCTCAAAACTAAATAGCCCAGTCACTTGCAGTATATATGTCTGCAACGTGTCAATAAAAAACTCACTATTATCTGCTGAAAAAATTGCTGCAGAAAATGGAGTGAAATCTGTTGTGGAAGTCTTATTATTTAGGTTAAGTATACGTATACTTTTCAAAATTCGATAACCAGCTTGAGTATTCGGATAGCTCATGAAAGGCAAAAACCGCACAATTAAGCCTAAGATAACGATAACAGACACAAAAATATAGTTCCTAGAAAGACGCATAAGCTAAAATAATTCTGTTCTTGAGAGTCCAGCTTGTTTCGCCATCTTCTGCCATTTTTC
>CAZWJZ010000132.1:0-11464 GCA_964634665.1 uncultured bacterium | reverse complement strand
GTGTCTGTTTTTAGAGGTCAACCTATCTTGCCTGCACTTGGGGCTGAATAGTTACTAAAGTTATATGTTGAGCGGCTTATGCTGGCAAGTTTTTGGCTTAAAGGGTCAAGCACAAAAAGCTCATTCACTAATGCAACGGACACAGCAGTTTTAGAGGCTGATTCGCTAGGGCAGAGAGTGTCTTCTAACAAAGCTAGATTTCTAGCTTGAATAGGGTAGGGCAATGCTAAACTAAACGTCCCTTCAGCATCTAAACTTGTTTTAGCTAGAACTGAACCCGTAAACGGGTTAAGCATTTGCAGCACAGCATTCTCAACACCAAGTTGCCTGACTGCAGGCAAGCCAATGACGCTTTTAGGTAACTGCCCTTCTAACACAATATCTTCTTGCGCCCAAGAAAGTGACAATAAAAAAATAAGAAACAAAAATAATTTATAAACCATACAAAAGCTAATTTAACATTGATGCTTAAATGTATACGGGTATTTCAATTGTAAGTGTAAAAGCTCGAGCTTTTTTTTAAGGCTGTTTCCTTTTTGGATTTTCTCATAACCTCATTTTCGTTTTATGTAGGTTTGCGTATATGCCGCCTTTAGCTATCAGATTTTCATGCGTTCCTTGTTCTGCTATACCACGATGCTCGAGTACAATAATTCGCTGCGCATGTTGGATGGTTGATAAGCGGTGAGCAATTACAATCGTTGTGCGGTTAGTGCATAACTGCTCGAGTGAGCTTTGTACAGCCTTTTCGCTTTCATTGTCAAGACTACTGGTTGCTTCATCAAAAATGAGAATGGGTGGGTTTTTCAAGAACACTCTAGCAATGCTTAAGCGTTGCTTTTGACCTCCTGAAAGCTTGACGCCGCGCTGTCCTATATCTGTGTCATAGGCGTTGGGTAATTTCATAATGAATTCATGGGCATTGGCTTTTTTCGCAGCGGAAATGATGTCTTTATGGTCTGAATTAGGTTTTCCATAAGCAATGTTTTCTTTTATGGTTCCCGAAAATAAGTACACATCTTGTTGAACAACACCAATGTTTTTACGAAGAGACTCGAGTTGAATCTTTTTTATGTTTTGTCCATCTATAAAGATGTCACCTTTTGTTACTTCATAAAATCTTGGAATTAGGGAGCAAAGTGTTGTTTTGCCTACGCCCGATGCTCCTACGAGGGCTACAAACTCACCTGCGCGAATATCAAGTGAGAGCTCTTGTAAAATTTGTTCAGATGTCTCTGGGTAGTTAAAACTTACGTTTTTGAATGATATTGCTCCACGTAACTGCAGGGTGCTAAGTGCGCCTTTTTCATCTTTAATACTAGGCTGAACGTTCAGAATTTCCATGAAGCGCTCAAACCCTGTTATGCCTTCTTGGTAAAGCCTAGCGAAATTCAAGGCAGTTCTTATAGGCTCAATTAAAATGCTTATGTAAAGTAGGTAGGTTATTAAATCAGCGAGATCCAGTGAATCTTGGACAATGCTTGCACCGCCAAAGACAAGGATTATGGCGGTAAAAAGCTGCGTGAATGCCACTACACCGCTATACATATAGGCTTCACTTCGATAACCATCTTTGCGGCTTTCTAAAAAACGATTGTTTTCAGTTTTAAATTTTGTATCTTCAACAGTCTCATTTGCAAAGGACTTCACAACTCTGATTCCTGCTAGGGTATCTTCTACTTGAGCGTTAATGTCACCTATACGGTCTTTACTGCGTCTTAAAGCAAGCTTCATTTTTTTATTGAAGTAAAATGCGTAAATCGCCATTACAGGAAAAAAAAGAAAAACAATAAGGGTAAGAGGGGTGTTTATGCTTAAAAGGATGATAAACGTGCCAATAAACTTAATTGTAGTCAAAATAATATCTTCAGGACCATGATGATAAAGTTCACCAAGCGCAAAAGTGTCATTTGTTATGTGATTCATAAGCTGACCAAGTTTTTGATTGTCGAAAAAGTCGAAGGACAGCTTCTGGTAATGCTCAAACAACTCAGCTCGCATATCTCTTTCCATTAACGCTCCCATTGTGTGCCCTTGATAATCAATAAAAAAACTACAAAAGGCATAAATGATAATTAGGACGAGCATGATTAGGCCCACACTGTAAATTTGTGTTAAAGCGTTTGGAGCACCACTTTCCAGAATGGTTTTGGTAATGTATCGGGCGCAAAGAGGAAAGACTAGTGCAATGCCTGCAACAATGACGGCACATAGTAAATCGGCAATAAGTAAGCCTTTATAGGGTTGGTAGTAAGAAAAAAATTTCTTCATTCGAGGATGCAAATTAAACTCCTAAACGTCCAACAGTTACGGCGCTGTATGAAATACCTTTAATGCGTTTTAGTAACCAAGTATCAGCAAACGCCATTAAAGGCCGCGAGAAATGTGAAAAGCTTTTAAATTTTTGGAAATAAAAAGTATACCGTTACAAAACATGTAAACGGCTCAAAAATGTTGTTATAAAACCGTCTTAATTAAAGTTAAGGACGGTTGTTTGAAGGTGACGCATAATTTGCCTCCGTGCTGTGTTAACAGCGAACCAGCGTCACTGTACATGATTTGCTTGTCTAAGGGCAAGTGCTAGTTATACTTGTGAGCACCATTAATGCTAAATTGCATGTGCTTTTACAGAGCGCTAGCACTTAACGCCTCTTAAAAATTTACCTTATAAGCTTTAAAATCTAGTTCAGCTTGACAAGCTCGAGCTTTTCTTTTATTGTTTGTTTAGTCACTTTTTGTGAACTTTGAAAGGCAGGCACATTAACCATGGTTAAGGTTTTATTTTTTATTCCAGATGCTAATTCCAGTGCTTCTGGGAAGGAGTCTGCCTGCTTGTAATTAAGTAATTTCTGTACTTATGACCGTGGGCATTTTTGAACCCACGGTTTTTTTCTTGCATGATTTGAACCTGTGGGCGTGTAGAAAGACAGGTTTTGGTGTTAAGGGGCATGCAAGATGGATATTAATCAGCAAAAAGTTTCGATAGTTTCGACGCGTACGTATCTGCGTTTGCTAGGTCGTTATTTGCGTCCGCAGTGGAAAAAAGTTGTGCTTATGGCGTTACTTTTGTTTTTGGGTATTGCGTTGCAGTTAGTTGTGCCGCAAATCTTGAGGTTTTTTATTGATACGGCAACGCAGGGGGGTGCTACTGAGTTGCTTTTTAGGGCGGCGTTTATTTATTTGGCGGCTGCTGTTGCGAATCAAATTTTGGGTGCGGGTGCTACGTATTTTGGTGCAGATGTTGGCTGGACGGCTACGAATTTTATGCGGCGTGACTTGGCGGAGCATTGTCTTAATTTAGATATGGGGTTTCATACGGCGCGTAATTCTGGTGAGATGATTGAGCGTATTGATGGTGATGTTACAGCTTTGTCTGACTTTTTTTCACAGTTTACGGTGCGGCTTTTGGGTGCAGCGTTGCTTCTTTTGGGTATTCTTATTTTTTTGTGGCTTGAAACGCCTTTGGCGGGTGCTGCGCTTACGTTGTTTACGGTTTTGGTTATGGCGTTTCTTGTTCGTACGCGGGAGCTTGCGGTACCTGCTACGGCGTTGGAGCGTGAGGCGAGTGCGCAGCATTTTGGTTTTATTGAGGAGCGCTTGTCGGGTATTGAGGATATTCGGGCGAATGGTGGTGGGGCGCATGCGATGCAGCGTTTTGTTTACTCTATGCGTCAGTTTTATAAGGATACGCGGCGGGCGTGGTTGACGCGTTCGTTTATTTGGTTGTCGAGTTTTGGTTTGTTTCTTGTTGGTGATGTGCTTACGCTGGCAGTAGCTACGTATTTGGTTTTGCAGGGGTCTATTACGATTGGTGCGGCTTATCTTGTGTTTCAGTACATGCTTATGCTGCGTGCGCCTGTTGAGCAGATTGCGCGGCAACTTCAAGAGTTACAAAAGGCAGCTGCGAGTATTTCGCGTATTGGGGCTTTGTTTGAAACGCAGTCTTCATTAGCTACACCTAAAGGACTTGTGTTGCCGGTGGGTGCGCAGGCGATTTCGTTTGAGCGTGTTTCGTTTTCTTATGACGATAAAGCGGTTTTAAAGGATGTTTCGTTTCAACTTAAGGCGGGTCAGAAGTTGGGTTTGTTGGGGCGTACGGGTAGTGGTAAGACGACAATTACTAGGTTGTTGTTTCGTTTTTATGACCCAACGTCAGGCACGGTACGTTTAAATGGGGTTGATTTAAAAGATGCGTCACAACAAGATTTGCATACTAGGGTTGGCATGGTTACGCAAGAGGTACAACTTTTTCATGCCAGTGTGCGAGATAATTTAAGTTTTTTTGATACGAGTATTAGTGATGAGCAGATTTTAGTTGTTCTTGATGATTTAGGGTTGTTGCCTTGGTTAGCTACGCTTAAAAATGGTTTAGATACCATTCTGGATGCTGGTAATGCTGGTTTATCGGCAGGGGAAGGGCAGTTGCTTGCTTTTGCGAGAGCGTTTCTTAAAGACCCTGGTTTGGTGATTCTAGATGAACCTTCGAGTAGGCTTGACCCTGCTACTGAAAAGCAACTCGAGCGTGCTATGACGAAGTTGCTTGAGGGTCGTACGGCTATTATTATTGCGCATCGTTTGGCTACGGTTGAGCGGGTTGATGAGATTATGATTATTGAGGATGGTTGTGTTTTAGAGCATGATGCTAGGGCTGTTTTGGCTGCTGATGAAGCGTCTAGATTTTCGCATTTGCTTAAGGCGGGTAGTATTGATTTAGATGCTGGTTTGGGGGGTGCGGCATGATTTGGCCTGCGCGTAGGTATTTTGTGCAGCTTCTTAGGCATCGTTCTTGGCTTTATGCGCTGAGTTTTGTCCTCTGGACAGCGATTCATGGCTTGCCGGTGTTGCTGGGTATTTTGGTTAAGGGTGTTTTTGATGCGCTTTCTAATCAGGAGGCTGTGGGTGCTAATGCTTGGACGTTTGTTGTACTCATTTTGTTTTTGCAGTTAGGGCGTCTGGTTACGTGGGTGGTGGGTGAATTTGCTTGGATTAGTTACTGGTTGAGTTTTACGCTTAATATTCGCCGTAATTTGTTAAGGTATTTACTTACCGCTAAGGGCAGTCGGCGTTTGCATGAGTCTCCGGGTGAGGCTTTGGTGCGTTTTCGTGATGATACGAATGATGTTACGGGCTTTATTGAAAATTGGGTGGATTCGGGTGGTCTTTTAACTTACGCGCTTGTGGCGTTTACGCTTATGTTTCAGATTGATGCGCGTATCACTGTGGTCATTAGTGTGCCTATTTTGGCTACTGTGGTCTTAACGCAGTTATTAACGCCTAAAATTCGTGCGTTTAGACGCCGTAGGCGCAAGGCTACTGACGCAGTGACTGACTTTATTGGTGAGTTATTTTCGGCTGTGCAGGCGGTAAAAGTATCTGCTAAAGAAAAAACAGTGATTCATAAATTTACTGAACTTAACGAAGTTAGGCGTAAAGCTGCGCTTAGAGATACCTTACTGACGGAGCTTTTACGCTCTATTAATAACAACATGGTTAATGTGGCGCAAGGCATTATTTTGCTACTGGTAGCTACAAAGATGCAGGATGGTAGTTTTACTGTGGGTGATTTTGCTTTGTTTGTTACCTATTTGCCGCGTTTAACTGACACTATGTCTTTTTTTGGTGACATGTTAGCTCAGTATAGGCGTGCAGAAGTATCTTTAGAGCGTATGCAGGCTTCTTTGCAAGATGCCCCGCCTGAAGCCGTTGTTAGCGTTGACGAGCTTTACTTGTTTAAAGACCCACCTGAGTTACAGCAACGCTTTCATAATAATCGTCCTTTAGAAAATCTGAGGGTTGAGAACTTAAGTTATCAGTACCCAGATGGTGAGGCGAGGATTAAAGAGCTAAGTCTGAGTGTCAAACGAGGCTCGTTCACCGTTATTACCGGCCGGATTGGCTCAGGTAAAAGTACTTTTGTTCGTGTCATGCTGGGTTTACTCCCCAAAGAATCTGGTGATATTTACTGGAATGATGAGCTGATTAAAGACCCTGCGTCATTCTTTGTACCCCCTCGAACGGCTTACACAGCGCAAGTACCTAAACTCTTTAGTGACAGCTTGCAAGAAAACGTCATGATGGGTAAACAGGTAAAAGAAGATGAGTTAGATAAAGTCTTAGAGCTTGCTGTTTTAAAGCCCGACATTCACCGTTTAGAAAGAGGTTTAGAAACAAGAGTCGGCACGCGAGGCGTTAAGCTATCAGGGGGGCAGGTACAGCGTAGTGCCGCAGCAAGAATGTTCATGCGTGACGCTGAACTCATGATTTTTGATGACATTTCAAGTGCGCTTGATGTTGAGACAGAACAAAAACTATGGGACGGCTTGTTTGAAACAGGAGATGTAACTTGCCTAGTCGTGTCACACCGCCGCGCTGCATTGTTACGTGCTGACCATATTGTTGTATTAAAAGAAGGTCAAGTTGAAGCACAAGGAAGCTTATCTTACCTACTCGAGTGTTCAGCTGAAATGAAACGACTTTGGGAGAGTGAAGCTTAAAACAAGCAAATCGAAAAGAATTTTAAAACGCTAACTCGAGTCCTAAAAAAGAAGAACCTGCAGCTAGTCAAAGTGCAGATCCTTCTTTTGGTTTAAATGTTTAGGTTTAGTTTCTTAACGCCTCTATAAACTCGAGTGCGTCTGGAATGCCGAAGCCGTTATCTGCACCAGTTACGGTTTCTGAAGCACCTGAAAGGAAGCTTTGGAGTTCTTGAGGTGACGCTAATTCACCTAAGCCGAGTGCGATTAAGCCTGAGACGATTGGGGTTGAGAAGGATGTTCCTGAGAAAGCGGCGAGCTGGTTACCTGGGTAGGCACTTATAATGTCTTCACCGGGTGCTAGGAATTCTAAAGCGGTGTCATAGTTGCTAAATTTTGAGCGTTTTTTGTTTTTGTCTGTACTACCTACGCTAACAACGAAGTCTTCGTTGCTTGCTAACTTGGCGTAGGCTGAAGGGAAATCCATACCTTTTTTGCCGGCGTTACCAGAAGCAATTACAATATGAACACTTTGTGAACTGGCGTATTCAATTAAGGCTTTCATGGTTACAAGATCAACGTTTGTACCGAGTGATAAGTTAATGACATCAGCACCATGCTGAACAGCCCAGTCAATAGCAAGTACAATGTCAGAGACTTGACCGGCACCATCTGAGTTAAGAACACGAATGGGTAGCAGGGTTGCTCTAGGAGCTATTTGAGCAATAATGCCGCCCACTGCTGTACCATGACCATACATTTTGCCTTCCTTACCCTTTTTGTCACTTTTAGGGTCATCATTGGGGTAGTTATCATCATCTATAAAGTCTTTCCACTCATTTTTAGGTGCAAGGTTATAAGAGAAGATTATGTGGTCAAGGTCAAAGCCTGTATCTATAACTGCAACTTTGATACCTGCTCCAAAATTAGAGGCGGCCTGTAGTGCTTCTGTCATATTCATTACATCAAGGACAGGGCGACCTTCGTCAAGTATAGTTTCGCCACCTATGCCACTCGCCCATGCGGAGTTACCACTGGCCCAAGCTGAATTGCCATTGGCCCAAGCGGAGTTACCACTGGCCCATGCCGATTTACCATTTGCGTGTGCTTCAGGTGATACTAGATCAGCGTTTTGTTCAACAGATAAGGTTGATAGTTCGCCTTCTTCTTGATTAAAGCCCATAATGGCAAGACCTGCTGAAGCTTGATGCATGAGTACTTTACCGCCGTACATTTCTTCGAGATAGGCGACAGTTTGTGTTTCGTCAATTGAAATACTGGCAACATAAGCAAAATCTTTTTGCGTTGCAGGCGCTTCGCTTACTGAGCATGCACTTAAAATAAATGCAGTCAAGCTGAGACTAAATAGGGTGAGGGATTTGCGGGTGATCATGGTGCCTCCTGAGAAATGACGTAAAAGATGATGTTGGACAAACCATTAATTTACACCTATCCTAAAAGATGCTTTATGACAAGTTTCTTACAGAACTGTTACAGTGTTAGCCCAAGGCTTCAAGAGAAATGTAAAAATAAATAATGCAAGCCCAATAGCGCTTTAATAATAGCTATAGTGTTAGCCTTATAAACGTGAATGCGTTTCCTTTTAAATCTTACCGGCAAGGTCAAAAAGAAGCTATTGATAAAGCCAAAGCAGCTTTTGAAAAAGGCAAACGTTTTGTCATTATTGAAGCGCCAACAGGCTCAGGTAAAAGTGCCATTGCGGTTACCTTTGCAAGAGAAGCAAACAGTGCCTACATATTAACGGCACAAAAAATATTGCAAGATCAGTACATAAAGGACTTTCCAGATATTGCCCTTATGAAAGGTCGCAGTAACTATGAGTGTTTAGTGGCGCCCACCCACGCTGCCTCGGCACCCTGCATAACAGGGCGCAAATTTCCTGAATGTGACGCTTGCCCTTATTTCAATGCTAAAGATACCGCCATAGCAGCAAGTAGTGCCCTTATGAATTACGCTTACTACCTTGCTGAACTCAATTACTCGGGTGGCTTTCAACCCCGTGAATTACTGGTACTAGACGAAGCGCATAACGCAGAAGCGTCACTAATGAGTTTCATTCAAGTCACCCTTTCTGATGTCATGCTGGCAAGGGTAGGCATTCCAGAACTTATTCCTAGCGCACTAGATGACTTGTCTTACTTTGATTTTGCAGAAGACATAATGCCACTCATATCAGGTCGAAGCAAAGAAATAGAACAAAGACTAAAAAAAGATAATTTAACAGCTGACTTAGCTTTAGATTTCATGAAAAACAAACAAACGCTAGACAACCAAATGAAACGCTTAGAGCTGCTAAAAGCAAGTCGTTATGAAGATAATATTGACTGGGTTGTTGAAAAAGGTCGCAATAGCGATGGTTCTTGGATTAGCTTTAAACCCGTAAAAGTATCTGCCTTTGCGCAGCATTTACTGTTTGATTTTGCAGATAAAGTACTCATGCTTTCAGCCACTATTTTAGATGCCCCTACCTACCTGCGAGGCTTAGGCATTAACCCTGAAGAAGCCGAAGTTATAACGGTTCAGTCTGACTTTCCAGTAGAAAATAGACCTATTTTTGTAAAACCAACTGCGCGATTAACAAGGCACTACATTGAAAAAGATTTGCCAAAGTTAGTACAAGAAATAGCTGAACTTTGCGAAGCGCACCCACATGACAAAGGCGTTATTCATGCGCACTCCTACAAAATATCAAGCCATATAGCTAAGCACTTAGCCAAAAAATATCAAGATAGAATCATTACGCACTACAGTAGTGACGGTCGTGATGCCGCACTAGAAAAGCATATAAAAAGTAAAAAACCCACGGTACTCTTAACCCCAAGCATGACTGAAGGTATTGATCTTGCCGATGACCTAAGTCGCTGGCAAGTTATTTGCAAAATCCCATACCCTTATTTAGGTGACCCGCAAGTTGCACGCCGAAAAGAAGGCGACGCTGCGTGGTACGATTGGCGAACCTGCCTAACGGTGGTTCAAGCTTACGGGCGAAGTGTGCGTAGTAGTGATGATTACGCCGTAACGTATGTACTAGATGCTGATTTTCCTATGTTTATAAAACGTCAACAAAGACGTTTACCAGACTGGTTTAACGAAGCGCTTATATTGCCCTAAACAAACGTTAAACTAAATATATGATTAAAAAAGAAGCTAAAGACTGGCTCGAGCGTACCAAAGTTGTTCATGCAGGTGAATTGCCTGACGCTGTTACAGGGGCATCAGCACCTAATTTGGTTATGTCTAGTACCTTTGTAGTAGAAGCTAATTTACCTTTTTCAGCAGAAGATATATCTGAAGATATGCCGCATATTTATACGCGCTGGTCAAACCCCACCGTGGCTCAACTCGAGTCTAAATTAGCTGTTTTAGAGAATGCTGAGGCGTGCTTGTGTTTTGCAAGCGGTATGGCTGCAGTAACGGGTCTTTTTACGCAGTTGTTGGCTCAGGGCGATCATTTTTTACTAAGTGATGTTACTTATGCGGGCGTGCGTGAATTTGCCAATGGGGTTCTGCCTAAATTTGGAGTTGAAGTTACAACGGTAACTATGTCTGATTTAGCTGCTGTTGAGGCTGCTCTTAAGCCTAATACCAAGCTGGTTTGGATAGAAACACCTTGTAACCCGCTTATGCGCTTAACCGATATTGAGGCTGTAGCAAGCTTGGCGCATGGTGTGGGTGCTTTGCTTGGGGTTGATTCGACCTTTGCTTCACCTATCGCTACAAAACCGCTTGATTTGGGTGCTGATTATGTTATGCATTCCTTAACCAAGTACATTGGGGGGCATGGCGATGCTATGGGGGGGGCGCTTTTAGCTGGCAGAAAGGCAATTGCTGAATTGCGTCAAAATGTTGGCATTCATGCAGGTGCGGTACTTAGCCCTTTTAATGCGTGGCTTATTATGCGGGGTGCGGCTACCTTGTCACTTCGTATGAAAGCTCATGAAGAAAATGCTTTGAAGGTTGCTACCTTTTTAGAAGCGCATCCTAAAATTATGCAAGTTCGCTACCCTGGTTTGCCTTCTCACCCGCAGCATGACTTGGCTAAGAAACAAATGCGTAATTACTCAGGCATGCTGACCTTTCAAGTAAAAGATGGTCCTGCCATGGCTGAGCAGTTCAGCAAAAAGCTAAGCGTTTTTCACTACGCAGTATCACTCGGGCACCATAGGAGTTTGATTTACTATATGGCGACAGATGAACTGCAAGCATCCTCATATAAGCTAACCAAAGAACAGCTCGAGTCTTACCGTGAGTTTGCGGGTGAGGGTGTGTTTAGGGTTTCTGTAGGTATTGAGGATGCTCAGGACTTATGTGATGACTTGGCGCAGGCGTTAGCCTGAGTGGAAAGTAATGAGTAAAAGGTGGAAAGTAAAAAGTAGTGAGGGGTTTCTATACTTCTTAATTCTCCTTTTCACTAGGTTTTTCTACTTATCTACTGATTACTTGAGAGGGCATGCTAATTTTTACCGTTCAGTCCCGCTTTATTCGTGATATAGTCCCTGCGTTATGGCTATAGAACGTACTTACGCAATGATTAAACCCGACGGTGTCGCAAGAGGTCTTGTTGGTGAACTTGTTTCTCGTATTGAGAAAAAAGGTTACAAGATTGTAGCGATGAAGCAAATGCAAATTCCTCGCGAAACTGCTGAAAAGCATTATGGTGAGCATGCAGGTAAACCCTTTTTTGAGGGTTTGGTTAGTTTTATTACTAGTGGTCCTGTTGTGGCTATGGTGCTTGAAGGAGAGAACGCTATTTTAGGTTGGCGTGGCATGATGGGTGCAACAAACCCTGCTGACGCAACCCCCGGTTCTATTCGTGGTGATTTTGCAAGCACTATAGATGAGAATGTAGCGCACGGTTCAGATGCACCTGAAACCGCTGCACGTGAGATAGGTATTTTCTTTCCTGAACTCGCCTAAGTTTTAGTTTCATTTGTTTTCTGATGACGGAGTATTTTACTTCGTCAGTTTTT
>CAZWJZ010000131.1:0-11600 GCA_964634665.1 uncultured bacterium | reverse complement strand
TTGCGGTGAAAGTCGCTTGATTTGTTCCTAGGGGGCGGGGTGCTGGAGACGGTGCTACCCGACACTTGTTTAGATGCAATTGCTTGGTCTCTAAGGCCTTAAAAAATCACGGATTTTGGCAATGCTTCAGTCAATTTTTTGTTAGCTCAGCCATAATTTTTCTCGTTTGCTCTAAAGTTACTTGAGCTTTTTTGTGTTTATTGGCAAGACTCACATAAAGCGTATCAATCACTGACAAATGCGCTATGCGTGAAGCGAGTGCATCTACTCTAAAAGCCGTTTCTCCTGTAGCTGAAACCAATGCAACATCTGACAGTAGAACCAACGGGGATTCTAAGAAAGAGGATAAACAAATTACGGTTGCTCCAGACTCTTGTGCTTTGCTGGCAGACCTAAGTGTTTCACTAGATTTTCCACTATGTGAAATAGCAAAAACAACATCATCTTTTGTTAACAAACTAGCACTTATAGCCTGCAAATGAGCGTCAGTTAAAACAGTTACATTTAAGCCTAGCCTAAGGAATCTAGAAAAGGCATCTTGTGCAATGGATGCACTAAGCCCAACTCCATAAATTTCTATTTTTCTAGCTTTCGCTAAGATCTTGACTGCTTTACTAAGACTTTTTTCGTCAATCAAAGCTAAGGTTTGCTCTAACGCTTTAATATCTGCCTGAATGACTTTTCTAAAAATATCTTTTGCTTTATCTGTGGCTTTAATGGCTTCTAGAGGCCGTTCGTCTTTACTGCCTAATTCTAGTGCAAGTGCAACCTTAAAATCTTTATAGCTGTGAAAGCCTAAGCTTTCACAAAACCTTAGTATGCTGCTTTTACTAACACCTGCCTCTTGAGCAAAATTTGCAATACTCGAGCTTACAATTTCTTCGTAGTGCTGAAGCAAATAATGTGCCGCTGCTTTTTCTGTTGGTGGAAGTTTAGTTTGCAAATTGCGGGTTTTAGCAAGTATGGCTTGGGTGTTTAAGTTATTTAGAGTCTGCATGCAGTTCAAAGTATACCTTTTTGGATTCTAATGAATACTTGTCATTAGATGGTCAGTGACAAGTCTCTGACAGTAACGATTTAAGCTTCTTTGGTAAGAAGTTTCGTAGTCTGGGTTAAATACAAAACCTTTTACCCCTCAGGCTTAAAACTGACAACCGCTAAGGCGTAAGATATTAGAGAATTGCGTAAGCACATTGGCATGGTTTTTTGCAGTTTAATCTCGTAAAACGACTAACTGCCTTAGAGAACGTCCTCAGTGGCCGCCTTGGTTATATGTCTCCATGGCGTTCCTCTTTAAAGGACTATACCACAGCAGATAGAGAACTTGCTATGGAGATGCTTTAGCGTGTGGGTTTGGCTGACTTTGCCTGTCAGCGTGCAGATACTTTTTCGGGTGGGCAACAACAAAGAGTTGGTATTGCTAGAGCGTTAGCGCAACAGCCTAAACTTATTCTTGCAGATGAACCTATAAGTGCACTTGACACCAAGAGTGCTGCTCAGGTTATGGATTTATACTAAGCTGAATTATAAATGTCATAAGACTTTATAATTTCGACCTAGGGGAGTAAGCTCTGACTCACTCAGTTTTATGACACAATCTAATCAGTTTAGTATTACTTAGAAGCATTAATGCAGATGATGGAATTGCGGTAATTGCTAATTTGCATTTTTTAGATACAGTTCGTGATTACGCTGGTCGTGTTATTGGTTTACGTGGTGGCGAGTTGGTTTTTGATGGTACTGCGGTTGAGCTTAATCAAGAAGCTACGCAACGTATTTATTCACAAGAAGATTTATCTGATGCGCTCCATCTCCCTATTATGGCACAAACAGCTGGTGTGCACGCCGCTGCGTAGGCAATCATTAAAAATAAGGAAGGTAATGACATGAAAAGAGTTGTCACTGTTTGTTTTGTTGCCCATTTAAGTTTCAGTTTTGCGCAAGACCGTGAAGGCTGGCCAGAACTGCTGCGCTTTGGTTTGTTGCCTAGAGAAGAATCTACGGTTGATGATCAATATGGGCTTTTCTTTGAGCATTTATCTGAAGAACTCGCTATACCTGTTGAATACTTTGTGGGCAGTGATTATGCAGCAATTATTGTCGCTATGAGTACAGGCCGAGTTGAAGCTGCTTGGTTTGGACCTGAATCTTATGTGATTGCTACTGAAAATGCTGAAGCTGAAGCGGTAGCTGTTTCTGACCATGTAACAAATGGTACAGGTTATTTCAGTGGTATTTGGACTTATAAGGGTAGTGGTATTGAGACCTTAGAAGATGCTCAAGGTAAAGACTTTGCTTTTGTTGATCCAGCTTCAACCAGTGGCTATCTTGTGCCTACTGTGCATTTTTTGCGAGATTTAGAGATGAATCCTAATGATTTTTTTGGCCGAATAGCCTTTTCAGGTAATCATGGTGCAAGTTTGCTTGCACTTGATAACGGGAATTTGGATGCTGCCGCCATTAGCTTTAATACAGTTGAAAACACTATTCGTGAAGGGCAAATTGCTGAAGATGAGCTGCTTAACCTTTGGAAGAGTGACTTAATTCCAGGCTCACCCATTGCAGTTCGTGGTGATTTACCTGACAGCTTCAAAAAGGCATTTCAAGAGGCACTGCTTAGTTTTGATAGCCCAGAAGGCTTAGCGGAATTTACTTCAAACGGCTTTGTTGCTACAGATGACTCAGCTTATGACCCGATTCGCGCGTTAAACGAAGTTAAAGAGCAACTTCAAAACTAAACACTTTGACCTAAAGGATAGTGCCTAAAAGCACTATACAACTTTTAGCTAGTTCTTAATTTATAGGAGATACTCATGGCAGTTCTAACAACTAAAACTAGGCCAAAGCTCGAGCTGCCACCCGAAATAAAGCGTAGCACCATTTATAACTGGTTAGGCTTAGCTGTTTTTCTTATTGTATCAATTTGGGCTTATGGTGATACGGAAATTAGCCCAGTTAAATTATGGCAAGGTTTGGGTGATGCCTGGGGTTATATTTTTGGCACAGCTAAACGCCCCAACTCAGGTTACTTTCCGCCTAACTTCACCCGTTTTGCACCTTATTTTGAACAAATGATTATCACTATAAAAATGGCAGTTTGGGGAACCATTCTGTGCATACCTTTATCTGTGTTTTTTGGGTTTCTTGGTGCAAATAATGTACAAAGCAACCCTTTTATTTACCAAATTGTTAGAAGAACAATGGACTTATTGCGTGCCCTTAATGATCTTATAATTGCTTTAATTTTTGTTGCTGCAGTCGGGCTTGGTCCTTTTGCTGGCGTTATGGCACTTGCAATTGGAGGAATAGGTTCACTCGGCAAACTCATTAGTGAAGCCATTGAAGCTGTTGATATGGGGTAAGTTAAGGCGGTAAAAGCAACGGGTGCAAACCCTTTACAAATCACTTCACATGGATTCTGGTCCCAAGTTTTACCGCTTTTCATTTCTTATTCACTTTACCGATTTGAAATTAATGTTCGAGCTGCAACCATTTTAGGCATTGTTGGCGCAGGGGGAATTGGTTTTTATTTGCAAGAAGCCATGCGTACATTTTCGAACAAAAATACGTCAACCATCCTCTTGATCATTATAGTTTCAGTCTTTGCTATTGACTATGTGTCAGCGCAGATAAGAAAAAGAATTATTTAGTTTTCTGTTTTTTTGTATACAAGCTCGAGCTTTAGAACTGTTTGTTTACAAAACTCTTCTTTGACCCCAAAAGCATTTCATAGCTAATCTACTGACATTTCCTTGACAGTTAAAGCGTAAAGTACCATGGAATAAAAATCTCCATTTCTTTATTCATTCAGAACTTTGTTCCAAATCTAGATAAAGGTGTTTTTAATAAATGTATCCCTCTTCTTTAAAGCAAACTAATACACTAACTGCCCTTTCTGCCACAGAAAGCCAAGAACTTAAGAGCTTCACAGAGGGTTTATTGGCTGAATTAGGCGATATCAATGTCTTAACGAATCGGACCGGCCTTGTAATGCTTCCTTACCGCGATACTGCGCAAGGTGAGCTTTTTCATTTAGGTGAAGTGCTAATTTCAGAAGCACACGTCAAATTAGAGCAGTTTAACGCTGAAGGTTACGCTGCCTGTCTCGGTCGCGACTTAGAGCAAGCTTTAGCTATCGCCATTTTAGATGCTAGCTTGAGCGCTCAGATTCAACTAGAGCAAATTGAGCCGTTTATCGCAAAACAAATACTAAAGCAAAGTGAAGCAGATGAAAAACTACTCAAACAAGTAGAAGCCACCCGAGTAGAAATGGAAACCTTTTAATGCCAACATCTGAGTTAAATGTACCTTTGAGATCAAAAGAAGAAGCCCTGAGTCATGAAGTCTTTAACGCCCTTATGTGGGCCCTAAGTTACCCTGGTGAAACTCAAAAAACAGCCTTTGCAAATTTAGAAGCTATCGGGCTGAGCCTCTTAGACCTAGAAACCAGTTTTTACACTCCTGATGAAGCCTTAAAAAAAACGTTAAGCAAGACAGGTTCAAAAGTAAAACCACTCGATCAAGCTGACTACTTGTTTTTCTCACATATAACCGAAGTTGATTTGGATGAACTTAAAAGTGCAAAACGAGGGAGCTCAGTCTACCCCGATAACGCTGCGACCATTATTATTCACTGTCAATTTACTCAAGGCAGCAAGCTCTTGCTTTCAGGCCCAGGCATAGAACACTTCAACACCATAACTGTTTCAGGCATTCCTGAAGTTTTTTGGCAAACACGCAAACAGACTCGAGCCTATCCCTTAGGTTGGGATGTTTTTCTGTGTGATGGGCAGAACATTATAGGCGTACCTAGAACAACTGAGGTGGTCTTATGAAAAGAGCAGTCAGTAGGAGCAAAAAAGCAACTAAACAAGTAGTATCCGCTTCCTCTTTCCCTTTTTTATATTTCGTTGGCTTCGAAGGACAAGAATAATGGCTTATGTTGCTGCAAGAGGTGGTGAGGTAGCCATTCAGGCATCAGAGAACCTACACCGCTTACTGCGTGCGCCCCTCGACCCTACCGTCATTAAGGCAATTGAAACAAGTCTTCCATACCTGCTTGATCGCACCATGGGTGAGGGTTCTTTATATGCACCCGAATTAGCTGCACTAGCACTTGCTCAAACTGGAGGTGATCTTTATGAAGCGACCCTACTGTTAAGGGCCTACCGGTCCACCCAACCAAGACTTGCTTATGGCGTACCAATTGAACAAGATGATTTACTAGTAATTCGACGTGTTTCCGCCGCCTTTAAAGATATTCCTGGTGGGCAGATTCTTGGTCCCACACTTGATTATAGTCATCGTGTTTTGAATATGAACGGCTTAAAAAAAGCTGAAGTCCAGGAAGAATTTCCTGTAGGGATGACAGCCAGCCCTTCAAAACAACCAGCCTTAACAACTTGGCAGCGTAGCAATGGTCTCCTTTCTGATTTGGTTATGCAAGACACGCCTCATGATTTGGCTGAGTTACCTGATTTAACACGTGAACCCCTGCTATTTCCAGCTTCAAGGGCTCACCGTTTACAAGCACTTTCACGTGCAGATACGGGTGGAATTCTCACACTTGGTTACTCAGACATGCGGGGCTATGGCAGCAATCACCCAACTGTAAACGAAGTGCGACTAGCTTATGCAGATGTCACCTTGACTCATCCTATAAGCAACGAACCTTTTAGTGCAGGTCGTATTAGAGTAAGTCAAGCAGAGGTCGTATCTTCATTTGGAGGCTCAGCTGAAACACCTCAACTTGATATTGGATTTGCCGCAACACTAGGCTGGAATGAAGTTAAAACCATAGCAGCATCCATGCTTGACATGGCTATGGATAAACCCGATCCTTTTCCTGCCTTAACTGAAGAATTTGTACTTTATCACACCGAAGCTGTTGAAGCCTCTGGCTTCTGCATTCACTATAAATTGCCCCATTACGTCACGTTTCAGTCAAGCTTAGAAGCCATGCGAAATGTAAGTAAAGAAAAATCTAAAGCAATAGTATCTGAAGAAGCTGAAGAGGAGCTTGTGAGTTAATGACACAGCAAACAAAACTAAGTCAACTTTCAGCACCCTACCAAGGTTATAGTTACGCTTTTCTAGATGAAGCAGCAAAACGTGAATTACGCCGTAAAATGCTAAAAGCAATAGCCATTCCAGGCTACCAAGTACCCTACGCAAGCCGTGAAGTTCCGTTTGCAAGGGGTTGGGGTACCGGTGGATTGCAAGCAACCTTAGCAATAATCGGGCCTAAAGATACCCTTAAGGTATTTGATCAAGGCGATGATGATTCGGTTAACGCTGCAAATTTACGCCGATTTATAAAGCGAATGGCAGGCATTGAAACCACAACAGATACAGCCAAAGCCACAGTTATGCAATCAAGGCACCGTATTCCTGAAGAAATACTCGGTAAGTACCAATGCCTTGTTTTACAAGTACCCATGCCCGAACCTTTGCGAAGTGTTGAGAATAGTCGCGCGATAGCCCAACAAATGCATGCAGATGCCGATTATGGGCTCATGTGGCTAAGGCTATACGAGCAAATGGTTCGCTACAAGCAGATTACTTTGGGTTCAGGTTACCCAAGTTTGGTAAATAACCGCTATGTTATGGACCCAAGCCCAATACCAAGGTGGGATGTACCAAAATTACACCAAGCAAAACACTTAACCATCTTATCTGCAGGTCGTGAAAAACGTCTCTACGCCGTACCACCTTATTGCAATGTGCGACCTTTAGAATTTGAGGATATTCCTTACCGAGTCGAAGATCAAACAGACTGGACTTGCCTAAAAACAGGTTTGCAGCATAAATTCATGAATGAAATTCCGCAAGAAAACGGCACTGCTAAACATGAAATTTCAGACTCAGGCTTTGTAGAAAAATATTTAAACCAAACAGAAAACAAGAATCTCGAAGCAGCAAGTACCTACTTCGACAATAACGGTAAATTCTACCGTAAAGACATTTTGGAGCAATCATGAATACTAGCAGCCTAACTCTCGAGCTGCCTAGATTTGTTCTTGATAAGCCTCTATTAGAAGCTCGAGCTGTCAATAAGCGCTATGGTTTGCTTAATGCGGTTAAAGATGTTTCGTTTGATTTGTACCCTGCGGAGGTTCTTGGGGTGGTGGGTGAGTCGGGTAGTGGTAAGTCTACCTTACTTCGTCTTTTAAACTTACAGGAATCAGCTAATAGTGGCATTTTTAGGCTTGATTTAGCTGCTTATGAATCCCAAAATTTGTTTGAACTCGAGCGTTTTACGAAACGTGAAATACAAACTAAGCATATTGGTATTGTCTATCAAAATCCGCATTTGGGTTTGCGTATGAATGCAAGTAGCTCTGGTAATGTGGCGGAACGTTTGATTATTTCAGGTGAACGACGTTACGCTGCCTTACGGGAAACTGCTAAAAGCTCACTTTCTGCCTCTGAATTTCCTTTAGACCGCATGGATGATTTACCTAGTAAGTTATCAGGTGGAATGCAACAGCGTGTACAACTAGCTAAAGCCATTGCTTTAAAACCTAAACTTTTACTGCTTGATGAACCCACAACAGGCTTAGACGTTTCAGTGCAAGCTCTTGTCTTAGATACTTTAAAACGCTTGCAACGCGAGCTTGGCATTGCCATGATAATTGTTTCGCATGACCTTGGCGTTATTCGCACCTTAGCAGACCGCATAATGGTCATGCGTTACGGTGAAGTTGTTGAAATGGGCTTATCTGACCAAGTCCTTGAAGACCCGCAGCATGCTTACACACAGCAGTTAGTACACGCAAAGTTATAAAGTATGAAACTCGGCCTCATTGCAGACATTCACGCTAATGCCGAGGCTCTTGATGCCGCGATAACGCATTTAGAAGCACACAGGGTTGACCTAATAATTTGTGCAGGTGACTTGGTAGCTTACGGTGCAAACCCAAACCGCGTTATCGAACAACTAAAAGAAAAAGGCATAGCCTCAGTTGCAGGTAATTATGATGATGCAGTAGCTTGGAATAAACCCAAAGCCAGCCGAAGAGCTTCAAATGAACTTAATGAACCCTTAAAACAAGCTGCCTTAGAATGGTCAAAAGCCATTATTCGGCCCGAAAATAAAGCTTACCTGAAATCGCTACCGTGGCGCATACACTATCAATATAAAGGCAAATCGATAAGCATTCTACACGCTGGCTTAGAGCATCTAGATGACTGGCTCGAGCCCGAAAACGAAGTTTTGTTTGCTGAACTCGCAGACAAATTAAAGTCAGATGTTGTGGTTTTAGCACACACCCACAGAGCTTTTGCTTTTGAATGCAATAACACGCTTTTCATTAATCCAGGTGCAGTAGGTCGTTCTTTAAATGGTGATACTAGAGCAGCTTGTGCAATTCTAAACCTAAACACTCTCAAACCCTATTTTTACTTACTCGAGTATGACTTAGCAGCCGCGGTCGAGGCCATTCGAAAGACAAATATGCCTCGTGATATTGCACTGCTTGTTGCTAAAGGTGCTCGGCGTATAGAGGAGGTCAGGCCACATGTCAAACCGTGATTATATACTGCGTTTAAAATCGTATTCAAAAATGTTTTACATTCATCATTTAGCAAGGCAAATTCCTGCGTTTGATGATTTAAATGTAGATATTGCTAAAGGCGAATTTGTACTCGTGAAAGGCGCAAATGGGGTTGGTAAATCAACCCTTTTAAGATGCCTGTACCGTTCCTATAAAGTCACTAGTGGCTATGCACTTTACAACTCAGGTTTTGGTGAAATTGATTTAGCCCGAGCTTCAGATATTGATATTGCCCTATTACGTCGTGAAGAAATTGGATTTGTAACCCAATTTCTAAGAGCAAGACCAAGAGTAAGTGCAGTACAACTTGTCGCCGAACCCCTACTAAGCCGCTATGACTACGCTGAAGCACTCGAGCGTGCAGCTGAGGCCTTAGCGTGGTTTGGTTTAAAGGAAGAATTATGGCAGGCTTACCCAACTACTTTTTCTGGGGGTGAGCAGCAAAAAGTGAATTTGGCTAGAGCCCTTATTGCACCACGTAAGCTTTTACTGCTAGATGAACCAACTGCATCGCTAGACAAAGAGGCCAGAGGTGCCCTTGTTAAACGCCTTTCTGAATTAAAAGAACAAGGTGTCACGATGATAGCTGTTTTTCATCATCCTGAAGATGTTGAGGGGCTGATTGATCGATATTTAGAACTTAACTCAATAAGTCAAGAAGATGAGGAGATGTTAGCTAGTGCGGTTGGCTAATCTTCGTGCTGTTTTACCTGAAACTGTCTTAGAAGATGTCTTTATTGAAATTGATAATGGCATTATACAGGCTATAGGGCAAACTCAAAATGGTGGTATTGACGCTCAAAATTATTTGCTTTTACCTGGGCTCATTGATCTTCATGGTGACATGATCGAAAGGGATGTTGAACCTCGACCTAAAGCCTACTTTCCTACAGACCTTGCACTCTTCGAGCTTGATAAACGATTAGCTGCCTTAGGTATAACCACCGCTTACGCAGCTATTTCTTTTGCTGAAGCAAATAAAAAACAGTACTTGCGTTCAGAGGAACGCGCTAGTGATACGATTCAGCTCATTAACAGTCTAAAAGATGAGTTACTGGTTGATACGCGAATACATGCTCGTTTTGAACTAAGCAATTTAAATGCCCCGCAAATCTTGCATAAGCTTCTAGAAACTGAGCAGTTAGATATGATTTCTCTAAATGATCACACCCCTGGGCAAGGTCAATATCGTGACATTGAAAAACACATTCAGCATGTTGCAGCGTGGCGTGGTGTTAGTGAAGAAAGCTTTCGTAAAGAAGTACTTGAAAGACTCGAGCGTTTAAATCAAAATCCTCCAAGCTGGGATGTCATTCGGTCTTTATGTGCTGAGGCCAAATCAAAAGCCATTGTGCTTGCTTCACATGATGATGATACGACAGCCAAAGTTGAATTGGTGGCCAATTTGGGTGCCAGTATTAGTGAATTTCCAGTCACACTAGAGGCGGCAGGAGCAGCTAAAGACAAAGGGCTATTCACAATTATGGGTGCTCCAAACGCCTATAGGGGCCAGTCAAACACAGGTAATCTAAGTGCGTTAGAGGCTCTTGAAGAAGGCGTTTTAGATATTTTGGCAAGTGATTATTATCCTGCTGCTATGTTGCACATCATTTTCAAATTAAACAAACAGGGTATGCCATTACATGAAGCCGTGAAACTCGTTAGTAGCAACCCAGCTAAAGCAGCAAAACTAAATGATCGCGGTAGCTTAGAGCTTGGCAAACGTGCTGATTTTATCTTACTTGATGACAGCCAAGGTCTTCCTAGAGTTCGGGCAACCATTGCTAACGGTAAAGTTATTTATTCAGACGGTAGTCTAGCGCTTAGTTCATTTAAAAAGCAGAATATGCATCTGGTGCAGGCATGAAAAAGCTTAGCTTAGAACCTACTATCCATGAAACAGCCACTATTCTAGATAGCCGTTTGGGTGCATGGACCGAAGTCGGCAAAAACACTTCCCTCGTTGAATCCTCTCTAGACGATTACAGTTACATTGTGCAGCATTGTCAAGTCATTTACAGCAGCATTGGTAAGTTTTGCTCCATTGCCTCCTATGTCAGACTAAATCCTGGCAACCACCCGATTGAACGACCCACCAGCCATCACATGACTTATCGTGCAGCGCAGTATGGCTTTGCAACTGAGGATGAGCAAACCTTTTTTGACTGGCGACGAGCCCAGCCCGTAACTATTGGTCATGATGTCTGGATTGGTCATAACGTGACCATTATGCCTGCTGTGAATGTTGGTAATGGTGCAGTCATAGGCTCAGGCGCTGTCGTAACCAAAGATGTTGCCCCTTATAGCATTGTGGCAGGTGTCCCTGCAAAACCCATACGCCAACGATTCACAGATGACGTTATTGAAAAACTCGAGCGTATCGCTTGGTGGCATTGGTCTCGTAAAGATTTAGAAGAAGGCTTTGTTGATCTAAGAAATATGGATAAGTTTCTAGAAAAATATACTTAAGTTTTAGGATGGAAACTCATGACCTTTTCCAATATAAATCTCATCCTTCCCAACGGAAGCTTTAAAAACTCGAGCCTTGAAATTGAAGGTGGCTTAATTCGCAAGTTAAGTTTAGGTCAAGAGATTTCAGGAATGCCTGAGGGTTTAACATTAATTCCAGGTATTATTGATTTACATGGCGATATTTTAGAAAGGGAAATAGAACCACGTCCTGGATCTCGTTTTCCTGCTGAGATGAGTATTCGTGAGCTTGATAAGCGACACATTGCAGCGGGCATTACAACAGCTTATATTGCCTTATCGTTTGCAGATTTTGTAGAAAAGCTAGGCGACTCTGCGGAAAAAAGAACTCAAGATTTAGTATCTAGCATATCTAGCTTAGCTCCAGACTTGGCTTGCGATACTCGTATTCACGCGCGTTTTGAACTTAACTACCCAAATACTAAAGATATGCTTAAAGACCTGATTTCCCTTGGGCAGGTTCATATGCTGTCACTCATGGATCACTCACCTGGTCAAGGTCAATTTCGAGATTTAGAGAACTACATTAGCTATATGGCAAGTTGGCTTAAGGTA
>CAZWJZ010000130.1:0-11614 GCA_964634665.1 uncultured bacterium | reverse complement strand
TTAGTTCCTTGATTATGGCAATAGATTGTTGGAGCAAACGACCCGCCAAAGGTGCAGCGCTTTTAAGCCTAATGATATTTGGCACAAGCCTATGGGCTTTGGGTGATCTTTTTCTTATTTTACTTCCTTATAGAGAGCTCTATATTTTTAGTCAGGTTGTTATGTTTTTGGGGGTTTATATGAGTGTTACCGGGTGGTTATTCTTCACAGCTAGCTATACCGATCACTATGTTTTATTAGGCAAACAACAAGTTTTCCTTTTACTAGTCATTCCAACCGTCTTAATAGTCGTTATTTTAACTTCAAATTATCATGATTTATTTTTCAAGAATATTCACTTAGCTAATTTTCATGACCTCATCTTCTGGGATTCAGACGACGGGCCGCTTAAGTCCTTTATATCAATCCCTTATGGTTACCTAACTGTTTTATATGGTCTTAGTCGCCTTATTTTTGTGACCTTTCGTGCAAATAATCTTTACAAAAGGCAAAACATCTTACTCATTTCAGGTCTTATAGCACCTTTAGTGCTAGATATAGCCCGCCAATTAGAACTAAAGCTTTTTGATAATTTGTTTTTTACTGAAATTACGCCTTTGAGTTTTAGTCTGACAGGCATTATTTATTTTTTGGCACTTTACCGCACACAATTATTTGACCTAGTTCCCTTAGCTCACAAAGTAGTATTTGAAACAATAGACACAGCCATTATTAGCATAGATCAAAAACAAAGAATTATAGACTTAAACCCCTCTGCCGAAAAACTCTTTTCAAGTACAAATAAGCTAGCTATAGGTCAGACATTTTCTGCCTTTAGTCGTTCAATCATCACTAATACAGCTTTAAACACTTTATCTGAATCTATAAACAAACTCTCCTTTCATCACCTTGACAAACATTTTGAACTACGAAACAACATCATTCGAAGTAAAAAAGGAGCTTACCAAGGCTCTGTCATCCTTATTTATGATGTAAGCGATCAACTAAGCATACAAAAATCCCTTGAAACCCAACTAAATGAAACTCAAAAGCTCGAGCAGCGTTTACGTGACTTATCTTTCAAAGACCCTTTAACCAATAGTTATAACCGGCGTTACTTATTTGAGTTTGGCGAAAAGCTATTACAAGAAAGTTTAGATCATGATGAAAGTTTGTGCGCCATTATGCTCGACTTAGATCACTTTAAAAGCATAAATGATAGCTACGGTCATAATATAGGCGATCAAGTCTTAAAAGAACTCACCCGACGAGTTAAGGACAGCATTCGTAGCAGCGATATTTTTGCCCGCTTTGGTGGAGAAGAATTTGTCTTACTTGTCCCTAGTGCAAATGAAACCCTAGCCTTGCAGATAGCAGCACGCATACACACACTCATATCAGCAAAAGCATTTAAACTCGAGCGTTTGACTTTAGAGGTCACAGCGAGTGTGGGTGTTGCTGTTTCAAATACCGATACGCGTACGTTAACAGATCTTTTAGATTTAGCTGATCAGGCTTCTTATAAAGCTAAGCAGGAAGGTCGTAATCAGGTTTGTTACGACTCACTTAATGAAACCTTAGTGCTAAGTTAAGCTCTTTTTAAACAATGTCTACCTTGTTATTCAGAAATCAAACCCCTAAAAAGCTACCCCTGATGCTTATCCTAAATGCAATAACCTAAGAGCTTTGAGCGTAAAGTTAATTCAAGTTAAAACTAAGCTCATTTAACACTCGAGCGAGGGTCATTGATTGGGGTGCAAGACAGCTTTTACGTAATCACCTAAGTGCATGCCTTCAAAGCAACTTTGCCAATTATCTAAGCGAGCGGTTTGGCTAATGAGCGGGCTTATATCAAGCTGCCCTGAGCTCATCATGGCAATAATGCGCTCCCAGATTGGCCAGTTATGCGAAAAGCTACCCTGAATTGTCACGTTTTTTTGCACAGCTTTATCTAAACTGTAATTCATAGCTTGAGGTCCCCAACCCACTTTGGTAATTTGACCTGCTGGGCGAACGGCACTTAGGGCAGTCGCTAAGGTAGCTGAAACACCTGCGGCATCTATAACAACATCAGCACCTAAACCGTCACCCCTATTTTGAAAGTAAGCCTCAATGTTTTCTGTAAGGGTCGCATGTGCACCTAACTGCTTAGCAATATTAAGACGTTTCTGATCATTGGCTAAACCAGCCACCACAACATGCCCTGCTCCACTTAGCTTAGCCATGAGCGCACACAATAAGCCAATTGGGCCGGGACCAAGAACCAGTACGGTGTCACCTGGGCGTATGGTTGTATTGACACAAGTAGCGTTGTAAGCAACACAGCAAGGCTCAGTTAAGCTTGCTCTGGTAAAGTCAAGCTGATCAGGAATAGCGTGCAAGCAACGCTCAGGCACTTTTACGTACTGCGTCATAGCGCCATTAACACCATAACCAAAGCCTAAACGCGTTGTATCTAAGTTATATAAACCTGCTCGGGTTAAAGGAGAACTCTCATTTATTACGGCTGCTGTTTCACTCACAACACGATCGCCCTCTTTAAAATGAGTAACCCCTTTGCCTACTTGTACAATGGTGCCAGCAAATTCATGACCTAAAATACAAGGATAATTAACGGTCCAGCTAATGCCCCCTAACCACTGGTGTAAGTCACTACCACAAACACTAACTGCCTCTGTTTTAAGCAGAACATCTCTTTCACCAATGCTTGGAATGGGCACTTCACGTAGTTCTACACTACGAGGAGACTCTGCATAATTAACCACCGCTGGCATCATTTTAGCCAAATCAGACATTCCTATCACCTTGCTTTCCAACAGCAACATCAGCATAGCTATGTACCGCCATGCAAATTTCTCGTAGAACCCCTTCAAGATCACCTGCTGCCGCCTTAAACGAATGAGCATCTATGGTAAGCGGCGCTCCCAAAACAACCAACGGCGCCCCATAGTCAGGTGTTTTCATTGCCTCTTCAATACTTAAACCACCAACCGCCTGAACAGGAATAGAAACCGCATCTACAATAGCTCTAAGTTCTTCAAGAGGGCTAGGAAACGCAAGCCCCCGCTCAGCTGAGAGCGTGCGCTGATCATAAGCAATATGATGAATTACAAAATCACAACCTAGAAACTCGAGTTTCTTCGCGCCTGCGACATGGTCAGGCATGCCTAGGTTGTCACCCATGACTTTAACGCCAAAGTCTTTACCTGCTCTAACCACAAGTTCTATGGTTTCGGGTCTGGCTTGCCCCATGACAACAACATGCGTAGCACCTGCTTTTGCCATCATTTCAGCTTCTAAATAACCACCGTCCATGGTTTTTAAGTCTGCCACTATGGGCGTGTCAGGAAAAGCTTTTCTTAGGGCGCGCACACCATTCATGCCTTCTGCAATAATGAGGGGCGTTCCTACTTCAAGCCAGTCAACGCCTGCACGCATGGCTATTTCGGCAGTAGCTAGAGCTTCTGGAATAGTGGTTAGGTCAAGTGAAATCTGAACAATGGGTTTCATTGCGTACACACCTCAATATTGGTATTAATTGCATTTCTGCGACACTTTACAGCCTTACCTTAGAGCACTGTTGCCTTAGCGTATTGCTATTTATTTCCACTAGAATTCTGATGAATTCTAATTCGCTGCTGATAAGACTTGGCGTGAGTGAAGAAGTCACAGAAACGCTACAAGTTTGATTGCTCTAAGCTTACCTCATTTTGCAGACACAAGCTTAGACATTAAAAACTTAAGCAAAATACTTAGTACGCATGGTTTTAAGAAAATCAATAGATTGCTTCATTTCTTCCATGCCATTCATGCCATCTTCAATACTTACCCAGCCGTCAAAGCCAGCGTCTTTAAGAATCTGAAAAATAGCATCATAATCATTAAGCCCTTGCCCCGTAACGCCATGTTTTAAAGCAGGTGAGTAACCAAGCGTACCGTCACTCTGCTTAAGCTCTTCAAGGCTTACACCCTGCTCTAGGTAACGATCACTCGCATGCATACTCACTACCCTAGGGGCAACCTCACGTAACAAAGCAATCGGATCATCCCCAGCGACAATGGCGTTAGAAGGGTCGTATTGTACGCCAAAATATGGGGATTCAGGAATGCCGTTAAGGACTTGCAAAAAGACATCTTTCTTCTGGGCAAACTCAGGGTAAGTCCAGTAGCCATCTTTATAGTGATTCTCTAAACCCAAAATAATGTCATGTTCTTCTGCAACTACGAGCAGTTCTTTTATGGCCTCTTGGACCCAAACTAAGCCTTGCTCAATGCTCACCTCAGGGTAACGCTGACCTGTTAGCACTCGGCAAACTGCTTTTGCTCCACCAAGTTTGCGCGTGACCTCAATCATCTTTATTTCATGCTTAATAGCCGCTTTACGAGCTACTTCATCAGGGTTAGTAAAGTTAGGCGAACAGCAAAGCATCGGCATGGCAAAACCAGCACCTTTAAGCGCAGCTGCTAATTCAGATAGGTAAGCATCATCAAGACTCGTTAAAAAGCCCTCGTACATCTCTAAACCCTCAGCAGCCAAAGGTTTAGCCATCTCAATCCAGTCAAACACCGACATTTCACCATCAGTAATGGTTTCTAAGTAACACTTCGGAAAAGCAGAAATTTTCATGACTCTAGTTTAACCAAAAGAAAGCTCGAGTTTTTAATGTGCTGCTGGTCTGGGTGCCATCATGACCAGTAAAACAAGTTGGCTATCTGAGTCATTACGAACGCCATGAGGCACACCAGCTCGAGCTATAACAGCGTTCCCTTCAGGGTGCAATTCTTCTTCACCACCAATATCAAACAGGGCTTCTCCTTCAAGCACCACATAAATTTTGTCTTCACTGTCATGCGAATGCACTTTTTGAAATTGACCAGGTAATAAACAGTACTGATCACAAAACATCTTTTCACTCTCAAATAAGGCTACTTTTTGCATTTTTTCAGAAGAAAAACGACGGTTTTTTTCTAAAGCAACGGTCTCCATAGATTTATCCTTTCACTAACTATGACCCAAAACGCCATGAGGCTCATAAGGCGCTTCAAGCTTAGTCATTGTTTCATCATCAAGCTTAAGGTCTAAAGCCGCAACCGCTTCTTCAAGATGCTTGAGCTTAGTACTACCAATAATAGGTGACACCACAGCAGGCTTTTTAAGTAGCCAAGCCAGAGCCAATTGAGCAGGTGTATGCCCTAATTCATTTGCAGTGCTAAGCAAGCGCTCAACCACATCAAAATCAGCGGAACTCCCGTACATGCTATCAGCAAAACCATCAGAGCCTGATCTTAAGGTTTCCGAAGCCTTATCACGCTTGCGGCTACCCGTTAAATACCCTCTTGCTAAAGGACTCCAAGGTATGAGCCCAACACCCTCATCAAGACAAAAAGGATTCATTTCGCGTTCTTCTTCACGGTACATTAAATTATAGTGATTTTGCATAGATACAAACCGCGTCCAAGCTTTTAAATCAGCCAGATACTGCGCCTTTACAAACTGCCACGCAAACATACTCGAGGCCCCAATATAACGAACCATGCCCATTCGTACCAAGTCATGAAGCGCTTCTAAGGTTTCATCTATCGGCACATCATAATCCCAACGATGAATCTGATAAAGATCAATATAATCTGTCCCTAAACGCTTTAAAGATGCCTCTACCGCGTCCATAATATGCTTTCGAGATAAGCCTCTATCATTAGGCGCATCACTCATCTGACCATTAACTTTAGTTGCCAGTATGACATCTTCACGCCGAGCAAATTTCTTTAGTGCTTTACCTGTTATTTCTTCACTAACACCAATAGAATAAACATCTGCTGTATCAATAAAATTAATACCCAAATCAAAAGCACGCTTTACAAAAGCAAGACCTTCATCACTCTCTAAAACCCAATCACGCCATGTTTTAGAACCATAACTCATCATGCCAAGACAAAGCCTAGACACCTTGAGCCCTGACCGACCTAAGCGAACATAATCCATCATCAACTCCTTTAAACCACTATACCCAATACCAAAAAATTAAAAGACCCTAGCGCGCAACACATATATATTTAAAGCTAAGCCACGCAAGTACGCTAAGTCAGACTATCTTTATGCTAGCAACAACAGAATAAAGATAGTCTCAGCAAAGAAACCTTTGTAAACATTTTGACACAGGAACGACAAACAAACTAAAATTACCCACAATCATTAAAATAAGACTGCACACAATTTTACCGCCCTAGACGACATTTCTCATGATGTTCTTGCTGTTTCATGGTGTTCTAGGCACGATTCGAAGACACAACCTAACGCTTAGAAGACCCAAAGTATATTTTCTAGATTCTTACTAGCAATAGCGTGCTGCACGCCTTTTAAGATTATCAATTAAGCTTGAGTAGGTCTGAGTCCTCCGTATTTGAGCCTGCGTAGATGCCAAGTAGCAGAGAATGTGTACCACAGCTTGTGGTACACATTCCGAATGATCTTTATAGGCTAGCTAAAAGGCGCACGTTCGGTAGAGATTGTGTCGCAAGAACCCGGATAATGCTACTTTTAGGTCTTTAGCTATACGCTCGAATCCCTTTGACTAATCATTTTCATATCTATTGTAAATGTAACTCGAGTTGCTGAATCTGAAAAGCTTGTTTAGCCTATTTTTTGCATTTTTTATTGTGGAAATTGATCATTTAAAAGCTTGACAAAAAAGGTGACCTGCTCTTATTATGATTGGGCTTAACTACAATTTAAACCCTAAATGGGGTATAGGTTTCACGTTTAATATTTCCCAACTCATTTTGGGTCACCTTGTTTAAACGATTAACTAAATCTTTGTTCATCCTTACATTTTTATACCTAAAGGTGTTTGAAAGAGAGTTAGATTATGACAAAAACTGGCAAGATAGGCTTTTTGTTGTTTACTGTGACATCTATGCTATTTTGCTTTTATCCCTATCTTAAGACCTTCTGGATTTCTCTTTACAACTAGAACCTATTGGAACCAAGATTGAATTTGTTAGCCTCCAAAACTATATGACCGAATACAAGCTGCATTGCATGATTCTAAGTGGCCGCTCGAGCAAGCGTGTTTTGCTACACAAAATGCCTAGAAGGCAGATACAGCATCGACCTCAATATTAACAAATCACCATGCAGATATTGCAATAAATCAGAAAGCTCGAGCTTTAGTTAAGGAACGTGCTAAGCTGCTGGCTGTTTATCGCCAAAAACCTCTCCTTAGGTTTGTACTTGTGCCAGTAGCAGGTCGCTACATTAAAATGTTGGGCTTAAGAACCGTAGCCCTCTTAGGAGTAATGAATGAAGATAGTAAGTGTTGAAGCCTACCCTGTCTGGGGTGGTCAGCGTAACTTTTTGTTTGTTGAGATTGGTACAGATGAAGGGATTTACGGTATTGGTGAGGCAGGTTTAACAGGACGTGAGTTAGCGGTCATGGGTGCTTTAGAGCACTTTAAACCGCTTTTAATAGGGCAAGAGGCCTTTAAGATTGAGCATATTTGGCAAGTACTGTTTCGCTCAGGTTTTTTTCCAGCGCAGCGTGTGTTGGGTGCAGCTATGTCAGCCATTGATATTGCACTTTGGGACATTAAAGGCAAAGCGTTGGGTGTTCCTATTTATGAACTTTTAGGCGGGCGTGTCAGAGACAAAGTTATTTGCTACCCGCACAATGCAGGCCATAATATGGATGTTCAAAGCCTAGTTGATTCTTGCCTTGAGACCAAGGAGGCAGGTTGGCAATTTGTGCGTTGGGGTTTACCAAGTCAGGGAGATGTACTAGAGCCTCGTAAGTCCGTAAAACGAGCACTCGAGCAGTTTGCCGCTGTCCGTGAAGCTGTCGGAGATGATATTGAGCTTTGTTTTGATGTGCATACTCGCTTAGACTTAGCTGACGCACTTTCTTTTTGTAAAGAAGTTGAGGTCTTTAAGCCCTACTTTATTGAAGACCCGTTGCGTTCAGAAAATCCTGATTCGTTTAAAACCTTGCGACCTAGAACAACTGTGCCCCTTGCTGCAGGGGAGCAGTTTAGTTCCAAATGGGAATTTAGGCAACTTATTGAAGAAGAATGGATAGATTACTGCCGTCTTGACTTGTGCTTAGCAGGCGGTTTTACAGAAGCTAAAAAGGTAGTGGGTTGGTGCGAAACTCATTATATTAAACTTGCGCTTCACAACCCTTTGGGACCTGTTTCATCTGCTGCTTGCTTGCAACTTAATCTAGCAACCCCTAATTTTGCCGTGCAGGAGCAACCTGTCAAAACAGGAACAGTCTTAACAGATGTTGTACCTGAACAACCCGAATGGCAAGAAGGCTATTTACTACCAAATAGCAGACCTGGTTTAGGCATTAGCTTTGACCGCGAAGCTGCTAAAAAACATCCTTTTAGACAAACAGAACTACCTTATTTAAAACGTTTGGACGGTTCGGTAACAAACTGGTAATAAAACAACATCAAGGAGAGAGTCATGCAAAAACATCTACGTCCCCCAGCTGTACCCCTCATCGTTAACGATCCTTACCTAAGTATTTGGTCAACTACCGACACCTTAACAGATGATTGGTCAAGTCACTGGACGGGTACAACTCAAGCCCTGTGTGGACTTATAAAGATTGATGGTGAAACGTACCGCTTTATGGGCGCAATGCCTAAACGATTAGATCATGACATTCCTGCCATGAATCAAATCTCTCTAGAAGTACTGCCTACCAGAACTATCTACAGCTTTGAAGCTGCAGCTGTGCAGCTCGAGTTAACGTTTCTAACCCCTGCATTACCTCATGATTTAGAACTCATGTCACGGCCTGTAACGTATTTAGCTATGCAGCTTAAAGCCACAGACGGCAAAAGTCATAATGTGGCTATTTATTTAGATATAAGCTCGAGCTTGGTTGTTGATAGTCTTGCGCAGCAGGTTGTTTGGGGGCGGCATCGTTTAGGAACTAAAGAAGCTCTCTGGATGGGGTCAAGAGACCAAGCCATGCTTGCTAAGTCAGGTGATGACTTGCGGATTGACTGGGGGTATTTGTACACGCTTGCTTTGCAAGATGAAGGGGTAAGTTCGGTTTTAGGTAAAGATATGTGGTTGCGTAGAGGCTTTATAGAGCAAACAAGCTTGCCAACAAGTGACGCTACAGACATGCCCTGTTCCGTAGATAATCGCCCCCCCTCACCTGTTACGGCGTGGCTATTTAAGTTTGATGATGTTGCTGAAATGCCGCAAGCAAAGCAGTTAGTTTTTGCTTATGACGATCAGTATTCGGTAGAGTATTTTTATCGTAGGTTAAGACCTTACTGGCGCCGTAATGGCGCGGACGTAAGTACGCTACTAAGTAATTCTTTAGCTGACTACCGTAGTTTAAAAGAAAGCTGCGAAGCTTACGATGCTGAGCTTATGAAAGACTTAAAGGATTCGGGGGGTGAGGCTTACGCAGAGCTAGCTGCACTGAGTTTCAGGCAGTGCATTGCTGCTCATAAACTTGTGGCGGACCTTGACGGTAAAGCCTTGTTCTTTTCAAAAGAGAATTTTAGCAATGGCTGCATGGGTACAGTTGATGTTACCTATCCATCAAGCCCCTTCTTTTTACTCCTTAACCCCAAGCTTCTTGAAGCGCAACTCACACCCATCTTAGCTTACGCTGCTTCAGACCGCTGGAACTTTCCATTTGCACCACATGACATAGGTCGTTATCCACTTGCTAACGGTCAGGTTTATGGTGGTGGCGAAGCCTCAGAGATTGACCAAATGCCCATAGAAGAATGCGGCAATATGCTGCTTCTAGTAGCAGCACTTTGTAAAGCTCAAAATTCGATAGACTATGCAAAAAAGCACTGGCAGTTACTTACACAGTGGGCAGAGTATTTATTAGAGAAAGGACTTGACCCTGAAAATCAGCTTTGTACAGATGATTTTGCAGGGCACTTAGCACACAATGTCAATTTGTCTTTAAAAGCACTTTTGGGTGTTGCAGCTTACACGCAGCTCTGTAAAGAAAAAGGCGATACGGCTAAAGCAACCCAGCTACGCACTCGAGTTGAGCAAATGGCGATTGACTGGCAGAATATGTCTGATGATGGGGATCATTACCGTTTGGCGTTTGATAGTCCTGATAGCTGGAGCCAAAAGTATAATCTTGTTTGGGATAGCTTGCTGGGCTTAGCAGTCTTTCCTGAAGAGCTTGCTAAAAAAGAACTTGCTTACTATAAAACAAGACAAAATACTTATGGTTTGCCTCTAGATAACCGAAGCGCTTACACAAAGCTTGACTGGATTGTCTGGACAGCCTCTTTAAGCAAAAATCAAGAAGAGTTTCAGTCTTTTATAGCGCCTATACGGACTTGGTTAAATGAAACTGAGAGCCGTGTACCTTTAACAGACTGGTACTACACCGACACGGGGTTACAGAGCGGGTTTCAAGCGCGCTCAGTTGTCGGGGGTGTCTTTATTAAGCTTTTATACGATGAGCAACTTTGCCAAAAATGGAATGCAAAGGAGTTAAAATAAAAATAACTCAAATGACCCCTTTTCTTATGGGCACCCCGTGGCGTAATCTGCTCTTTATTAAACTTGAAACCGATTAGGGTGTAATACTAATTCCATTTAAATACCCTACATAAGTAGGGTATTTAAATGCGAGCGGAGTGCAAGAAGAATCGAATTAATAGGGGTTACTTTATAAGCTAATTTGTCGGGGTATAACAGATTAGGCAGAAGCAAGGCCTCTAAAGCGAATACGACCTCAGGCTAGTGACAAGAGACCTTTAAACGCTAAGTAGTGATCTCCAGAGTGAACCTTAGGCATGATAGGACGTGCTTCTAGAGAACTTTCGTTAGGACTCGCTTCTAGAGAAGCTACCCTATTCTTTGATTACTGAGTACTCATCTTCATAGCCGCTTTGCTCCTGTGGTTCAGGATTGTTCTTGGCTAAAAGCTTTTAAGAAAGAGTTACGAAGTACCGAGCGAAGCCTACGGATAGACCCATTCAGTATTTTGCAAACCTTCTATGCAGTAACTTCATAAGGCTCGAAAATCCCGGTAGCTTTGTCATGGTTACCATTTAGGGCTACGCTTAAAAGCTTTTGACTGGTTTATTTTGTGCCCAGCTTTGACGTAAAGGCTCTGAAAAAACATATCCGTGCTTATCTAAAGTAGCTTTATAGATGTCTTGCTGAGCTGAATTTAGCGTGCTTAGCATGAGTAAAAAACTCGAGTAACTGCCAAGGGGTACCATTTGTCAAAAAAAGCACTCGAAAAGCAAAAATAGCTTTTCGAGTTTTACTGTCTAGCACAGCATTTATCATGGTGTTCTCGGCGCGATTCGAACGCACGACCTACCGCTTAGGAGGCGGTTGCTCTATCCAGCTGAGCTACGAGAACCAACAGTACTAGTTTAACGAACCTAAAAACCAAAAACAATAAAAAAGGAGGCAAAAGCCTCCTTTTATCTGGTCGGGGTGACAAGATTTGAACTTGCGACCACTACCACCCCAAGGTAGTGCGCTACCAGGCTGCGCTACACCCCGTTAGTAGAACTAAACTTACGTAACTCGAGCTTGCTAAAAACTCGCTTTGTAGCTTAAAGAGTCTACATGAGTTTAGAGGTCGAGTCAAGCAAATTTTATAAATTCTAAGCCAAA
>CAZWJZ010000129.1:0-11771 GCA_964634665.1 uncultured bacterium | reverse complement strand
TTAAAAACTCGTTTTGAACAAAACATGAACCGCCATGAAGGCTTAGAGTGGGCAAACGTACAAGCAAAGCTGGAAGCTAGTCCTGACAAGCTTTGGTCACTGGCTGAAATGGAAAAAACAGGCGGTGAACCCGATATTGTTAGTTTTGATGCAAAAACGGGCGAATACAGTTTTTATGATTGCGCTACAGAAAGCCCTAAAGACCGCAGAAGTCTTTGCTATGACCGCAAAGCTTGGGACGCAAGAAAAGCAAATAAACCCCAAAATAACGCCTTCGATATGGCTGCCGCCATGGGTATTGAGCTTTTAAGCGAACAACAGTATAGAGATTTGCAAAAACTTGGTCACTTTGATACTAAAACCTCGAGCTGGCTGGCAACTCCTATTGAAATAAGAAAGCTGGGGGGTGCTATTTTTGCTGATTACCGTTTTGGCAGGGTCTTTGTGTACCACAACGGCGCAGAATCTTATTATGCGAGTAGAGCGTTTCGGGGTTCGCTTAGGGTCTAGGCTAAGCTTAGAAGTTTAAGGCAAGGTAGTTTAAGACAGCAGAATTTGAGATAATCTAATTATGAGTTATACAACAACGTACAGCATCAAACACTTAACTGATTATCGCTACAGCGACTCTGTGAGTCTGGCATATAACGAAGCAAGGCTTTGCCCGCGTTCTTTTTACAATACACTGGTTACGCAGCAGTGTTTGGACGCTCAATTAGTGATTTCTCCTGAACCTCAAGATAAAAGCAGTAGAGAAGATTATTTTGGGAATCAGATTACTTATTTTAACTTTACGCGCAGCCATAAAAGTATGAGTGTTTTGAGCTCGAGCTTAGTTAAAAGAACAACTCAGCTTAGTAAGAGCGAAGTTGTACCTTACCTAAAAGACACACTTTGTAATTTGACCTGGCAAGATGCTTTGGCTGTGAAGCAAACCTCTGAACTTTGGCAGCTTAGCTTAAGCTCGAGCCTTTGTTGTTTGCGCTTGTAGAGGCGGGTGCGTTCGTGTATTTGGCGGGTCATGTTTTGGATGATTCGAGGTTGTCGCCTGCTCAGATGGTTGCGTTTAATTTGGTTTTTCTTAATGTTTATGATGAGGGGCAGGCTTACACAGAGTCTGAGTATCGTGCTTGGTTTACTCAGGCTGGTTTTGTGGATGTTGAGCGTACGGTTGTGGTTGGGGGTAGTTCGGTTTTTACTGCGCGTAAGCCTTTTTAAGTCGCAGCTTTTGTCTTGTTTTTCTTTGGCTTGGTATAAACTTAAGTTTATGACTAAGAGTGATATTAAGTTGTCTGTTTTTCGTGATGATACTGCTGTTGATAGGATTGAGTGGCGGGCGGATGATGCGCCTGAGGCTGAGTTGCAGACAAGTAAAGCGATGATTCTTGCGCTTTGGGATGCGGATGCTCGGCAGAGTTTGCGTATTGATTTATGGACGAAAGATATGACGGTTGATGATATGAATGATTTTTTTTATCAGACCTTAATGACTATGGCAGATACCTATAAGAATGCTACAAATAATAAGGGCTTAATGGCGGATATCAAGATTTTTGCACGTGAGTTTGCCGAGAAGGCTTCTAAGCTTCAAGCTAGGCAAGCAAAGATGCCTTAATGAAGCCTTTTGAGGGTTTAGCGATTGATCATTTGGGTATTGCTGTAAAGAATTTAGAGGCTGCCTTTGCATCTTATGCTTTGCTTGGCTTAGCGCAACTTGGTGAAGATGAATTTATTGCTTCTCAACATCTAAAGGTTCGTGCGTTACAAGCAAAAGATAGTTTAATTGAGTTACTCGAGCCGACAAGTCCTGAGAGTCCTATTGCTAAGTTTTTAGAGAAGCGGGGTGAGGGTTTGCATCATGTGGCATTTCGTGTGCTTAATCTTGAAGTTGAGATTGAGCGGTTGCTTTATGAGGGTGTTCGTTTTATTAGTACGGATATTCGTTCGGGGCGTGCAGGTACAAGGGTTGTGTTTTTGCATCCGAAAGCTATGAATGGTGTGCTGCTTGAGTTAGTTGAGCATTAACTAGGGTTAAGTTCTGCTTCTGCTAAGGCTTGCTCGAGTGTGACCCAAGCTAGGGTTGCGCATTTAACCCTTGCGTGTAATTTTGAGACGCCTTGTAGCATTTTTAGGTCTCCGAGGGCATCTGTGGGTTCTTCACCTTGAATCATGGCTTTGAATTGTTTGCTAAGCTCGAGTGCTTCGTGTGTGCTTTTGCTTTTGATGGCTTGGGTCATCATGCTGGCGCTTGATTGGGATATGGCGCAGCCTTCACCTGTGAATTTTACGTCTGTTATGGTGTTGTTTTGTACATCTAAGTAGAGTTCTAGTTCGTCTCCGCAGCTGGGGTTGAGCCCTTCGGCTTTGAGGGCTGGTGGGGGGAGTTCGCCTTTGTTGCGGGGGCGTTTGGAGTGCTCGAGTATGAGTTCTTTGTAAACATTATCTAGAAAAGACATGCTTACAGTTTAAGCTGTTAGTGGGTGGCTGTCAGTAGTCGGCGGCAGAATAGTAAACTAAATGTATATGCCTAGAAAACTTAGAGATTTGGTGAAAGATTTAGAAAAGGCAGGATTTAGGCAGATTAAAGGGGGTAAGGGTTCTCATAGAAAATTTGTGCATGATGCTTATGCTGGTGCAGTAACCTTAAGTGGGAAAGATAATGAGGATGCTAAGCATTATCAAGAAAAAGCTGTTAAGCAAGCGATTGAGGTGAGTAAACAATGAATATGCGTGATCAGTATCACAAGTGGATTGAGTGGAGTAGTGAAGATCAAACCTATATTGCTAAATGTCCTGATCTAATAACAGGTATTCATGGTGATGACCCTATTGCGCTTTATGCTGACTTATTAAACGTGATTGATGAGTTGATAGAAGTGTTTCAGGCAGAAGGTAAGCCGTTGCCACAAGCGCGCATACGACCTATGCAAGAGGTTGCATGAAACAGTTTGATTTATCAAACAAAGTAGCTTTAGTAACAGGTGCGGCAAAAGGTATAGGGCGGGCTTGTGCTGTTGCTTTGGCTGAGCAGGGTGCGCATGTGGTTTTGGGTTTGCGTACTCAAGATAGTGCTGCTGACTTGTTAGCTGAACTTAAAAGCCTGAATTGTGATGCGTTAGCGGTTCAGATGGATGTTACAAAGTTAAGTGAAATAAAGGCTGCGGTTAAGCAAGCTAAAGCGCATTTTGGACGTATTGATATTTTGGTTAACAATGCGGGTATTGGTGCGCCCAATAAAGCTGAAGAAGTTAATGAGCAAGATTTTGATGACACGCTTAATGTAAATCTAAAAGGCACCTTTTTTACCTCGCAAGAGGTTGGCAAGCTCATGATTGAGCAAAAAGAGGGAGTCATTATTAATTTGAGTTCCCAAGCAGGCTTTATAGCGCTACCTACAGAAAGTATTTACTGCATGAGCAAGGCAGCCATAAGTCACCTGACTAAGTGCTTGGCACTCGAGTGGGCTGAGTTTGGTGTTCGGGTGAATGCGGTTGCACCTACGTTTATTGAAACACCAGGAACTAAGAAGTGGCTTACGGATGATGCGTTTATGCAGAGTGTTAAGCAGCGTATTCCTTTGGGTAAGATTGGTCAGCCAGAAGATGTGGCTGCTTCGGTTGTGTTTTTAGCGAGTGATGCGGCGAGTATGATTACAGGTGAAACCTTAATGATTGATGGTGGCTGGACGTTGCAATAAATGCTGAGGGTAGGCTTAACCTTCTTAAGCCTGACACTCGAGCGTATCAGTTTGCTTTGCGTGAATTGGCTTGTGAAGCTAAAGAAGTTGTATTTGTTGATGATCAGGCGCGCAATGTCTTGGGGGCTGAGGCAGTGGGTATGTTAGCTGTTCATTTTGATATTACTGGGGTTAATGAGAGTATTAAAAAAATCAGGCAAGTGTTAAAGCTTGCCTGATTCGGGGTTTGTTTAAGATTGGTGTTTTAGTTTAGAAGTCCCCTATCACCATAAAGGATAGTAAGAGGGGGTTAACCGTTAGGCCTTTGCATTCTCCTGTTTCGTCTGCAATGAGCCACATTTCGTTTTCATGCCCAACAGAACGCCAAATTCTTTGAGCATCAATTTCAGCATGCAGTTCGCGTTCACCTTGTTCATTTAGTTTATACAAAACATAGTTCTTGTCTGAAAGATTATTAACTAAGAGCTGTATGTTTTGGCTGCCTGTTGGTTTAGAGCTTATGCTTCCTTCTAAAACGCAACTTGACGGGTCAAGACCCATGCTAGGTATGCTAGAAAAGGTATCAAGATAACCAAGTACAAAATGAACAACAGGTACATTTGCTACGAATCTCTGAACATTTACGAGACCACCCAGCCACTTGTAGTAGGTATCAAAGTCTTCATCTTCAGTTGTCCAACTTGCCTGCGAATTAACAATCAGACTAAAGGTATAAGCAGGAGAAGCTAAATTTTTGTTTTCCCCTTTGGCTAAGGCGTAAACACCCGAAATAATGCCAGCAGCAAACGAAGTACCACTAACAGAAACCACCTGATTGTCAGGGTAAAGCGTGAGTATGCCTTCACCGGGTGCAGCAATATGAACAGGTCCATAATTAGCAAAACTAGATTTTTTCCCGTTAGCATTCACACTGGTTACCGCAGTAACTATGCTGGCCTTATCTGTTCTTGTAAGCAACTCGGCCTTAATAAGACCCTTATCATCGATATAGTTTAAAAAACTATCCCAATTAGCAGGATGCGTAATGGCCTGCTCATCTTGATTACCCACACTAGACACTACTGGAATGTTCTTTTCTTGAGCATACTGGAGCATACGCTCGAGTGCGTCTACGGTGTCACTTGAACCTAGTGATAAATTGATGATGTCTGCACCCATCATGATAGCGTGATCTATGCCTTTAATGACGCTTACTAAGTTGCCTTCTCCGTTGCCTTTTAAAACACGAATAGGCAAGATTTTTGCGTTGGGTGCTGCTTGTATCACAAGTCCTGCAACGGCAGTTCCGTGACCTTTAAAGTCGCCTTCTGCTTCTTGTGGCAGATTGTCGTTATCTATAAAATCTCGCCACATGTGGGTGGGGGCTAAACGGTTTTCAAAGCCAGGATGGTTATAGTCAATTCCTGTGTCAATCACGGCTACGGTTACATCTCTACCGAGTTTAGGTGCTAGGGCTTGGCCTTCTGTGAGTTTAATTTGAGACCAAAATGCTTCGTTTTCAGTAAATGTGGCATCTTGATTGGTGCCTCCTGCCCAAGCACTAAAACCGCCAGCCCATGTGCGCCAGCCGCCAGCCCAAGCACTAAAGCCACTTCCGTAAACAGTGCTATAAAGCCCGTTTTCTTTAAGGCTTTCAAATACACCATCTTCTGGTTTTGTAGCTAACCCAATAATCGCAAAGCCATCATCAGGATGGTAAACAATGACGGTTCCGTCGTAGTCTTTAGCAATTTGCTCACGACTTTGGCTTGCGTTTATATCAATAACTGCTAAGTGACTAAAGTCTTCAATGTGACTAGGGTCGTCTAGCGGGCTAGGGTTAAAAATGGGTTTGGTTTTTTCAAGCTCGCCTGAACAAGCCATTAAAAAAATGATTATAAGAATTGAAAGTAACTTAACTTTTTTCATGGGTTCCCTCATTATTGATGTGAGAGTAGCAAAAGGCTTATGACACAAGTCTTACAGTAAAGAAGCATTAAAGATACTTTTTTTATTCATTAGCTTCAGGGGTTAAGACAAAACGATAAAGATAATAATCTCCGTCAGCATCTTCACTTAGTTGTTGAATTTGTTTTAAGTGATAGCGTGCCTGATCGGCTTTTTCTTTACTAAGACGAATTCGTCCTGAAGCCATAACAAAAGGTAACTTAAGTTCTTTTTTTGCAGTTTTATGCACAACATCTTCGCTGGTTAAGCGAAACATGACAGATTGAATCGTGGTATCAAAAAAGATCCAGAAGCCCATCTGAACGTTTTTCATGCGCTTTAAAGAATTAAGCTGATGCTTGACTTGTTCATCAAGTAAAGACGTGGCGACTTCTTTAAAATAATCTTCAATATTCATAAAAGGTGTATTGACTAGCGGTACAAATAATTCAGGTGCTACCGTCTGGTATAGCGGAATGCTGCGACCTTTTTGTTTTTGGGTTTCTTTTATTTCAATAAGACCAAGCTCGAGCATTTTTTTGGTGAAGTAGTGCATTTGGTTGAGTTTGACTTCTGCAAGTTCTGCTGCTTCGCTGACTGAGCGTGCTTTATCTAGGTAGGGGTGCAAGAAAGTTAAGTGTTTTAGTTTCGTTAAGAAATCTGCTTGTTCTAAATGATCTATGTGTAACACATTTCTTTCGAGCAGCATGGTCATACCTTTAATATAGTGTATTTGTTTTTCTTGTACTCTGAAGAACTTAACGTTTGGCTAGCTGTTTAAAGCCTTTCTGCAATTTATTAGCGAAGCTGTAAATTATGTACCCTTGAAGTTGGATCTGATCTCTTTGAACTTAGATCTTGATTAACGCTTTGGCTTAATTAAAAAAAGCACTAAAAGTATTGCACGGTTTTATAGTCTTTAAATTAGTGCTTACAGTCACTAAAGTTTCGAGCTTTGAACTTCAGTTAAGCTATAGTACGTTTGTAATATTACTGAGTTAGTTTGTCTTTACTCGTTTCACTCGAGTTTGTTTGCAAAATGCAAACAAACTCTGGACTTACTTATAGGTATAAGAATGCTAGGCGAGTCAAAACCAAGAGGCTAAGTTGTTGTAGCCATTTACGTTTAGACTACTAAATTGTTGAACTGCTTAATACTAACGTCTTTTACTTAGGCTAGCTTTGTTTATTTTTTGGGTTAGTTGAGCTTTAGTTTGACCAAGAGCAATTTAGGCTTGCAATGGTTTCTTGAGAAATATTGCTAATGTATCTAGTTTCGTTTGGGTAGACGTAGCCTTGACAGCGGGCGAGCTGCTCCATAAAAACATCATCTATATTCGTAATCAGTGCATCTAGATCATTAATATCTTGTTCTATAACTGAGAGCTCACTGTTTAAACGCTCAATACCATAATTGTTATTAAGGACTCGGTAGGTTTCAAGGCCAATCATGCCAAGGGCATGCAAACAACCCACAATAGCTAGTACCAAAAATAAGAGGTTAGTTCCCTTAAAAAGGGGTTTCGTTTCAGAACGAACCGTCTTCTCTTGACTTTTTAGACCAGCCTTAAGCATTTAAAACCCAACCCCTTGCATCATAAGTGCCTCTTTTAGAAATCTGGCAGCGTCTTCTGGGGGTGTAGGATTTACATAAAATCCGGTACTCCAGTCAAACCCTGCTTGTCTTGTTAATCGAGGCAAAAGCTCTAAGTGCCAATGATACCTATCATTAGTCTCATTAGGCAAGGTATGTAGTACCATATTATAAGGTGGGTGGTCAAGCAAAGAATTCATAGAGTGCAGAACAAGCTTAAGAATGTCAGCCAAATCAGGCATAATGTTGACTGCTAAAGAACAAAAGCTACTGTTATGTTTACGAGGGAAAATCCATATTTCAAAAGGTGTTTTTGACGCATAAGGCGCAATAGCTATGAAATGCTTATTTGAGGTCAAAACACGCTCTTTAGTAGTTAATTCTTCTTGGAGTGCATCACAAAAAAGACAATGCCCTGTTTTATCAAAATGATCAGAAGCAACTGTGAGTTCTTCTTCAACCCAGCGGTTATTTACGGGTAGGGCAAGTAGATGAGCGTGCGGATGATGATACTGGTCGCCTGCTATCTCACCTGCATTACGTGTCATCTGAATATGCTTAATACCAGGACGTTGCGCCAAAAAACTTAAGCGCTCACGGTACATCTTAAGAACATTTACAAGATGATCTAGAGGCATTTTTTCTAGCGTCATACGAGCGTCAGGATGCTCAATAACAAGCTCCTGAAAGCCACTACTAGCAGCTTGCGTAAATAAACCCGATGCAGAACTTGTTAAAGCAAACGCCTTAGGTTCTAAAACTGCTGAAGGTGAATCTATAACCCGAATCTGCCAGTCAGGCGCATTTACAGGTGAACCTAAAGGTCTTAATGCTTGGTGTTCATTTCCTAAGAGGGGTTCGTTTCCTGGCGATAAAGGTGACTTGCTTGCAAAGCGTTTAGCTGTACCAAAATCTGAGGGAGCAATACCTCGCTCAGGGGAAATAATTACCCAACCAGGGCCAAAAGGGTCTTTGCGAAGTTGTGGCATCTCTAAAAGAGTCTAACAAGTTCAGTTCTCAAGGCAAGTGATGAACTTTAAATTCTTTCTCTAAAAGTCTAATCTAGCCAAAACAAAAGACTTGAAAAAGCTAACAGACAAACATGAACCTTAAAGCATAGAGTAAAAATATCTAAGGGAAGTGGTCTCAAAGCAAATATGAAAAAAACAACCGTATTCAAAAATGCTAAGTTACTCATTATTGATGACAGGCAAGTCAACCTAATCCTACTCGAGCGTATCTTAGCTGAACTTGGTTTTGAAAACATTCATATTGCAAATTCAGCCAAACAAGCTCTAGAAAAATTAGATAACAGCTTTGACCTTATAATTACCGATCAGCATATGCCCAAAATGACAGGACTCGAGCTTATTAGCGCAGTGCGCTTGAAGTTAGGTGAGGGTTTACCTATTTTGCTGTCAAGTTCAGAGTTGGATTTTGATCTTGAGCGTGCTGCGCTTACGGCAGGGGTTACAGATTTTTTACCTAAGCCTTATAGCTTGCATCAGGTTTTAACGAGAGTTAGAGGGGTTTTGCAGACTAAATTTTTGCAGCTCGAGCTTTCAGAGCAGAGTTTGCATTTCGAAACTGAAATTCGTAAGCGTACCAAAGCTTTGCAGCAGGCGCACTTAGAGGCTTTAGAACGGCTTGCGTTGGCTGCTGAGTACCGTGATTATATGACGGGTCGGCACACGAGTCGCGTGGGCATGCTGTCGGCGCGTATAGCGGTTGAGCTGGGCTTACCTGAACAAGAAATAGATCTTATTCGTCGGGCTGCTCCTTTGCATGATGTGGGTAAGATTGGTATTCCTGATAGTATTTTGCTTAAACCAGGTAAACTCACAAGTCAAGAGTTTGAAGTTATGAAAACGCATGTGCAGTTAGGTCTTAAGTTGCTGTCTCCTAATAACTCGAGATTGGTGCGCATGGCTAAGCTGATTGCCCTTACGCATCATGAGCGCTGGGATGGTAAGGGTTATCCGAAGGGCTTACAAGGTCAAGATATTCCTTTGGTTGGGCAGATTGTGGCTGTGGCGGATGTTTATGATGCGCTGGTAAGCAAACGACCTTATAAGCATGCTTGGAAAGCTCAAGAGGCTATTGATGAAATTAAGGTCTCTAAAGGCAGTGCTTTTGCCCCTAATGTTGTTGATGCTTTTATGGATGTGGTGGAAAGTGCTATGAAGCCTAGCTTGCCTGTCAATGCCATGCAATCTTAAGGTTTAGAATGTTTTGCTTATAAGTTTATAAATCGAACTTCACTCTGAGGCACAGTAAGTTACGCGAAGTGGTTTAAACTGAAGCTAATGACAGACATTAAGCGTAGAAAAACCGTAACAACATGGGTTGGTAGTGTAGCAGTAGGTAGTGATTACCCTATTGTGGTGCAATCCATGACCAATACAGATACAGCAGATGCTGAAGGAACCGCTTTGCAAGTAGCGCAGCTAGCTAAAGCTGGCTCTGAAATTGTTCGTATTACTGTTAATAATAAAGAAGCTGCCCAAGCTGTACCTGAAATTAGGCAGCGGTTAGCTGATATGGGCCATGAGGATGTGCCTTTGGTTGGTGACTTTCACTACAACGGACATATCTTACTAAAGGCCTATCCTGAAACGGCGGCAGCACTTGCCAAGTACCGCATTAACCCTGGTAATGTGGGGGCAGGTAAATATCATGATACTAACTTTTTAACTATGATTGATGTGGCTAAAGAGTACGATAAGCCTGTACGTATTGGTGTTAATTGGGGGTCACTTGACCAGCAGCTTTTAACCAAACTTATGGATGAAAATGCGGCGCTAAGTGAACCTAAAGATGCCAGACTTGTCATGATAGAAGCTATGCTGCAATCAGCTTTGTTATCAGCTGAATTAGCTGAAGAGCATGGTTTAGGGCATGACAAAATTATTATTAGTGCCAAAGTGTCTAATGCTAGAGATTTATGGGATGTTTATAGAGAACTTGCAAAACGCTGCGACTACCCGCTTCATTTGGGTTTAACTGAAGCAGGTATGGGCATAAAAGGTGCTGTTTCAAGTGCTGCGGGCTTAACACCCCTGCTTGCTGACGGTATAGGAGACACCATTCGTGTGTCTTTAACCCCAGACCCAGGTGCAGCAAGAGATAAAGAAGTTGAAATCGCGCAAGAAATTTTATCATCTCTAGATTTAAGAAAATTTGCACCCACGGTAACCGCCTGCCCAGGTTGCGGTCGTACTACTAGTACGCTTTTCCAAGAAATGGCTCGAGATATACAAGCCTATCTAAAAGCCCAAATGCCTCTCTGGAAAGAAACCTATCCCGGCGTAGAAGGTTTAAAAGTAGCTGTCATGGGTTGCGTTGTAAATGGACCGGGTGAAAGCAAACATGCTGACATAGGCATATCGCTACCCGGCACAGGTGAAGACCCGAAAGCACCTGTCTATCGTGATGGTAAATTTGTGACCACGCTACAAGGCTCGAGTATTGTGGCTGACTTTAATGCAATGCTAGATGACTACGTGATGAATCGTTACAAGCAATAAAGCCTTGCTCATAGTTTGATTTAAACTCGAGTTTGTTATTGGGTAATTGTGTCTTAGATATGCAAACTGTGTTCTTGCATTTTGTCATGATGGTGTTTAACAGCTTAAGTGTAGATTTAAAGAAGAAATCTTAGCGGTAGACTAGAAAAACGGTCTATATCGATCTAGGGAAAGTGATCTCCACTTAAACCCATTGCTTTTGCCTGTTTAAACTGTCATTTGTATTAGATAACATTTAGTTAGAGCTTACTGATACACTTTAGGCATAAATGCTAGGTTTAAAATAACAAAAGTACAATAGCGGGGTGTTAAAAATCAAGGAGGGTACGTGACGACAAGCGAAGCGATTTCATACTGCAACAAACTCACTAAAGAGCACTCGAGTACGTTTTATTTGGGGTCTAGATTGTTTGGTCCTCAGGAGCGTAAAGCGGTTGCAGTTGTGTATGCGGTTTGTCGGAGTGGAGATGACGCTGTTGATGAGGTGAGCTCCCCTGAAATGAGTGAAGCGAATTTAAAGACATGGTGGCGTCATGTTGAAAGAGCGTATGCGCAAACGGCTGATGAGCAAGAACCTTTGGAGCTTGCTTTGGCTTGGGTTTTGCAGCATTATGATGTGCCTAAAGCAGCTTTTGAAGAGCTTTACTTGGGCTTAGCTTCTGATATTCATCCGCAAATGCTAGAAACCATGGATGAGCTTATGCTTTATTGCCGTAGGGTTGCTGGCATAGTGGGTTTACTTATTTCACCTATCGCGGGTTACCGTGGTGGCGAAGCGACTTTAGAGCAAGCTTTGGCTTTGGGTAACGCGATGCAACTTACTAATATCTTGCGAGATGTTGGGGAAGACTTAGCTAGGAATCGTTGTTATTTACCGCAAGAACTCTTAAGCAAATATGGGGTTGAGTTAGATGCTTTGCGTCGTGGTGAAGTGTCAGATAACTATGTTGCGTTGCTCACAGAACTCTCTGATTTATCTCATAAGCTTTACCGTCAGGGTTGGCAAGGTATACCAAAACTTAAAGGG
>CAZWJZ010000128.1:0-11780 GCA_964634665.1 uncultured bacterium | reverse complement strand
GTATATTGTGTATTGTTTTATCGTTGGAACCTTCTTGTTTTCCTTTAGTATTTATGCGCTGATTATTGGTGCTTCTCAAGGGAAAAACTTAAAATTCTTGGGCCCTGTAACTCCTATAGGAGGGCTGCTTTTAGTCATAGGTTGGGCATTGCTTACTTATTCCTTTGTGGCTGAGTTTATTTAGAATTTGCTTGGTGCAGTTTTTATAAAGAACTTAAATAAATACAAACGCTTTGAGTTTATAAATGTTTGGAGTTTTGGAACCAATTTTCAAATGTAATTTAGAAGATATAATTATTTATATATTAACTTTGAAGTATTCAATTTTTGAAAGGCTAAAATGTATGATATGAAAGTTATTAGCTTACTTTTTTTGTTTTTTATCGGTTGTACTGATAGAAACGATTTAGAAAATTTCGCCATTCAAGAAACGCCATCACCCCATATTTCTTATAGACAGGACTATAGATCAGATATGCGCGATTTCGTTATAAAAATCAGTGAATATGCAAAAGCCAAAAACCCACATTTTTCAATCATACCTCAAAATGGAATAGAACTGGTTACGGACTCTGGTGATGAATCTGGAAGACCGGTTATGACATATTTAAATGCTATAGATGGCCATGGACAAGAAAATCTTTTCTATGGCTATAAAGGAGACAACAAGGCGACACCAGTTAAAACATCAAATTACATTTCTTCTCTTTTACAAATCTCGCAAAACACGGGTAATACTATATTTGTAATAGATTATTGTTATTCTGAGAGTAAAATCAAGGATTCCTATGAGAAAAACGTTAAACTTGGTTTTGTTCCTTTTGTTGCAACAGAACGAAATCTGAATATTATTCCGGAAGTGCTTACAGGTATAAGTAATGAAAACTCAGAAAGCATCGAAAGTCTCAATTTTGCCAAAAATTTTCTATTTTTCTTGAATTATGAGAACTACGATTATAAAGAAAGACTTTTGGAAGATATAGATAAAACCAACTTTGATGTAATTTTTATAGACTTATTCTTTAATAACGGAAGTAAATTCTCTCAGGAAGATATTTCGAGATTAAAGGTGAAGGCAAATGGAGGTAAAAGAAAAGTCATTTGTTATATGTCTATAGGAGAGGCCGAAGATTACCGCTTTTATTGGAAACAAGAATGGACTAACACCCCGCCTAAATGGCTTGACAAAGAAAATAAAGATTGGCGAGGAAATTATAAAGTCCACTATTGGGATCAAGAATGGCAAAAAATTATTCTTGGCACCAACTATTCTTATTTGGATCAGATTATTGCTGCTGGTTTTGATGGGGTTTATATGGATATCATAGACGGTTTTGAATACTATGAAAATAAGTAAAATCTCAAATTTTATATTTCTTTACTTTACAGTCTTTTACATCCACAGTATTAAAATTCAAAAATATTCTTTTCATAAAATACAAATTAGATTTTTGTTAATTGATAATATCTCATAAGGGCTTAATAGTAAATTAATATCCTAAGTTTTGTCACTATTATATGTAGGGTTAATACGCTATCCTTTGGAATTAATACAACCGATTGAATTATCACTACCTATTACCTGTAAAACATGCACTTTATAGATTAAATGCACACATTCAACTAATAAAAATTGTTATTCTGGGAAAGCGGTATTTCTTTGTTTTACGACCAAAAGAATTAACCAAACCAAAATGCCATATTGTACCTTTGAAAACAGACTGAATGTGCTTCTGATAACCGAAGGTACATATCCTTATAACACAGGGGGTGTTTCCACCTGGTCTCATGATTTATGTACAAAGATTCCAGATATAGATTATACTTTATTTTCCATTAATGCCTTAGTAGAGCAAGAGGTTAAGTATGAGCTTACCAAAAATGTAAAAAGGATAATACAAGTGCCAATGTGGTCCTCCGAAGAACCCGTTGATTGCTTGGATTATGGAAATTTTTATTGCGATACAATAGAAGCAAGGGAGCTAACTACTGAAAAAATAATTCAAGCTTCTTTTGCTCCTTTATTCAAGAAGCTTATAGAATATATTTATACGGAAGAGCAGTCCTCGGAAGAACTAAATCAATGCTTTTTCTCTATGTGGAATTTTTTTAAAGTTTATGATTATAAAACCACAATGGCGAGTGAAACAGTCTGGATTACTTTCTGTGACACGCTAAAGAGCGTACTTCCCAAAAATGAATTATTAGAAGTACCTATTGCAGATGTTACTACAGCCATGAGATGGCTATATAGATTTCTTATCCCAATAGCGATAGATGTCCCCAAGGTAGATGTATCCCACGTTACTATATCCGGAGTTGCGGTTTTACCAGCACTTTGCTTAAATTATCAATATGGAACACCTATTTTGCTTACAGAACACGGTGTTTTTATAAGAGAAAGGATGATTTCAATAAGTTCTTCAGATTATTCATTTTTCTTAAAAAAGATATTGATTAATTTTTCTGAATGTATAACTAAGCTTGCCTATTATAAAGCTTCAAAAATAACGACAGTAAGTAATTTTAATGTTGCTTGGGAAAAATTTTATGGAGCAAATCCCTCTAAAATAGAGGTGATTTACAATGGGGTAGATGAAACTTTTTTTAAACCCAGAAAGAAACCAGACCATCTTGAAGGAATCCCCACTGTTGTTGCCGTAGCAAGGATATTTGAATTAAAGGATATTTTGACCATGATCCGTGTTTGTAAGGTAGTTTGTGCAACAATTCCGGAAACACAATTCTTAATTTATGGTAATAAAGATGCTGTGCCTGAATATACAAAGGAGTGCGAATCATTAATTTTAGAGCTAGGTCTACAGAAAAATTTCTTTCTAAAAGGGTTTCATTCCAAACCTGAAGAATTATATGCAGAAGGGGATATTTCTATTCTTACCTCTATATCCGAAGGCTTTCCGTTTACCGTAATCGAGTCTATGAGCTGTGAAGTGCCTGTGGTAGCAACAGATGTAGGTGGTGTTTCTGAAGCTCTGGATGAGACTTGCGGTTTTATTTGTAAACCAAAAGACGCTAATGAAATTGGGGAAAAAGTAATCAAGTTACTAAAAAACAAAAAATTAAGGGATTGGATGGGTGAAAATGCGCGAAAGAAAGTGTTAGATAATTTTACTACGAAGGTCTTTACAGATGCTTTTAATCGAGTATATGTTGAACTTACAGAAGCTACTTCTACAAACGAAAAGGGTGTTTTAGCTAAAAAAAGTGCTTAATCTACTTTGGGCTGCTAAAAGATTTATTTCCAAATGAAACATAGCTCTACTACTAATATTACTCAGGAGGTAATCCAGAAAATTGGCAATCCAGTAAGTCCAATGGTCGTTTTGGCGGCTCTAGAATCAATGGGCATCAGAGAAAAAGATGTTTTTATGGATTTCGGTTTTGTTTCTTTAAGGGATTTATCGACATATATTTATGAGGACCTGAAAGGAAAAGACATAAAATTACTCGTAAATACTAACGAGAAGAAAAAAAACAAAAGTGAGAAGACCTCTATTGCCATATCAGACTATCTATGGGTTAAGGCAAAACTCTTCGCCCAATATTATCCTCTGGGTATTTTTCATTTGTTTCCGGTTTTTCTTCAAATTGCCGCAATTATACTTTTTGGTTATTCACTGTGGACCTATATAGGTTTTAATATCGTTCAATCCACTTCTGTGGTGTTTGGGGTTATTCTAGGACTTACCATTTCTGGAGGCTTTGTACAGGTGTTAGGCAGGCAGGCATCATTTTATTGGCACCATCAGGAATATCAAAAATCTAAAATAGTTATAGATAAGTTAATTAATCTCGGACTTGTGGGGATACTGGTTTTGTTTGGGGCAATTGCCATTCTTAACTTTTTCTTCCATTTTTATCCTTTAGCTTTCGTAATCATAACTTTTATTTATGCTTTTTTAATTGGGGCTTTATTATTATATACAGCACCATTTCACACCATAAAACAAAGGTGGGTTATTTCTCTGGCAATTTTATTGGCAACCGTAATAGCCCTATTGTTAAAAACCTATACGGAAATTCACATCTATTTTACACATTGGGTTGGGATATCTATTGCTATTATAATTTCTAAAATAGCATTGGATTTTTATTTTAAAAAGCATAAAAACACCTATAAAAAACAGCAACTTGAACCCAACAAGTTAATGGTAGTCTATAAAAACCATAGATATTTCTTTTATGGTATTTTAATTTATGTTTTTGTTTTTACTGACCGTATCCTAGCATGGTCTGCAGATGCTAAACTTACATATCAGTTTGTTTTTCTTTATGAAAAAGACTATGAAATAGGAATGGATTTGGCAATTTTGGTTTTTTTTATGCTTGCCGGAGTTTTAGAATATGCTATAGCTTCATTTAGTAAATTTCTTGATATAGGTCAGAAGACTACATTTTTTCTAAATAAAGAGCTCTTTAATGAAGGATTATATAAAATTTATTGGACTCATGTTCGGTTACTATTGTTGACTGTCATTTTTGCTGCCACTACCATTTACCTCATTATTACAGAGCCCTGGGGATACAAAGCAAACTTTGGGGAGAATCTCGATTTTTTGAGCATCAAGGTATGTATGATTGGGAGTCTAGGTTATCTTTTTTTTACATGGGGAATGCTCAACTCGCTCTATTTGTTTACGTTAAACCAGCCTAGGATAGCACTAAAATCATTACTGATTTCTTGCATTGTAAATTTTTTTATAGGCTTTTTATTGAGTCGAATTGTTGGTTATGAATACAGTGTTGTAGGCATGTTGGTTGGTTCTATAACTTTTATGGGATTGACATTAAAGGAAAATCTAAAATTTTTTAAGAACCTTGATTATTATTACTATGCAGCGTTCTAACATATTTTGTTTTTTGTTACCATTATTAGGATTCTCCTATGGAATGAATAAAGCCCAAGATGCAAAGGAAATTTTCATCTGCTACGGTAAAATAGATCCTATAATTGTTCAGGGCTTTAAGTTGGTTGTTCTAGAGCAACAGCACTATTCTGAGAATGATATTTCCATATTTAAGCGCAACAATGATAAGGTGCTAGGATATATTAGTTTAACGGAGGTTAACGAAACTTCTTTCTATTACGAGAAGATGGCACCCTACATTTCTGGAAGAAACGAACATTGGAACAGTTATTTTTTGAATATATCTAACAGCAATGCCAAGCAAATTCTTCTCGAAGTAACACAAAAAATTTTAGATAAGGGTTTTGATGGTTTATTGTTAGACAACATAGACAATACTTCGCAATGGGGAACATTGTCTTCAGCCAAAAGTGATATAGTTCATTTGGTTAAAAAGATAAAAATAAAGCATGAAAATATATTCTTACTACAAAATTCCGGCATGTTTCTCGCTCACGAACTCAACAACTATACAGATGCGATTTTAATAGAATCGGTCATTACAAAGTACGATTTTGAATCAAAAAAATATACCCTAAGAGACACGCTCACAAAGACGAATATTCTTAAGGAACTGAATTTTCTAAAAAAGAAAATAAAAAAGCCAATCTTGATTGTTGAATATGTAAATGAATTAGGAATGAAGCAACAAGTAGAAAGCGAACTAAATAATTTAGGTTATTCTTATTTTATGGCAAATATAGATCTGATGTCCCAACCTATTTTTCTTAAAAAATATTAAATGTTTTTACTAAGTAGTGTTCCTATAGGTCCTTTTAGAATAGCGCTGCTTTTTGCAGTGATTCTCATGGTACAAAAGGCAATCTCAAAGAGAAAAGTAGGGAAGTATGAACTCGACTATATTATTAGGCTAGGAACCATGCTTGGCAGCTTTACATTATTGTTGACATTTACTTTAATTCAATTGGGGATGTTCGACATCTTTTCAATACTGACTCTTTTCTTTGGTATGTTATGTCTATTGAGTATGGATGTAAGTTCAATACGCAATATATACCAACAACTTAACCTCAAAAGAAGATCCTTTGTCATACATTTTTTAAGATTCTTAGAAAGCGATTCGAAAAAGGAAATAATTAATAAGTACATAGACAATCTTTCTCCGAAGAAGATCAATTTTGTCATTGTCATGGCTTTTTTGTTGGCACTTACGGTGTTTATTTCCCGATATCTTTTTATAGAAAATGACCTATATACGCTGTCTAGTCTTTGGATAAAGAACATGGAAATTGTAAAAGGCTTCAATTCTAATATCTGGTTTCAAAATAATGGGTATTTAATTGGCGAGCTAGCCCTAATTAATTTGTATGCTATGACAACTGGGATTAGTGAAGAGATGGCTATTCATACCTTTGGGCTTATAGAAAATTTTTGTCTTGGTTTTATTTTATATTGGTGTTTAGTCAAGGTAACAAGGTCAAAGTTCATAGCACCTATTTTTGGGGTAATTTGTTTTGCCTTCTTTTACAAGTACTTGCCCATAAATATTAATTTACTTTTAGAACACAGTTCCTTATATCTTGCCCTATGTTTTGCATTGCCAGCAATGATATACACTTTGAATCCTAAATTACTACTTCAAGAAAAGACAAAGTATTTCTTAACAATGCTGGCTATATATTGTGCTATTGGTTTTATTAATTTTTTTGTACTACTGATTGTACTTCCCATATTTTTAATATCCACTCTAATGGTTATTAATAAAAGCAATATATCTAATATATTAAGTAGTATATGGGCCTTTTTTCTTTGTGTTGTTGTGGTCCTTAGTATTAATGCGATTGGCTGTTTTGTTAACCATATTTCATTTTATGCCTTTTTAAGATCTAACATGATCCAGGTCAATTCATACGCTTACTTTCCCCAACTTATTTTACCTCTTGAAGAGATGTTGTTTTTTTACAAGGGCTTAGGTTTAGTTACACTTTTTATGGTAGTACCACTTTTCATTAAAGACAAGAGAAAATGGGCTACAACCTTTGTATTTTTAGTTTTTATGAATGCTTTTGTCCTCTTACAACATGTACAATTCGAATGGTTAGATAAGGACATGTATTATATTAACCTAGCCATATTTATGGTTTTATTAGCAGGCATTACAGTAGGCCTTTTAGTGCATTATTTTAAAATAACGGTCCCCAAAAAGACGGTTTTTAGGGCGATTACTTTGTCTCTGGTGTTTGTAGGATTTACCTTAGGAGCCTACTTATCCAATGGGTTTTTTAGTTATGATAATAAAAAGATTGATAAACTTAAAACCAATTTATTAGAAGTTTATGACTCGCTTTCAAACGACTTACTTCCTTATTCTTATGCTGTAGTAAATCAAGATTATGGGCATAATCTAAGTGTAAATGAGCATCATTTTATATCGTATTCGGATTTTTTAGAAACGTATACAAAGCGAGATTCGGTATATCATATCTATAAAGATGATAAAAAATTCCTTCAGGAAAACACCGAATACATATTGCCAAATAGTGTATTTGTCATTGTCACCAAATCAAAAAGCAAGATAGAGGCTTTTAACCTTGAAACTCCGGAATTAGTTGCAAATCAATTATTGAAGGAGTTAGAGTTTTTAAAAGGGAAAGGTAGAAAAATTAATGTTTTTCGAGACGACGATTACTTTACCGTTTATGAAATTGTCAATAAAAAGAACTCCTCAAAACTTAATGATTTAATTTTTAATTTATGAAGAGTCATTTAAAATATATTTTATTTTCGTTGTACATCCTATCAATTTTAGGTTGTCAAAAAGATATATATAACTTCACACAACATTTTAGTGTGCCACAGGCGGGTAAACAACCTCCAGTAATAGAGTTTATTGTTGACCCAAGAAACAATGAGAATATAACAGAGAGTTTTAATCTTCGAAAGATTGCCGATTACACCAAATTACCATATCAAAATATAGCTTTAAAACAGTTCAACGAAACGGCGGAAATTGCAACTTCAACAAAGGTACTATGTGTAGTGGACACCTATGTTTTAAATGACAAAGCTATAGATTCAATATTGAGTTTTGTGGCAAAGGGAGGCACATTATTTCTGACCAAGAAAAATACCGATCCTAGAGCCGCATTTTTTCTAGGATTAAAGCCAGAGGTAGCCCTAAGACTAGATAGCACTTCATATGGGTTTCATTTTAATACGCCAATTTTCCCCGGAATGAAAGGAAAGGTATTTGAGGGTGATAGGAGTCTGCATTTAGGGTTTACAGCAGATAATTTCTCTGAAAAAGTTAGTGTTTTGGCCTCCGCGGCAAACAATCAGTCTTTTCCTTTAATTGTGAAAAACAAAATAGGTAATGGGAACACGGTTTTATTTAATTCTGATTCCAAAATGGATAAACAATATAGAGGCTTAATGTTCGCAAATGTATTGATTGGTTTAGAGGGTATTCCTTATCCTGTTGCAAATACGTCTACAATTTTTTTAGATGATTATCCTTCCCCTTTATATAATATTTACCAAGAACCAATAAAGAGTGAAATGAATCTCACTATTGCAGATTTTGTTACAAATGTTTGGTGGCCGGATATGAAAGAACTTGCAAAAAAGGAAAACATAAAATATACAGCATATGTTGTCTTTGATTACAACGATCATATATCACCTCCGTTCACTTTTAGAGAATGGGATAAGAACATTTTTGAAAAGAAGGTCAATGGTCTAGAAGAGGTTAAAAGCAGTTGGTTGGGAAGAGATGTATATAACACCGGTCATGAACTTGGGCTTCATGGGTATAATCATGTATCGCTATTAAAGGAAGATTGGAAACAAGAACAGTTCATGGTAACGGCATTAACTACTGCGGCAAAGAAATGGAAAACCCTAGACTTCAAAGAATTGCCTATTTCTTATGTACCACCATCTAATTACATTGATAGTGTAGGATTGGCAAAACTTGAAGAAGGGATGCCTAGTATACGATTTATTCAAAGTACGTATTTAGGTGATTTTGGTGAGGGCGGAAATAGAGAGTTTGACCCTGAACCTTACAACGATTATTTTTTTAACTACCCTAGGATAAGTAGCGGGTACTTTTTAGAACCTCACGGAATTTGGGCAATAGAATCTCTCTACCTTTTTACAGGTATTTGGACCCATTTTGTACATCCGGATGATGTATATCAAATTCCAGATAAAAAGAATGCCATAACAGCGGGTAATTTTGATTACCGCAATAAGTTTAATTTAAATTGGCATACGCACAACGGCGAGAAGGGCATGCTAGATACATTCAAAAGAGAATTAGAAGAATTTAGAGAGAGGCACCCAATGGTACGATATCTTGGTGCTACAGAGGCTTCAGATATTGTAAAGAATTGGAGATATACCAATTTTGTACATATCCGGGCAAATGAGAATTACATTGTAGAAACCGATATAAGCACAAAGTTAAATGGAGATCAATATTGGTTTATGTATGGCAGTAAAAAAAACAGTTTGGTCTTGGAAGAGAAACTGATAAATGCTGTAAAGGAATATGCTAAAACACCTTTTTTAGAAGGACACCTATATCAAATAAAAACAAATGGTGCTTATTTAGAATTACCTGATTTACATTTTCTTTATGAGAATCGAACAACTTCAACAAAAAAAACCGTTGAAGCTGTCTACAATGAACAAAAAGAATTTACAGGAGAAAGAGAACTATTAACACCTATAACAGTAAAGATTGATAAACTTGTAGCCGATGGAAAATTAATGGAAGCTACCTCTCTAGTAGAGCAAATAATTATTGAAAAAGGGCCAATTTCCGACGAGATTTGGAACGATTATGTAACTCAAATGATATGGCAAAAAAGGGAAAATGACTTATGGGATTTCCTGGAAAAACAATATAAATTGCATAGTTCCAAGGACTTGGCAGATTTATCCAGAAAAGTGAATAGTCGGACAGAATACCCGTCGTTGATTTTAAGAGAACAATGGATGAGACGACAAATAGACTGGGGAAGTAATGACAAGGAAGTTTTACAAGACTATATAGCTTATTTTAATACACCTGAGAATAAGGATACAATTCTTAAAGTCTTAAGGAGACTTGTAAGTTTAGAACCCATTCCAAATAATACAAGTCAACTAGTCATGCATCTCATAGATACTAATTCTGATAGCATAAGCATAATCGAGGAACTAAATAATATTGATTCTTGTGACCCTAATTATGTGGACTCATCCACTACTATTGCTTGGGCATATGCCGATAATTTTCGATTTGATAAGGCTTTGGAATGGGCAAAATGTAGTAACGAAATCACAGAAGAATCATACAATTATTGGTTGGCGAACTCAAAAGGTTTTGAAAAGTTGAAAACAATAGACTTTCAGTTATATCTTGATGTTCTTCTGGCAAATGATCAAAATGCTGCTCTTGTAGAATTGCAAAAAATAAAACCATGTGATGGTGAATACTCAAAATACGCCTCCACAATAGCCAATGCCTATTCTGATTTTAGAATTTATGACAAGGCAATAAAATGGGCTGAATGTTCTGAAGATATAACGATTTTTTCCAAATTAACTTGGTGGTATGAACTTAAGGAATACCCTAGACTACAACAAGAATATACTAGATATATAAAGAATAATCCTAATGATTACATAACTAAGTCGCAAATGGCTTCCTTCTACTTATATCAAAGTAATGTTGATTCCGCACTTGAAATTTTAGCAAACCTTCCAGCAGAATTTACCGATCAAAAACTCTATGAACAAATCAATTCAGAGGTTTTGACTCTAGAACCTCATCATCAACGAAGAATTTTAGAGAATTATGGTAAATATTTAGGTGCCACAACAAAAAACAAATTAAAAACGACCTTGAGAAAAGAAGAAGGGAATTCAGTAAGCACCAATACGTTTACTATAAATGATAAACAGGATCCAAATACTTGGTCAAGTATGTTGAGTCTGAACATATATGATAGAAAATATAACATTCATAGCTTCTCCGGAACACAAAGTTTTATGTATCAAATCAATTCAGTTTCGGCAGATAGCCCCGGGAACGAACAAAGAGATCTTCTAGGTGTAGAGTATGGTTTTAAAAGTAATACCTCAAAAAAAATGGTTTTTACGAGTAGGGCAAGATTGGAGCGGGATAATGAAAATAATATGTATTTTCAGTTGGGGTCAGGGATTATTTTTAATAAAGAAGTACAGTTCAATTCTGTAAACCTTCACTATTATCCTGTACGAAATGGACCCGGACATGTACTAGGAATCAATAGAATTCAACTGGAGAATTATAATGAGCTTAAATCTGGAAAGAAATGGCGGCATATTGTTTCTTTTGAAAGTAATTATTACACAGATGACGAGGCGGACGCTACCTTACTGGCAAGAACTGAATATGCTGTATCAAAAACAAAAGGATTTAGTTTATCTCCTTTGGCAGAAGTTTCCTATACCTTAGGGACAGTTGATAGACCTCTTGGTTTTCCCTATTGGATCGCGAGCGATAGATTGTATGGTGGTGGTGGTATTGCCATGATTATTGGGGAAGAAACCAACAACTTTCATTTCACTGCTGATGCATCTTTTTTTGAAGTTAAAAATGACGAAAGCTTTGAGCGGTATACCGGTGCAGTGACCTATCGTATCAAAGATTTTACTCAGATAAATGCAGGGTTTGAGATATATACCATTAAGAACTTTTATTCAAATGTGTTCCAATTGGGAATGGTATATAATTTTAAATAACTTTGAACTCCAAAAGATAGATCATATGCCTCACAAGGCCTTTTCTAATTCTCAGCACTAAATTCTTTGATTGCTTGGTTGGGTTCTATAATGCTGTAGCCGGCCCAGAAATTG
>CAZWJZ010000127.1:0-11791 GCA_964634665.1 uncultured bacterium | reverse complement strand
ACGTTTTAGAAACTCTGAACTTAGGTTCTATAGTATCTCCATGATGAATTTGCAAAATGCAAATTCATCCGAGCAGAGTGAGAACGGACAAGCAAACTCAGTTATTTTGCAAACCTAGTATGGACTAATTTAGAAGCTATATCGTGTATTTTATAATTTCAAATACAGAATAGAGCTCATTGTTTTGTTGCGGAACAAAGATTGCCAATAAGCTTAGTCTTTTAAGGGAACTAAGCTTATTTAATTTTTACTACAAGCCAATAATGGCTTTAACTTCGAGATATTCAGCTAAACCGTAGGTGCCCTTTTCCCGACCATTACCAGATTTTTTGTAGCCTCCGAAGGGAACATCTGTAGTGCCGTATTGATTGTTAATGTGTATTTGTCCAGCACGAATTCTTTTGGCAATTCGTTTAGCATGATCAAGATCACTTGAAGCCACAAAACCTGCCAAACCATAGTCGGTGTCATTAGCAATGGCCACGGCATCATCATCATCTTCATAGCCTATTATTACCAGTACTGGACCAAAGATTTCCTCTTGCGCTATGGTCATGTCATTACTAACATTGGCAAAAATAGTAGGCTTTACATAATAGCCAGTCGCTAAGCCTTCAGGCTTACCAACTCCACCTGCAATTAGGCTTGCACCTTCATCTATACCTTTTTGAATGAGGCCCTGTATTTTATTGAATTGCGTTTCACTAATTACAGGACCAATGATGGTTGCTTCATCTTTAGGGTGTCCAACCACTATTTTCTCAACTGCTGCTTTAGCCGCCGCAATGGCTTCTGCCATTTTTGCTTTGGGTACAAGCATGCGTGTTGGTGCATTGCATGACTGGCCACTGTTATTCATAATGCCATCTACACCATGGGTGACTTCGCTGACCAAATCAGCTGTTTCAAGAATGATATTAGCTGACTTACCACCAAGTTCTTGAGATACTCTTTTTACACTATTAGCCGAGCCTTTAGCAACAGCAATACCGCCTCGGGTTGAACCTGTAAAAGACATCATGTCAATGTCAGGATGGGCAGACATAGCCTCACCAACCGTAACGCCATAGCCGTTAATTAAATTGAAAACGCCAGCAGGAACAGCTGCTTCATGCAAGATTTCTGCAAAAACCAAAGCGCTCATAGGCGCAATTTCACTAGGTTTTAAAATCATAGTGCAACCCGCAGCTAAGGCAGGTGCAACCTTAGAGACAATTTGATTAATCGGCCAATTCCAAGGTGTAATCATGCCACAAACACCAATGGGTTCATGCACAATCTCAGCATTAGCAACAGTAGATTCAAAAGTAAATGTATCAATTGCCTTAATAGCACTTTGCAAATGCCTTAAGCCAACAGAAGTTTGAGAGCCATGCGCCAAACTTGTCGGAGCGCCCATTTCTGATGAAATGGCTTCAGCAACATCTGCAAAACGAGTTTTATAAACCTCAATAATCTTTAGAAGAAGTGTTTTGCGTTCCTCAAGACTTGTTTGCGAGTAAGACGCAAAAGCCACTCGAGCAGCCTTGACTGCTTTGTCAAGATCGGCAGCAGTTCCTACACTTATGACTGCAAATGGTTTTTCGGTCGCAGGGTCAATGACTTCTAGCGTTTCTGGGGTAACAGGGTTGACCCATTCGCCATTGATATAAAATTTTAAGTATTCTTGCATATTGTACTCCAAGTCTATTGTTTTCAAAACTATTCTAGATAACTTTGGTCTTTAGCTTATGTATCTTGCAGCCAAATAATGGGTAATTGCCCTTCTAAGTCTTAGCTTTGTTGTGTTTTGCCCTGATAGTGATAGCAGGCTTTACTAAGGATTGAGTAAAAGCCTTTCAATAAAGGCTTTTAGAACGGTGCTTATGTCATCTTCAGCTTGATTTCTTGTGACTGTAGGAATGCCATCATTTTGTTGAGGGCCGTAACGCCCAAAAAAACTATGAACTGAACCTGGTATTTCTAGCAATTGAGCGTTAGGCAAGCGTGGCATACCTGCTCTCACTTCGCTTAGGCTTGCTAAACCATCATGTTCAGCAGCAAGTACTAGTGTTTCAAAGTTTAAAGCAGACAAATCATCAGTCTCGGCACTAAACGCACCCATAAGTACCAAAGCATCCAAGGTATCAGCATGATTTAGGGCATAACGCGCGGCCATAGCGCCACCTAAAGAATGACCACCCAGAATAAGGGTGTTTGCAGAGTAAAGCTCGAGTAATTTGTCAGCTCGATTAGCTGCAAGAACGGCTAAATCTAAAGGCATTTCAGGAATGAGGGTTTGCACACCAAGCGGAGCTAGAGCAACCCCAAGCCATTCGTAAGCTTGAGGTCTAACCAAACCACCGGGGTAAAAAATAAAGAGGGTGTTTATGTCTTGGTTGTTTGGGCGAATGTCAAGGTAGCGCCCTGCATCTTCTTTAAGGCTAACCGTGACATCTTCGTTAAGAACATAACTCACAACCGCATCTTGATTTAAAACTAAGGGCTCGGTTCGGGTGAGCATAAAGAAGACCCCTAAACCAAAACCAAGGGCTACTAAGGCTAAAATGCCAATTGTGCTCAAAAAGCGTTTCATAGAGGCTTAGTCTAAACCCCTACGTAGTTGGTCATGCTGCTTCTGCCTACGCTTTTGTTTCATCGTTATATTGCAATTCGTAAAGCATGTTGTAAAGGCCTGATTTTTGAATGAGTTCTTGGTGGCTGCCTTCTTCGGTTACACGACCATCATCTAGGACAAAAATTTTATCTGCATTTTGAATGGTCGAAAGCCTATGGGCAATGACTATACTCGTGACGTTGTTAGCTGTTTTAAAGAGACCCTGGAGTGCTTCTTGGATGAGGTGTTCACTTTCACTATCTAAGGCTGAGGTTGCCTCATCTAAAACCAAAATTGAGGCTTGTTTTAGGATAGCCCTAGCTATGGCAATACGTTGTTTTTGACCGCCAGATAATTTAACACCCCGTTCACCAATTTCAGTATCGTAACCCCACTCTAAATTAGTTATAAAACCGTGTGCGTTTGCCATTTGGGCTGCCTTTATGATGTCTGTGTCAGTGGCACTAGGTTTTGCGTAGCGAATATTGTCTTTAACGCTGCCTGAAAAAAGGGTTGGGTCTTGAGGTACATGCGCTATGGCGTTTCGTAAGGCTTTTAAATTGTACTCACTAAGCATGGTATTTCCAATGCGAATTTCACCATTATTGGGGTCATAAAGACGACTCAGTAACTTGGTTATGGTACTTTTGCCAGCACCTGATGGACCAACCAGAGCAATGGTTTGACCAGCCTCTATTTGTAAAGTTAGTCCTTTAAGCGCTTCATTTTCTGCTTCAGGATACCTAAAATGAACATTCTGAAAGCTAACGCTTGTATCCGTTAGAGTGTTTTTGCTTCCTTCATCTTCAGGAGGATCATTAAGTAACTCTTCAACGCGATCTAGCGCAGCCAAACCAGATTGCAAAATAGCGTTAAAATCCATAACAAAACGAACAGGCATCATTAAATTTCTTAAATAGAGTAAAAAAGCCGTTAATTCGCCAGTAGTTAAGCTAAAAGGGCCAGCTATATCACCACTACTGCGTGTCACCACAAACCAACCACCCAAGAGCATAAGCGCAGCCATGCCAATATCACTACTCAAACTAGAAGCGCTCTGAACCAAACCCATATAGCGACGGCGCACAATGTTTTTATCGACATAATCGGTATTTACATCACTAAAACGATCATGCTCGAGTTCTTCATTAGCAAAATTCTTAACGACCGCGATGTTGCTTATGGCTTCGCTTGCAACCGCAGTCATATCACCAACTTTTCGTCTAATTTCACGAGACATGGGTCTTAGTGGTGCTTGAAAACGAAGGGTGATAAAAGCCATAACTGCTACCGATGCTACTGCAACTAAGGCAAGCACCCAGTTCATATAAAACAAAATAATTAATGCCACAACAATGCTAAAAAGTTGCCCAACAATACGACTGGCACCTGCTTGAATCATGCTTTCTAAAGCGTTCACATCGCTCACAACGCGTGACACCATAGAGCCAGACCGCTCACTTGTAAAACGCTCTAACGGCAAAGCTAAAAGACTCGAGTATGCCTTGAGTCTTAAATTACTAATGACATGCTGGGTAAACACAAAGCTCGAGTACATAGCGTAAAAATTGATGACGTAGCTGACGGCGTAAAAGGCAAGCATGCCTAGGCCAAGTAGCAAAAAGGGTCTTAGTTCGCCACGTGGAATGAGGTCATCTATAACAATGCGTATGAACTGAGGGCTGACCTGCCCGATAGCTGCTGATAACGCAATTAGTAAAGATAAAGCAATGACTTTGGTTCGGTAAGGCTTTAGTAAAGATAAAAGATTTTTTACCGCAAACGGACGATAGCTTTCTGACGACATTGCTTAAGCCTAAAGCGAATGTACTGAAAAGGTCTGCAAGGTGGCTAACGAGCTTTTAAGGCAAGTAGCAGCGCATAAGGCTGGCTGTACCTTCAAACTCGAGCTTGCCGAGGGTGGCTGGTAAAACGAAGGAGTCGGCTTGTTTACCGCTTATGCTGCTGTCGGTAGTTTTTAGGCTTAATTCGCCTTCTAGAATGGTTATGAGTTCTAAACTATTCTTTGTCGTTTGGTGTGCCTCACTGCCGTTTATCTGCCATTTTTCGGCGATAAAATAATCTGAATGTACAATCCTTAGTTTGTTTGCGCTTATTGCTTTTGGTTCTACTAAGGCGTTTAGGCTTGGCTCTATGTCACTCACTTCGAGGGCTTTGTCTACATGTAATTCTCTTAAATTACCTGCTGCGTCTTTACGGTTAAAGTCATAAAGGCGATAAGTAAGGTCGCTTGATTGTTGTATTTCAAATAGCAAAATGCCAGCACCAACAGCGTGAACTGTGCCTGCTGGATTGTAAATAACATCGCCAGCTTTGACTTTAACGTGGTTTAAGTGATGCTCGAGTTTGCCTGAGCTTATAGCGTCACGTATGTCTTGTTTGCTGAGTTTGTCTTTAAAGCCCCATATTATGCTTGCTTCTGCTTCAGCTTTTAAGATATACCAAGCTTCTACTTTGCCTAAGTGCCCACTGTCAGTTTCTTTGCTTAAGGCGTAGCTGTCATTAGGGTGTACTTGTATGCTCAGGGCTTGCGCGGAGTCAAGGAATTTAGCGAGGAGTGGAACTTTTTTACCATAGCGTTTAATGCTTTGACTTCCTAATAAGCTTTCGCCTTGTTCAATGGCTAAAGCTTGCAGTGTTTTACCTGCATGAACTCCATTTTCTATTTGGTTTTCAGCATAAACCAACCATGCTTCACCAATAGGGTCGCTAGGTTTTAGCTCTGCAAAACTAGCTACGAAGCTTTGTAAAGTGTTTCCGCCCCAGAGTCTTTCGCTTGCTTTGGGGTTTAATTTTAAAGGATAGTGAGTGCTCATAATGCTTGTTTTTATCATATTTGCTTAGTTTATCTTGAGAATCTTCGCACAGGTTTATGAATATTAGTCTTCTAATAAGGGTAAAGCTTTCTTTTTATAAGTCTTATATTGCTAACAGCTCGAATATGCAAAATGCTTTTAAAATGCAACTTTTAAAGGCTAAATACTTGCATTTTTACTACAAACAATTTATGCTTTAGCACAAGTGCATGCACTATGAGAATTATTAATTGAGAGTCTTAAGTGTCGATTACTCGTAAGTTTTTACAGGCCTTTTAAACTCGGAATGATATGGTTTTAACTATGAAGCAAACACCCTTACATGAGGCCCACCTTAGCTTAGGCGCCCGCATGGTAGATTTTGCAGGTTGGCACATGCCTGTGCAGTACAAAATCGGTATTAGTGATGAACACATTGCTGTTAGAACAGATGTTGGTCTTTTTGATGTAAGTCATATGGGTCAAATCCGAGTGACAGGCGCAGAAGCAGACTCCTTCTTATCTTTTGCAACGCTCAACGATCCAAGAAAATTAAAGCCAAACAAAGGCCAGTACTCCATGCTTCCTAACGATAAAGGGGGGCTAATTGATGACTTATACATTTATAAAGAAGATCAAGATAACTACCTTGTGGTAGCCAACGCCTCTAATAAAGATGCAGTATTTGGCCATCTAGAAAAGCTAGCTACACACTATAAAGTTGACCTTGTAGATGAGTCTGACAGTTGGGCATTAGTAGCCTTACAAGGTCCCGGCGCTGCCTTATTACTAGCTAGATTTGTAGCAGAAGACCTAAGCCAACTCAAAAAGAACTCAAAAAGAACCATGGTACTAAACGACTGCATGATAGATGTAGCACGAACAGGCTATACAGGCGAAGATGGCTTTGAAATATTCTGCCGACCAGACGTTGCCATGACCGTATGGGACACCCTAGTAAAAGCAGGCGCAACCCCCTGTGGTTTAGGCGCACGAGATAGCCTACGCTTAGAAGCAGGCTTTCCCCTCTTTGGACATGAATTTAATGAAAATACCAACCCGCTATGCTCGAGTTACGCATGGGTTGTTAAAGATAAGCCTTTTTACGGGCGAGAGGCACTATGGGATAAACCCTGCAAACAAAAACTCGTAGGCTTAAAACTAAAACAACGAGGCATTGCACGGCAAGGCTATACGGTCTACTCGAGTGAAGGTATGATTGGTGAGATTACATCAGGCACGCTATCGCCATTTACAAGAGAAAGCATTGCCTTAGCATGGGTAAATACAGAATTTGCGGATGAAGGTAATACCGTTCTGGTAGAAGTTCGTAGAGACAAATTAGAAGCTATTGTTAGCAAACCTCCCTTTTATTAAACCTCTCTTTAAGGAGCAAAACTATGGATATTCCAAAAAATATAAAGTACGCAAAAACACACGAGTGGACACTAGACAATGGTGATGGCACGGTTACAGTCGGCATAACCGAACACGCACAAGACGCCCTCGGAGATGTTGTTTTTGTTGAATTACCTGAACTAGGTCGTGAGCTAGAAGCTAGTGAGGAATTTGGAGTGGTTGAATCTGTAAAAGCTGCATCTGACGTCTATGCACCGGTCAGTGGCGAAGTTATAGAGGTCAACGAAGAACTCGAAGACAACCCAGAAATTATTAATGAATCACCTTATCAAGATGGCTGGATTATGAAGCTAAAAATGTCAGATCCATCTGAACTAGACAGCCTTCTAGACGCTGCCGCCTATAAAAAGGTAAGCTTAGAAGACGCCTAAAAGTAGTAACAAGCAGCAATTCACGGAGATGACGCTTGGATTTATCAAAATACAAATTAAGCATTGATAGACAGCATAAATCCTCCAGTGAACTGGTAACAGATGCACTACGTCAAGCCATTATTGACGGTGCACTAGCCGCAGAGCAGCAACTCAAACAAGCCGAATTAGCCAAACGATTTGGTGTAAGCCGCATACCTATAAAAGAAGCCCTCGTCAAACTAGAAACAGAGGGTTTCATTGTTATGCATGCCAATAGTGTTGCTAAAGTAGCTGCCCTATCACACGCAGAAGTAGAAGAACTCTATGACATAAGAGTAGCACTCGAGTGCTTAGCTTTAGATTATTCTCTAAAGTATTTAGACAAAGCACAATTTGAAAAGCTCGAGCTTGTTTTGAAAGAGGCAGATATTACGCAAGATAGTGTGCGTCTAGGAGAATTAAATCAGGCGTTTCATTTGGGTTTGTATCAGCAAGCTAAGCGTCATAGGTTAGTAAGCATGATTCGGCAAGCCCACTTGCATACAGATAGATATTTACGGCTGGCCTATGCACTTTTGCCTTATCAGCGGCCATCTAGCGAGGAGCACTGGGCTATCTTAGCTGCCTGCCAAAATAACTATAGAGAAGAGGCATTAGCGTTGCTTGAGCAACACTTGCTTTCCGTTAAGGAACAAATTTCAGAGTATTTGTTTCATTTAAAGTGAAGCGCTATTGTTCACGAGTCCCAACAATGTCTATATCAAACTTTCAAGTTTGAGAAACCTTCACGCCTCACCTAAGTGATGTGCGTACTTTCATTCGAAGTAGCTAAGCAAGGTATACTGAGCTTTGTGAGTGAGGGTCAAACTAAATTTCTTACCAATGTTTCCAGCTTAACGGATGAATTTAGTATCGTCCGTCAATTAAGCAGTGATTCAAAACGACTTAGTTATTTAGAGTCACTCATTATCCATTATTTAAGTACAGGTATGGCTGATAATGAGGAGTTCAAAGAACTCAGGGCTTACTTCATTGCGAACTTAGAGACAAGAGGACTGCTACCAAGATGGATACGTACCTTCAAAAGCCTAGCCGCCATTTGGGAACATATCCGAATGCAAGGTGGCACACCAGAAGCTAGAAAAATCTATGTGCAAAGATCATTTGAAGCCCTAAGAGACTACCTGATTCGCTCTACCCAAACGCAACTGCCCCAAGTCATGCAACAACTAGATAACAAGGGTGTCAAAACTGACAACAGTTTATGGGCAAAAGCCAAAGAAAAAAGCTGGGATAACCCAGACTCTGCCGTTACCCTAGCAGCTATGGCATTCGAAAATAAACTCCAACAACTAGCTCACGATCTAGATGAAAACCTAGACCAAGACGCAAAATTAGGCATATACGGCCTTTATCAAGAAATCATAAAAAAGCTCGAGCTTTTTCCTACTTTGCAAGAGTCAGTCGCATTTGCTTCTGTCTTAGATGGCATGGCTGAGGTTGTGAGTGGACTAGACTTACTGAGCATGGAGTTGGGTGAGCAAGCTGAAGATCGTATGACTCCGGGTCAGGCTGAACTAACCATTAAATTAGCTGAGTCGATTTCAGGCTTTTTAAGTGAGTCAGTGTTAGCTAGAGAAGAATTAGATTAAGAACCTAGTATCAAAGCTAATCAAGAGAGTACAGATAAAGCTAGTTTTCCCTTAATTAAACGCTTTGAGCAGTAACTTGGTCAGCTAAGAAATCTTTTGTCAAGGCAAAGTTTTTTAAACTAAGGGCTTATGTGTCGAGTTACTCCGCTAGCCCTCTTAGCTTTTCTGATCCTTACACTGAGCAAAGCACAAACTGATTTACCTTCATGCCGCTACGACGATGTATCAACCTATCACCAAGAAGAAGAAGACTGGCAACGCAGCTTGCTAGATACCATATTTAAGCTTGCTCCAAGTTACGAACCAAGTGACTTAGTTTTGGTTAGCGAGGCAGGCTTTACAGGTGACAGGCTTGTTAGAGCCATCATGATTGAAGATTTAAGGGCATTAAGACAAAATTCATTGGAGCAAGGCATAGACTTAGCTATACAATCAGCCCATAGAAATTACAGCTATCAAGAACAAACCTTTCAATACTGGGTTTCACTACAAGGTTATGACGCTGCACTCTTAACAAGTGCTAGGCCAGGGCATTCAGAGCACCAACTAGGCACAGCCATTGACTTTAGAAGTGCAAATGGCCCAGCCGCATGGGACTTAGACGATTGGGCATTAACGCCAGAAGGAAACTGGCTTGCAGAAAATGGCTGGCGATATGGCTTTATTATGAGTTATCCGAAAGGAAAAGAAACCATAACTTGTTATAGTTATGAACCATGGCATTACCGTTATCTTGGTAAAGAGACAGCAGAGCTAGTAAAACAATCAGGACTCACGTTAAGAGAATGGCTTTGGCAAAAACAGTAAGGATTTTTTGTAAGTGACTTAAGCTCTTAAAAAATCTATAATGAATGCAGAAAGAGTGGTCAAAAGCTAATGAGTGCTAAGAAACATACAATCCTTTACTTCCTAATAACGATTGTGATAATGACCTTACTAACGCCTCAAGTACAAGCACACGCAACTATTGTGCTAGGTCGACTAAGTTCAGAACCAACAACACCCAAGGCAAACGAACCTTTTATACTCAACCTAGAGATGCTAGACCCCAGCCAAACAGCTGTTGAAGACGCAATCGTATTTGCTGACTTTAAACTAAGAAACGAAACCACCCAGCTCGAGTTCACCGAAACTGAAACTCCAGGTGTTTACAAAACTGAAGGTGTTTTGCCAACTGCCGGCGAGTACGAGTTACTCATGCGTGACCAAACCTTCAGGCAAGAAGAAGCACGAGCAGTTCTTACCTTTTTCGTAAGCTCAGAAGCAGATACTCAAGTTAATGAGGCATCCTTAGCTTTCGTTTTTCCGCCTACCGCTACGGGCTCAAACAATCTTACAACATGGCTCATTTGGTTAATCGCTATACCTATTCTGGCTGGAATTGTAGTAACCGTTGTAGTGCTACTAAACCCACGCGAAGACAGTGAAGAAGCCTAACAAAAGTACGCTCAAAAACCCAGCGCAAAAAAGAACTTGATACACTAGCTCTATGAGCATAAGCAACGCAGATATGGAACACCTCAAAAATTTAGCCAGACTCGAGCTTGACAATGAAGAAACCTTAAGTTTAAAAGATGATCTCAACAAGATACTCGAGTCTTTTGAGCAGATTAGACATCTTGATACTTCGCAACTTGAGGAGTTGGTGCGTCCTATTTCTGTGTCTAATGTTTTTCGTGAAGATATCATTTTGCCACCCTTGCCTGTTTCGGCGGTTGAGGCACTTGCAAATGAAACTGAAAATGGCTTTTTTAAAGTCCCTAGAACGCTTGATTCAGATGCCTAGCTAAGTCTTTGAATACTCATTTTGTAATACAGCTTTATTATGTGTTTTGTGCTGCATGGGTTCTTATTTTAACGACCATTTTGTAAATGCCCTTATCAATGCTACTTATATTTTGTGATTATATAAAAGGGTTTTATGAACCTCATAATGATGATTTTGTGAAGTTTTTAAACTAGCTGATTTAGCTTTTGTGTGAGCAATGACCATTCTTAACTACTGCAACTGCCTTACATTGGGACTTATATAGATCCTGAAGGGGTTTCATTATGAAAAGATTGATGCTCGTTGTCCTTATAACCCTTGTTAGTACATTTGGGTTAAGCCAAACTGTTTATGATATTGCTGCAGGGAATCCTGCTTTTAGTATTTTCTTTACTGCAACTAATGATGCTGGTTTAGCTGAATATTTAAAACAAGATAACATTACGGTTTTCCTACCTACCAATGATGCTTTTTCGCGTCTTCCTGCAGATGTACTGAGTAATATTAGTAAAAATCGAGGTTTTTTGAAAGAAATCTTAAAGCTTCACATTGCTCAGGGTCAATTTGATGCAGCTAGTTTTGTTCGTCATCCTCTTATTAATACGCTGGGTAGTTATATAAGCATGAGTGCTGGTGATGGTAGTTTTTTTGCAGAAAATGCCGCTATTAGTAGTCGCGATATTCAAGCAACAAACGGCTATGTCCATGTGCTTAATGACATCATTTTGCCTGATCGTTTTTTGCTACCAAAAGAAGGTCAAATTCGCTACGTTTTAGATAGCCAAAATAACACGGGTATCATAGGAACAGTAGTCATTACAGGCAATGAGCAGCAAAGCATCGTCTCTGTAGTACTAAGTGGAACGCCAAGAATGGGTGTTCATCCTGCCAAAATATATTATGGTGATTGTGCCAGTGGTGGTGAAATCTTTGTTGGCTTAAACGATATTTTTGGCTCTTACGGTACTAGTCGAACTGTTTTGAATTTGCCTATATTGAGTCTTGTAAAGACCAATTCTTATGTAAGCGTTTCGCTTTCAAGTGAGCAATCAGATCATGAAGTTGCTTGTGGTGAATTTGGCTTGAATGCATTTGCTCAGTAAGCAAAGCTAGATGCAGCTCTTCTAAAATAAAGTAAAAAAAAGGCACGTTAACGTGCCTTTTTTTTACTTTATTAACTTATTGGG
>CAZWJZ010000126.1:0-11808 GCA_964634665.1 uncultured bacterium | reverse complement strand
TCAACCGCAATCGAGTAAATTGACTTTTGGCATCAATTTTGAGCGAACGTTGAGTTCATACTAAGCTGAATTATAGCTATCGTAAGACTTTATGATTCCGACCTAGGGGAGTAAGCTCTCACTTCCTTAGGTCTTATGACACGATTAAATCAGTTTAGTACTACACTGTAAAAATAAATTCCAAATCATAATAACTGTGACCTTAGTCTAACGCTCAACAAGATACCTATCGTAACAAAAACTTCATTGCTTAAATTTCAAATAGCGACAGTTTTAAAATGATTAAATGCTATCTTTAGTCTTATGACCTATAACTATGGTGGTGCTAAAGCACTGGTTGCGCTTCATGAGATTCAGTTGTGTTCTTTTCTTAGGACTTGGCAGCAGGCAAAAGCTGCCAATATCGCTCTACCTGAAACGCAGGATGCTGATTATCAGTCTTTGGAGCATCTTTTACAGCATGGGCTTAGGGCAGCACGGGGCTATATGGTTTGGATATGCGATAAGCTTGACTTACCTGACCCTGAAATTAAGGAAGTGCCTGCTTTAGAAACCGTTGAGGCTACTGCTGAGGCTTATCTAGAACATGTATTGGAGCGCTGGCGCTTACCGTTAGTGAAGGTTGAAAGCAAACGCTTTGATGAAACGTTTGCCTCTAACTGGGGTGTTGATTACTGTATTGATGCCATGCTTGAACATGCGGTTATGCACCCGATTAGACATGAGTTTCAGCTTAAGAATCTTTTAGTTAGTCAGGCTTAAAGCCCTGCGTCTTTAAAAGCTTCTTTGACGATTGCTTGGGCTTCTTCGGTTATTTGGTTCAGGTGGTTTTCATCTTTAAAGCTTTCTGCATATATTTTGTAGATGTCTTCTGTTCCGCTAGGCCTAGCTGCAAACCAGCCGTTTTCGGTGACGACTTTTAGACCGCCTATGGCTGCATCATTAGCAGGTGCCTTGGTGAGTTTGGCAGTTATGACTTCGCCTGCTAGTTTGTTGGCTTTGACTTGATTGGGGCTTAGACTTTTTAAAACTGCTTTTTGCTCTAGGTTTGCTGGTGCTTCACTGCGGCTGTAGACAGGGTTGCCAAATTTTTCTGTTAGCTCTTGGTAGTGTTGCGCGGGGTCTTTGCCTGTTACCGCTGTTATTTCTGCGGCAAGTAAGTTTAGTATGATGCCGTCTTTATCGGTTGTCCAGACGCTACCGTCTTTTTTAAGAAAGCTAGCACCTGCTGATTCTTCACCACCAAAACCGTATGAGCCGTCCACTAGACCGTCAACAAACCATTTAAACCCTACGGGTACTTCTTTTAGGGGTCTGTTTAGGCTTTTCGCTACCCGATCTATCATGCTGCTAGATACTAGGGTTTTGCCTATGGCTGCGTCTGTACGCCAGTTTGGCCTGTTTTGAAAGAGGTAGTTTATGGCAGCAGATAAGTAGTGGTTGGGGTTCATAAGGCCTGCTGTTTTGGTGACAATGCCGTGTCTGTCTACATCTGGGTCATTGCCAAAGGCAATATCAAAGTCATCTTTTAGTTTTATGAGGCTTGCCATGGCAAAAGGGCTTGAGCAGTCCATGCGTATTTTGCCGTCTTTATCTACGGTCATAAAGGCAAAACTTGGGTCTACGCGTTTGTTTACAACCGTTATATTTAATCCGTACATGTCAGCTAGGGGTTCCCAGTAAGCTATAGCAGCACCGCCCATCGGGTCTACCCCTAGGTTTAAGCCTGCTTCTTTAATAGCGTCTAAATTAATGACATTTTTTAAATCTTTTAAGTAGGGCGTCATAAAGTCAAAAGCATGTACATTGTCTGCTTTAATGGCTTTTGCTAAGGCTATCTGTTTAACACCGTTTAAGTTTTCTTGAATTAACTCATTAGCTCTTGCTTGTATAACACTTGTTACTTCATTGCCAGCAGGGCCACCATCGGGTGGGTTGTATTTAAAACCACCATCTTGCGGCGGGTTATGAGAGGGGGTTATAACAATGCCATCTGCAAAGCCCTCTTTACGGCCTTGGTTGTAACTCAAAATAGCGTGTGATACAGCTGGGGTAGGAGCGTAACCACCATCGGCTTGCATCATCACAATGACATTGTTGGCAGCTAGAACTTCTAGTGCGGTTGCGTGTGCTGCTTCTGAAAGGGCATGCGTATCCATAGCCATAAACAACGGGCCTGTTATGTTTTGACTTTGCCTATACTCTGCAACGGCTTGGCTTATCGCTAAAATATGTGTCTCATTAAAACTAGCAGAGCCAGACGTGCCACGGTGACCTGACGTTCCAAAGGATACGCGTTGATTAGGGTCTGTTAAATCTGGGCTAAAGCTATAGTAGTTTGTGAGCAACCGAGGGATGTTTGTTAAGAGCTCTATAGGTGCTGGTTTGCCTGCTAATTCATGTTGCGCCATGTTTTCTCCCAAAAAAAGTATAGGGGCATTGTTCCCTTGGCGTTTGGCACAAAACTGTGCGTAAATGCCCTTATGCTAGCCCGTTCTTCTAAGATGATATCAACATCTGAGATAAAACGCATCTTACCCTTGTGGGCTTGGCCTACAGCTTTATCTTTAGACGCGCCTCTTGTTGCCATAGTGTGGCAACGTTTATTCCATAAAGTTTTTGGTCTGAGTTTATCATTTTGGCAAATGGCGAGTTTATTCATAACAGTTTGGCTTATTTACTCAGCCGATAGATTACTTGACAGTAGGAAGCTTGATTTAGGCAAAAGTCATACGCTTAGGCATGCCTTTTATGCACATCAGCAGCAACTATTAGTAAAAATATGGATTTTTATTTTTTTAATTAATGCCTCCATTTGTCTTTACTTTCTAAATACGCTGCTCATCACGATAGGCTTAATAACCTTGGCTCTAATTCTCATTTATGGCCTTGCCGTACACCGTTTTACAAACTTCATTCAGTTTAGTAAAGAACTTCAGGTAGGCTTTTTGTTTGCTATAGGCTGTAGTTTAGTCACATGGTCACAAGGTATAAACTCAGGCTTTTCTTTATTACCTTTGTTTGGGGCAACTCTTGTTTTTGCTTGTCTTTGTACTTTTAATTGTTTGCTTATTGCCTTAGCAGAACAGCGCTTAGATAAACTTCAGAATCAGTTGAGTTTTGCTACTCAAGCGATTTTGAGTCAGCGTTATTTGAGTTTAGTTTTGTTTGGCTTTGTTGGGCTTGGCTTAGGTTTAAGCTTGTGGCTTCAAAATTCTTTTTATGTGGCGGTTTTGCTTGCAGCTTTTGGTCTTTGGCTACTTAGTATTAACGTGCATCGTTTAGATAGTGAACTGCTTAGGGTGCTTGCTGACGTAGTTTTACTTAGTCCAATTGTTATTTGGATGGTTCAGTAATGCAAACCAATAAAAGCATAAAAGGATATGACCGTTTGGCCCGCATTTATGTCTGGCTCGAGTATCTTGGTTTTGGCTCTGCACTTATGCGTTGTCGTTTGGCCTTAATTGATGAATTAAAAGATGCCAAACGCATGCTTATTATTGGTGAGGGGGATGGTCGTTTTTTGGCTGCTGTATTAGCTAAGTATCCTGACCTTTCTGTGGTGGTTATTGAGCAAAGCCCTAAGATGATTGCTTTAGCTAAAGCTCGAGTTTCTTCTGACCGTGTTGAGTTTATTGCTGCTGGTGTTTTTGAGGCTGAGTTGCATGGTTCTTTTGATGTGATTGTGACTTGCTTTTTTATTGATCTTTTAAACGATTTAGAAACGGTTGAGCTTTTAAGGAGCTTGTCTTCTTATTTGCTTGAAGATGGGTTTTGGTATTACGCTGATTTTAGCTTGCCAAACGCTTTTTTGAAGCGTCTTTATGCTTTGGCTATGTTTAGACTAATGGTTTGGTTTTTTGCTTGGCAGACTGGTTTTGAAGGGCGTTATTTGGTTGATGCTCACAGTTTGTTTAATGAGCTTGGCTTTAAGCTAATGAAGACTAAGGTCACACATTTTGATTTTTTAACAACTTCTCTATATAAAACACTGTAAAATTAATTACAAAGCTTGCACCTATTTTCACAACTGTATTACAGATTATTAATAGTTATGATTTATTAACTAATAATAAAGTTGATGAATTCTATTGCCTCGCGTGACACACTGGTAGAAACCTTAAGTGAACTCACGCTCCCCGTTATGTGGACCATGCGGCAAGATGCCATGCGTGCCTTCGAACCTCTAGGCTTAAGACCCATAAAAGCACTCTTACTTGGACTTATAGCCAAAGGAATGCAGCACCCAAAACACATTGCAGATGTCATGGACACTCACCCGCCCGCCATATCAAGCATGGTGGCTGAACTTGAAGATGCTGGCTATATAACACGCCAAATAGACTCGAGTGATCGCCGCCGCATTCAACTTACCCTCACTGAGCATGGCGAAAGCTTTATGCTCAAACTCGGAGAAGCTTGGCACAAAACTAGCCTAGAGCGCGCTAAAGACTTAAGTGACGAAGAGTTAATCACCATGATTAAGGTCTTTCAAAAAATGATGGAGCCATCATGAAACGTGCTTATTTAATTTGCCTAAGCTTGCTCTCAATAGGCTTAAGCCAAACACAAAGTCAAGATTTAGCTGGATTTTTAGCCAAGCTACAAAATCATCCTGCCCTAGAAGCTAATCAGGCGCTCTTAAACGCCAGTCAAGTTCAACTCAACGCTGTTTACTTTCCTGTTTCTGGTGAACTATCAGGCGGCTATAACCGCTTAAACGTCAATACTGCAAATGCCACTTTACCCGACGACTTTGATAGTTCTGAACTCGCAAATGCCTTTCAGTTTTCAGCAACTGCCCGATTCAGACCCTTTGTCTTCGGAGACATATCAGACCTAGCAAGTCAACGACAACTTGACCTCCTAAGAACTCAGTTAGGCTACCGAGAAACCCTAGCTAGCTTAGAGGCTCAAGCTATAGAAAGCGCCGCCCAAGTTCAGCTTGCTAAAATGGCCTTAAGCTTGTCACAAGAAGCTTTAGGCTTATCAGAAAATGTCTTAGCCATTACGCAAACTCGCTTTGAAAAAGGCGCTGCTACTGAAACAGATATTAGAAACAGCCAGCAAAGTCTTTTTGAAGCCCAAAACCAAGTTCGTAGTAGTCAACTAAATTTGGATTTAGCCCGACAAGGTTTAGCCCTTCTTGTGGGCGACGCAGTGCTAGCAAATAGCCCTAAGTTAGAACCCGTTATGGGGGTTTTACCTGATATTGAAAGAGCAAACCTAGATCTTGAATTGGCCCGTATAGGGCTTGCTAATAACCAAAGGGGTCTTTTCCCTGTGGGGCAAGTAAGTTACACCTTACCTATTGTTCATGAAAAAACCACAACTGACGCTGCTGGTAATGACATTCAGGAAAAAGCTGTTAATAGTGAACTTTCTTTTTCTTTAGAATCTAGAACCTTACAGCCAAGCGTGACCTACAGTTTCCAAAACCCAAAACAAACCGTTGCAGGGTTTGCAGCGCAACCTCAACTGGGTCTTGGTTTAGCTGATTTAGAGGGCAGCTTAAGCATAGGCATTTCTTTAACTATTTCACCTGACAGTATCGCGGCTTTAGAAGCAGCTAATGAACAGCTCAATGCAGCCGAAGCTCGCTTAAAGTCTTCACAAGATAATGCCACGCTAACAGAACTTTCTTTACAAAATGCTTTAGAAACAAATCGTTTAAACCTTGACTTTGCTAAGCAAAGCCTAAGCAACGCAGAACAAAATCAAATGAATACCGTCGAACGTGTCGAGCTTGGCTTAGCAACTGAGCTTGACTTAGAACAAAGCAATTTAGGGGTCACCCAAGCCAAACTTTCAGTTTTATCAGCTGAGTTTAATTACTTACAGGCTGTCTTAAACACATACCGCAGCTACGCAATTCCCGTCTCGGAGGTCACACAGTGAAACCATTATTTATTTTTATTAGCCTAGTCATTCTATCTACCGCATCTGCCCTTAACCTAAATGAAGCTTTAAGCAGTTCTAACAATCGTACAGACGTTATTAATGCCCAACTTAGCCTTAGTGACGCAAACACAGCTTTAGCCAGAACCCAGGCAGACCCTTTAGCCTTACGCTTACAACAAGTACAAGCTAATCAACGTGCTCGCTTAAGCTTCGCCCAGCTAGAACAAGCGCGCTACCAAGCTATTGCAGACATTGCAGCTAGCTACACGCAAGTTTTAGAAGCCGAAGCACAACGTAACCTAGCCCTAATGGCAAGAGACTTAAGCGCACAATCCTTAGAAATTGCCCAAATACGCCAAGGTAACGGTAGTGCAACAAGTCTAGATGTACAAGAAGCACAAAATAGCCTTGAAGATGCCAATAAAAACTTAGCAACAGCAGAGCAAGGCGTAGCCCTTGCTAGAAGTGACCTTGCAAGCTTAATAGGCCAAACCCCAGAAAGCTTAGAACCCATAAGCGACGAACTATTAACCGCAAGCCCCTCACTAGAAACCGTACTAGCAAGCCTAAACTCGAGTCCTACATTAATTCAGGTTTCTAATGGCGCTGAGCTTGCTCAAGTAGCTGTTGAGTTACTTGACCCTAGTTACGCTTCGCAATCACAAATTGATGATGCAAGATTACAAGCTAACCAAGCAACTGAGTCTCTCAAAGAAGTCCGTCGTGGTTTAGAGTTACAAGCACGTAGTCTTTTTAACCAGAGCGCTACAGCAGCTCAAACATATCGTATTCAGTTAGATGCGCTTAACAATGCCTTAGAGCGTGAAAGTTTAGAAAAGCAGCGTTTAGATGCCGGCCTTATAGCTGAGATTCAATTTAAACAAGCTCAGTTAAGCAGCTTTCAAGCACGCATATCAGCTATGCAAGCCAAACATAACTACTTAAAATCACTCCTTAACTTACAAGCTGCAACCCTAACGCCTATAGAGGGCCTAAATGTCTATTAAACACTTCAAAACGCTAGCTCTCAGCTTAGTCATACTTAGCTTAGTTGTTGCTTGCAGCAGACCAAGCTCGAGTACTGACAGTGAAACAAGTGCCGAGACTAGCATTGCAGAAACTACTGAAATTGCTCGTACTGTTCGTACTATCACAGCCGTTAATACAGACCTAACCGCAACTCGTAACGCCACAGTCACCATTGAACCTAAACAAGAGAGTCGCGTTGCAGCAGGTACGAATGGTCGTATTGAAACGGTTTTATTCCGTGAAGGTGCCTTTGTGACTAAAGGTGACGCAGTCATTCAATTAGATGATAATAATCTTACCTTGCAGGTTCAAAATGCTCAGCTAGCCTTAGAATCTGCTCGTATTAATCTACAAACCGCAAGACTCTCAGCAGGCGAAACAACCGAACAATTAGGCCTTAGCTTACGCTCAGCCCAAACCAGTTTTGACCTAAGCAAAAAACAATTCGAAGAAGGACAAGCCCTTTTTGCAGCAGGTGGTATTGCGCAAACAGACCTAAGTGGACTTCAAGCACAATATAATCAAGCAGAAGCAAACCTAAGCCAAATAAGAGATTCGCTCTCAAGAAGTCAAAGGGCAGGCCAAGAAAACCTTGCCTTACTCGAGCTTCAAGTGAATCAAGCACAAACGCAACTTAGCCAAGCTCAAGATGCTTTAGCTGAGGCTAAAATTACTGCACCTTTTGATGGTGAAATTGCTGAGGTTTTGGTCGAAGAGGGTGAATTTATTGGTGCGGGTAGTGCTGCTTTTAGATTAGTTAGTGTTGACAATCAACTAGGTTTATTTTCTGTCCCCCCGCGAGATGCCCAATCTCTGCTTGATAATTCAGAAATCTATTTTAGATATCAGGGTTTAGATTACGCTGCAAGAATCATTCGTACAAGTAACGCTTCTAGCTCTCAACGCTTAGTCGATATTACCGCTGAGATTTATGCATCTGGTGTTCCTATTCCTTCTGGTAGTGTCGCTACGCTTAGTTACGAAGTAACTCTAGGTTCAGGTATTCAACTACCAAGTTCATCTTTATTTATTGAACAAGGCAATAACTTTGTTTACATTGTCAAAGATGGCAAAAGCCAAAAGCGGCAAGTTACGATTGTTGCAGAAGTGAGTGGTCAAGCTGTTGTCGAAGGCTTAGAAGAAGGCCAACTTATTATTTCACCCGTTCCTGCTGATTTACGTGATAACAGTCAAGTGCAAGTTTTAGGTCTCTAATGCTCTCCTTTCATAAGCTCTTTCAGGAGGTCTTGTTATGACAAATTTGATTGGCTTTTTTGTCAAGCGTTTTGTCTTTTCGATAAGCATTTTTACAACCATTGTATTCTTTGGCTTGGTTAGCTCTGTTGGTGTGGGTGTTGATTTGCTACCCAACTTTGAACTTTCATTTGTCACTATAAACACCAGCTACCCTGGTGCCGGTTCTGCTGTAGTTGCCAAGCAAATTTCAGAGCCTCTAGAGGATGCCCTATCTACGCTACCCGGCATTAATAGCTTAAGCTCTCTTAGCTTTGAAGGTCTTAGTGTTGTCTTTATTGAGTTTGCTGCAAGTATAGATGCAGATCAAGCTGCTGTTGATGTCTCACAGCGCGTCAATGCTGTTGTAGGCACATTACCTAGCGACGCAAACGCACCCAGCATTCAAAAACTAGACCCCAACGATGAACCCATTCTTAATGTCGCTATATCTGCTACAGGTCGAGACATCCTAGAAATACAAAACTACGCCGAAGAAGTCTTAGAACCCGAACTTCAAAAGGTACTCGGGGTAGGTGATGTAAGTGTAGTAGGACCCATAGAACGTGAAATACAAGTCTTACTCGAGACCAATAAATTAGAACTTTATGGCTTAAGTCCTCAGCAAATTGCTGGTGCTATTGGGGCAACCAGCGCAGAGCTACCACTTGGCAGTCTAACGTTAGGTGGTGAACGCATTTTATTTGCAGGACGTAACACGCCCAACACCCTACAAGATGTCGAAACCATGCTCATAGACCCAAATCGTGGCTTAAGAGTACAAGACGTTGCGGTAGTTCGTGACAGTTCTGCCGATATAAACGCTTACACACGCCTAAACGGCAAACCCATTATCTTACTCTCAGTACAAAAACAATCAGGCTCAAACTCAGTAGCCACCTCACAAAATGTACGCGCAGCTCTAGCCAAACTCGAGCTTCCTGAGGGTTACGAAACGACTATTATTGCTGACACTACGCCTTTTATTACACAAACCGTTCAAGATACGCAAGGCGAGCTTGTTCGAGCTGTGTTTATTGTGGCGCTTATTGTGCTTTTGTTTATTGGTCGTGTGGGTAGTACCATTTCGGTTATTTTAGCTATTCCTATTTCTTTTGCTGGTGCGCTGATTATTTTTGGATTGTTTGGCTTTACCTTTAATATTGTGACTTTGCTTGCGGTTACGGTTGCTGTTGGTTTGGTTGTAGATGACTCTATTGTTATTGCAGAGTCTATTGATCGCTACCGAGAACTTGGCTATGACAGGTTTGAGGCCGTGCAAAAAGGTGCTAGTGAAGTAAGTGTTGCTGTTTTGGCTTCTACTTTGTCACTGTTAGCAGTGTTTTTACCGATTTCTTTCTTACCCGGTATTTTGGGTCAGTTTTTCCGTGAGTTTGGTCTTACGCTAACAGCAACGATTGTTGCTTCTTACCTTGAAGCTCTTTTCTTCTTGACCGTTCGCTTAGCTTACTTACCTAACCCAGAGTTACCCAGCTGGCGTGAAGCCATTAAAACACCCGGAAAAATTGTGGCTGATCTTCGTTGGATGGGATTAACGCTAAGAAAACGTTGGTTACAAATCTTAGCAGGTCTTTTAGGTGTTGTTGGCGGACTAGCTTTTATAGCAAACTTTCCAACTATTCTTGAGCGTATTCAGACCGCAAATGAAAGTTTTAGCCTAACTGATCCTATTCAGGCTGCAATTAGATTTGGTGGCGGGCTAGTACTTGTTCCGATACTAGGTTTTGTATTTGCCTTTGCTTTAGCTTTGGTTTTTATGCTCGTTCGCTACTTGAGTCGCTTTCTTAGCTACACAGTGGGTGCAATTTTAAGACCTCCGTTTTTACTTATGGACGCTTTTGTCACATGGTTACGAGAAGCTTATGGTAAAGCTCTTAATGGCGCACTCAATCACGCAAACTGGGTTTTAGGCTTTGCCTTTTTACTCTTCTTGAGTGTCTTTGCTATTGCACCACAATTAGGCTTTAGCTTCGCCCCTGGCTCAGATTCTGCGCAGGCAGAAGTCATTATTGAGTTACCTTCAGGCACTAACTTAGCTACCACAAATGAGCTGGCTAGTAGAGTTGAAGATGTACTTATTGGTCGCCCAGAAATCACTGCTTTGCAAGCCTCTGTGGGTATTAACAGTAGTGATGTCGGCAATATATCTAGCAGTGGTCGCGTTGAATTCTTTATTGAACTTGTCTCAAAAAGCAATCGTGATAAAAGTGATGTTGAATTAGGTTTTGAATATGCAGATGAAGCAAGCCGTGTCTTAGCTGACTATCCAGAAGCCGTTATTAGTGGCGGAGCAGTGCAAAATGCAGGGCCACCAGAAACCTCTGACTATGCCATTACCCTAGCTTCAGGTGATCTTGATTTGCTTAAAGAAAGAGATACGCTAGCTCGCTTAGCCTTAGAAAACATTTCGTATTTAGGCAACATTGACTCAGACTTAGATACCAGCGTTAGTGAACGCATCTTTGAAGTAGATACTAACAAGCTTGTGGGTACAGGTCTTAGCGTTAGTGATGTCTTTACAACTTTACGTGCTTACAATGTAGGTATAGAAGCCACCAAATTACGTGACGAAGGTAATGAGTACCCTGTTCAGGTCAAAGTAAACCGCTCCGCTATAAGAGATGAACAAGCGCTACTAAGTTTGCCTATTAGCTCACCCTTTTTGGGCAGCAGCATTCCTTTAGGGGAACTAGGTCGCTTTGTAATTGTCGAAGCACCAACAAGCATTACGCGAACTAATCAGACCTATACAACTGAAATCAGAGCAGACGTACTACCTGGTGCACCCGCCATTTCACAAATTCGTGCTGAACTCAGAACCGTCTTGGAAGATGCTGGTGTTATAGATGACCGTGTTACCGAAGGTCAAGGTACGGGTCTTGACTTAACAGGCGACCTGATTGTTTACACACCTATAGCATTCGGTTTAGCCTTAGTTCTCAATTACCTTGTTATTGCCAGTCAGTTTAATAGCTTCATCTTCCCTATTTACTTGCTACTAACTGTGCCACTAGCCCTCGTAGGCGCACTCTGGCTTTTCTTTCTTACAGGTACAGCCCTAGACGTAAACAGTATTTTAGGTATTGTCATCTTAACGGGCTTGGTTACCAAAAATGCCATTTTGCTTTTAGATGTCGTTGTTAATAAAGAGCAACAAAATGAAAACGAAAGCCTTAAAGAAATGCTCGTTAGAGCTGGCAAATTACGCCTTCGCCCCATTCTAATGACCACATCAACCCTTGTTGCCATTAGTGTACCGCTACTCTTAGGGGTAGGTGAAGGCAGTGAATTTAGACGCCCTCTAGGCCTCGTTATTTTTGGTGGTGTGACCGCCAGTGCCTTACTGACCTTATTTGTTATTCCAGCAGCCTTCTACAGATTTGAAAGAAAAAATTTTGAAAAAGATAAACAGTTAGAAGAAAAACCTGTAGTGATTGAAGAAAAACTAATACCCCTTAAGCCAAACCTAGCAGCAGGTTCAACAGACTAAGTTAAGGTAACCAAAGCAATATAAGCTCGAGTTCAAACTCGAGCTTATATTGCTTTGGTTTTTGTTTATTTATGGTTTGCTAAGCTTGTGATTCCTAAGCTAATTGCCCTTGATTTAGATGGCACTCTTTTAAA
>CAZWJZ010000125.1:0-11838 GCA_964634665.1 uncultured bacterium | reverse complement strand
CGAGGGTCCTTTCCCTCCCTTACCAAGCGTCATGAAGTTCGCTTTTGTAATGCAAAAAGCAGCTCTCGAAGCACACGGCCCTTACTACAACAACGACCCAGCCACCGCCGTTTCAGCTGGCCCTTACGTGCTCGAGTCTTATGACCCTGGCAATAAAATTACGGTTGTTAAGAACCCGAACTACACTGGCTACCGCCCAGCAAGACTCGAGCGTATTGAGGGTATCTATATGGCACCTGCAACGTTCTTTGCTGCCTTTGAAGCTGGCGAAGTTGATCGTGTTCCTTATGAGTACTTAACACCTGCCGATTTCTCAATTATTGAAAGTCAGCCTGAGTTAATCAATAACTACTTCCGTCACTTTGGTGACTTCCGTACAGATTACTTACTGTTTGATACGACAACAGCTCCGTTTGATAATCTTGATGTCCGTAAAGCGTTTGCTATGGCACTTGATCGTGACGCTATTGTAAATAATGTTTACGGTGCTATTAAAGCTATGCCTGCGCACTCAATGCTTATGCCTGGCTATCCTGCATCAGATACAGAAGGCGTACTAAAAGAGTACCAAGCGTTTAATTGCGAAATGGCAAATGAGCATTTGGTAGCAGCTGGCTATGCTGGCGGTGAAGGCTTCCCTGCTTTAGAAATGTGGCTTCGTGGTGAAGGCCCAGCTATGGCAGCTGTGTATCAGGCATCTGCAGCTTCTATTGCGCAATGCTTAAACATTGATATTCAAGTTTCAAATAAAGACGGTAAAGTCTATACAGACGCTATGAACGCAAAAGAACTTCAATTTGGCGCTGTTTCATACGGTATGGATTTCCTTGATCCTTCAAACCTCTTAGGCATTTGGGTTTCTTCAGGTCGTCATGCTTGGTTTAATGATGACTTTGATGCGCTTGTTTCAGAAGCCAGTGCGCTTGTTGGTGATGAGGCAAAACGTACTCAAATGTTCAAAGATGCAGAACGCATTCTGGTTGATGATGTTGGTGGTGTCTTTATTGCTCACCGTTGGCAAGGCGACCTCTTTAAACCTTACGTTCTAGGTGACAGCTTCCGTGTACCTGATTCAAATGGTATTAGTGGTGTTCACTGGGGTAATGACAACTTCTGGGGAGATGTCTACATCGGTGTAAAGTAAACTTTCATTAAAGTAGGGGGAAAATTCCCCCTACTTCTCTATTTTTCCTCAATCTAGAAATCTATCTTATTTAAGTCACGACAAACCTTATTTTTATTATGCTTTTAGCTTTGGGAGATAAATGGCTCGTTACATCATAGGACGCATCCTCTCACTTATTTTTGTTTTACTTGCCGTTTCTATCATTGTTTTTTCTGTTATGCACGCTGTACCAGGAGGGCCATTTGACGAAACAGATGGCAAGCTTCCCCCCGCAGCCATGGAAAACATGATGAGGAAATATGGTTTAGATAAACCTGTCTGGCAGCAATATATTAACTACATGAGTAACGCCTTGCGTTTTGACTTTGGCATACCTTATCAACAACCCCACACCACCGTAGCAGCCCTCATTCGCAAAACCTGGGGCGTTACCGTTCAGGTGGGCATCATGACACTCATTGTTGCCTTTGGAGTGGGCATAACAGCAGGCATGTTTGCAGCTTACAATCAAAACTCTTGGGTAGATAATCTGGTGACCTTTACCACCACACTTGGCTTTACTGTGCCAAATTTTGTCATTGCCATGTGGTTTATATTGTTTTTTGCAGTTGCAAGGCAATGGCTGCCTATGGGCGGCTGGAGCTCATCTAACGCTACTTGCTTAATAGGTAGTTATTTTTGTACAGACTGGATTCTACCCGTGATTGCCTACGCCCTAGCACCCATGGCCATTGTAGCTCGCTACACTCGAGCGAGTATTATTGATGTTAAACGTGCTGATTATGTGCGTACGGCTAGAGCTAAAGGCGTGAGTGAACGCGTTGTTATGAGCAAACATGTTTTTCGTAATGCTCAAATACCTATGGTGACGGCTTTAGGAACCGAAATACCCAATCTTATTACGGGTAGTATTTTTATAGAATCTATTTTTCGTATTAATGGTTTAGGTAAGTTCTTTGTAACTAGCACCCTAAACCGAGATTACCCTATGATTATGGCGACCTTTTTACTCATTGCCTTACTTTGGGGCATTACCTACTTATTAACAGATATTGCTTATACCCTTATTGACCCTCGAGTGCGCCTTGGTGGCGCTAAAGAAGCTTAAGTTTTATGCTGACATCTAAACGCAATCGCCGTAAACCTATAATGATTGACCCAACACTAGTGCAGAGCCGTAGCTTCTGGCAAGACGCAGCAAAACGTTTTTTTCGTAATCGCTTAGCCGTTGTTGGTTTAACTATTGTGCTAACAATTGTTTTTCTTGCTATTTTCGCAAATGTTTTAGCTCCCTTTGAACCTGGCAGAGCTTATTTTGATCGGGTACTCCAAAAACCCTTTCAGCACCCTGAGCATCCTTTAGGTACAGATGAAGTTGGTCGTGACTACTTAAGTCGCCTTATTTTTGGGGCAAGAACATCTCTTATTGTTGCTCTAGCTGTGCAAGGCATCGCCATCCTTATTGGTGTACCTCTTGGGGTGCTAGCAGGTTATCTTGGTGGCCGCATAGACTTTGTGTACTCACGCGTTATTGAAGTCATGACGGCCTTTCCGTCACTCCTTTTTGCTATTCTTATTATTTCTGTACTGGGGGGCGGCTTGAGAACCATTATTGTTGCTTTAAGTATTACCAGTTGGATTGGTGTGTCACGTTTAGCAAGAGCCCAAATACTCACGTTAAGAGAACAAGATTATGCTTTAGCAGCAAGAGCGCTAGGTGTAGGCGAATGGCGAATCATGATGAGGCACCTATTACCCAACGCTCTAAGCCCTATATTGGTCGCGGTTAGTTTTGGTATACCTGCAGCTATATTTGCAGAAGCAGGCTTAAGTTTTTTAGGTTTAGGTGTAAATGACCCCATAGCCAGTTGGGGCAAAATGGTTGGTGTGAGTAACGCTTACGTGCGTGTCTACTGGCACTTAGCTCTCTTTCCAACCCTAGCTATTGCCTTAACCATGCTGGGTTTCACCTTCTTAGGTGACGGTCTACAAGACGCACTAGACCCTAAACAAGAAGAATAATTCGGCCAACACTCTTGAAAAATCAAAAAAGGCTTAACTACTAAATAAGTCTACCAAAGGTCTAATCACCTTAGTATTAACATCTGCTAACTGAGGCAAAACCGTACTTTTCTGCGCTAGTTCAGTCACCCAATAAACACTGTAACCCGTCTTTTCAGACACCTCAGCCACAGAATGTCCTTTAGCTAACAACAACTCAACCTCATAATGACTCTTCTGCAAAGGATTCTTCTCAAGCTCAAACAAACGCTCGAGTTTTGCTACTTGACTGTTTTTAGGGTAGTTTGTTTTCTTGCTTTTTAACATAGTGAAAAGTGTTAGTAGTTTGCTAGTAATTCCATTTGATGACTGTTGTACTCTAAAGCTTGGTTCTTGCTCACCTTCTTGATAGCACCTTATTTTTTGTTGCTCTTCTAAAGAAGCGAGTAGCGCTAGCATATCCCAGTAATCTGCTTTGTCCTTAAATTGCTTAGCAATGTTTGCTAAGGCAATATCTGGTGACTGCTTAATTAGCTTAAGTAATTGCTTTTCTTGCTTGCTCATATCTCATCCTTCACTCTTGGTAGGTACTTTGAGAATAGAGCAGCTAAAACAAATGCGCTGTGACAACTAAAAGCTTTACTCAGCTTTCCAAATAGGGTCACGCTTTTCTGCAAAGGCTTTAGGGCCTTCTATCGCATCTTCTGAAACAAGCATTTTTTTGTAGCTTTCTAAGTCACCACTACGCATCTTCTTATAGCTATCTTGAATGCTTAAAGCAGCGGTTTCGCGGCTAACTTCTTTAACCGCAGCAATAGATAAAGGTGCAGCTTGCACAATCGTTTCAGCTAGACTTCTGGCCTTATCCATAAGCTTTTCTAAAGGAACAACTGCGTTCACTAGCCCCCATTTTAAAGCCTCATCAGCAGGCATACGCCGCCCCGTTAAAAGCATCTCCATAGCAATATGATGCGGTAAGCGCTTTGGTAAACGAATACTAGCAGCATCTGCTAAAACACCCACAAAAATTTCTGGTAAGAAAAACTGAGCATGCTCTGCAGCTACAATTAAGTCACAGGCAAGCGCCAGCTCAAAACCACCCCCAACTGCCATACCGTTAACCGCAGCAATAACAGGCTTGTTTAGATTAGGCAGTTCCGCTATGCCTCCAAAGCCACCCAAACCATAATCACCATCTATCTCTTCACCCGCAGCTGCTGCTGATAAATCCCAACCAGCGGAAAAAAATTTCTCGCCACCCCCCGTCAAAATAGCAACCCTTAAACTAGGGTCATCCCTAAAATCGGCAAAGACTTGCCCCATTTCACGGCTTGTTGCCGCGTCAATAGCATTTGCTTTAGGACGATCAATCGTAAGTTCTAAAATCTGACCTCTCTTAGTCAGCTTTACAGCTTCAGACATAAGCCAAGCTCACCTTTCTAACAGTCGAATAACAGCGTCCGCTGCCACACAAGAATCTTCATACACAAATAAAGGGTTAATATCTAACTCGAGTAAGCTTTCCTTATAAGCTTCAGCAAGCTTAGCTAGCTTCATTATGGCTTCAATCAGTGCATCTTGATTCACTTTGGCTTTTCCTCTGTAACCACACAGTAAAGGGTAAACCTTTAGCTTTTGAATCGCTGTTTGAACATCTTCTTTGCTTAAGGGTAGCAAAAGATTCTGACTATCTTTGATTAGCTCAACCAGCAAGCCACCTGCACCTAACGTGATGCTCAGTCCAAACTGCTCATCTCGTGAGATACCCAAAATGAGTTCGCTAATAGGTGTTTCAAGCATTTGTTCAAGCAAAAAAGTTTGACCTAAATCTTGCATCTTAATTAAGGCAGTCTCAACGTCAGCTACTGATTGCAAATTAAGCCTAACCCCGCCCAGATCAGACTTATGCATAATATCTGCCGATAAAACCTTTAACACAAGCGGAAACCCAAGCTCACCACAAAGCGTTGCAATATCATCATTTGAACTTAGAACTCGAGCTTTTGGCACGCTAAAGCCGTAGTCTTTTAGTATTTTTTTGGCCTCAAATTCATTTAGATTTTTTGCAGTTCCGGTAACTAAAGCAGAGGCAGCTAAAGGCTTTAAAACTGCTCGTTTTTGTTGAGCTAAGTAAAGCTCATGGGCATGCCTTAGAGCTAACAAGCAATCCTCTAAACCTTGCATAGGTGCAACAGCTTCTGACAAAAGCCAATCTCTGGTTTGCTCAGGTAAATTCTCACTTAAGGTACTAACCACCACACCCTTAGCATTTTGTTGTTTAAGCGCATTTATAAAAGCTCGAGCTGTTTTATCCCACGCAGTCACATCACAAAGGTCTGGGTTAGGGTAATCAAGAATTTTGATAGTTAAGGTTTGCTCACCGAGCATCATGGCTGCAAAGCAAGCTTGTTGAGCAGTTTCGTCATTCCAAATATAGGTGTGATAATCAAGTGGGTTAGATAAAGCTACCTTATCACCTAATACCTTAAATAAGGCTTTTTCTTGATTTGGTTTGAGCTTAGGAAACTCGAGTCCTAAGTGGCTTGCTAAGTCCGCTATATGAGCGGCTTCGCCACCAGAGCAGCTTATTGAGGCAATGTTCTTAGTTGCTAAACTACCTACAGTTGAGAGTAGTTTTAGGGTCTCTAAAAACTCAGGGATGGTGCGGGTTCGTGCTACACCGTAGCGCGCAAACATAGCGCTATATAAATCATCTGAACCTGATAAGGAACTGGTATGGCTAAAGGTTAATTTTTGGCCTTCATTTGATGCTCCTGTTTTTAGAACTACTACGGCTACGCCTTTATGCAAGGCTTTTAAGACTGCTTTAGAAAATGCCTGAACATCTTTTAAACCCTCAATATGCAGGCCTATGCAAGTAACCCGCTCATCTTGCAAAAAAGCTTCAATGTAATCATGCATTTCAAGGTCAGCCTGATTTCCAACTGAAATAAGGTAAGCCAAAGGCAAACTGCGCTGCTGCATGGTTATGCTTACACCAATATTGCCACTCTGAAGCACAATGGCTGCGCCAGAGCTTACGGCTTTACCACCGTGTTCATCTGGCCATAGGGCCACACCATCAAGGTAATTCAGCATGCCGTAGCAATTAGGTCCAACTAGCGCCATGCCTCCTTTGGCCTTAAGCAACTCAGCTTGCAGGCGCTCCCCCTCAGCATCATGCTCAGCAAAACCTGCTGCGTAAGCCACCACGCCCCCCGCACCCAAAGCAGCTAAGTCTTTTACTATCGGGATGCTAGCTTTATTATCAACCGCTAAAAAAACAGCATCTGGAGCCACAGGTAAGTCTTTAACTGAGGCAAAACAGCTACGTCCTTGCATGCTTTCACGTCTTGGATTAACAGGATAAACTTGTCCTTTAAACCCCACTAGGTCACATTGTTTAATAACCGCATCTGCAAAACGCCCACCAATAACCGCAATGTGGTCAGGGCGCAACAAGCGCTTCATGGCAACTTCTTGGGTCACAAACCATCCTTAATAAAACGTAAGAAAAAGATAGCAATAATCACATCAGTTAAGGCAGCAAAACTCATAAGAAAGCCCATTTGACCACTCAGCACAAACGCAAATACCAGCGCCGCAAAACTCAGTTTTCCAAGCGCAGAAAGTAGCAAAACACCCTCATTAGCCTTATTACGCTGAAGCATAAGTAAAAACATGCCTGCAAACAAAAAAATCCAGAATGACACAAGCAACAAATAAAACGAGCTCGCCAAAGGCAAACCCAAAAGCCTCTGTGCAAGACTCGAGTAGGGAAAGAATATTAGCCCGCCCATCATATTTACGAATACGGCAAACATTAGGGTACGTCTTAAGGTACTAGGCATGGTAAGAGACTCTCAAACGATACGCTTTTGATAATTGATGCAACAGCTCTTCTTTTTTACTTTTCTTGCTTCTTTCTTTCATGCAATCCAACTCGAGCCTTGTTTGACTTCTATGAGCGTTGGTTTATTTTTACTAAAACTTGCCTTTAAGGCATCAGAAAATTCTTCTTTGCTGCTTGGGCTCATAGCGTCACAACTATAAGCTTTTGCCAAAGCAATAAAATCAGGGTTAAAGGGTTTAACTTGAACAGGGTTTATATTAACTTGCTTCATGCTGCGCTCTATTTCGCCTAGACCTTCGTTATTCCAAAGAATAATCACAAGGGCTTGCTCTAACTCTACTGCCGTCGCTAAATCCTGCAGGGTGTACTGAAAGCCGTAATCGCCAATTAACACAACAGCATCTTGCTTGGGGGATGCAAGCTTAGCGCCAATAGCGGCAGGCAATGCAAAGCCAAGCGTGCCATAACCCGCTGGGTAAAACCAGCAGTTTGGTCTATTGAGTTCCAAAAGACTTGCTGCTGAATAAGCTATTTGGGTCATGTCAGCTGCAACAAAGGCATCTTCTGATAAGTTTTCTCTTAACAGCTTAAGAAACGCGTAATGCTCTTTTTCGTAATCAGCTAAACCCTCAATAACGGCTTCGCGTACTTTCTTTACTGCATTTTTAACGTCTGCAATATCATGAAAATGCTCTTGAGATGCTGCCAGTAGCGCTTCTACAAACTGCTTAGCATCTGCCAGAATCTCTAACTGTGTATTAAATGTATCCCCTAATTTACTTGGGTCAATATCTACATGAATCAGCTTTCCGTTAAAAACATAATGCCCTGCGTAACAATCTGTTTCAGATAACTCTGTACCTAAAGCAAGCACAAGATCAGCCTGACTTATAAATGCTTGCGTGGCAGCTTGCGAAACCGTTGAGCCTAAAGAAAGCGGGTGCTTATCTGGCATGGTCCCCTTACCATTATGAGTAGTCACCACCGCTGCACCCAAACGCTCAGCTAAAGTAATAAGCAAAGCAGCTGCTTCACTTGAGCGCTCAAAGCCACCCCCAACAATAATGACAGACCGCTTAGCTACTGCACATAAGCGCGCCGCAGACGCTACTTGAGCAGCAGACGCAACAGCTTTATTTACTTTTTCAAGCACCCACCAATCCTCCTCAAGCTCTTGCGCCAAAACATCCAGCGGAACAGAAATATGCACAGGGCGAGGTCGTTTTGAGGCAAACACTTTAAACGCTCGAGCAATCAAAACAGGCACATCTGTAACACAAGTAGCAGTTTCACTAAACGCTGTTAAAGGCCGAGTGACAGCAGCCAAATCACTAACCTCGTGCAAATAGCCTAAACCCTTACCCAAACTCGCTAACGGTGCATCACTCGAAATAACCAGCAAAGGCATAGAATCAGAAAATGCCTGCCCCATAGGCGTAGCAATATTGGTAACACCCGGACCAGAAATCACAAAACACACGCCAGCCTTCCCAGATGCCCTTGCATAACCATCCGCCATAAAACCAGCACCCTGCTCATGCCGCGTTAACACATGCTTTATAGATGAAGACTCGAGCCCCCTATAAAGCTCTAAATTATGCACCCCCGGAATGCCAAAAATAGTCTCAACCCCATAAGCCTCAAGCAGCTTAACAATCGCCTCACCACAAGTCATGCTTGTAAGCCTGCCAAGAAACGCTCGAGTCTTTTAGCTACTTCAATTAACTTAGCTTCATTAAGCACTAAACCCACTCGCAAATAACCTTTGGCACTAGGTCCAAAAGCATCTGCTGACAGTAAACTAACCTTTTCAGCATCATAAAAACGCCTTGCAAACTCCCCTGCACTTAAGCCAGTTTTTCTAACATCAAGCATCACAAACATGCCTCCCTCTGGCAGCAAACATGAAACCAAAGCTAAGGCATTTAGCCTCTCACAAAAAACATCACGCCGACGCTTAAAAATAGCCCTCATTTCATTCACAATCGCAGGGTCTTCAAACGCAGCAATCGCAGCATCCTGAATAAACATAGGTGCACCATAAATCATGGCCGTAAGCAAATTATACAAGTGCTTAACAAGCGCTTCAGGCGCAACAATCCAGCCCAAACGCCAGCCCGTCATAGCATGCGACTTAGACAAACTAGACGTAACAACAACCCTATCTGCAATCTCTGCAAAAACCAAGGCGCTCGTAGGTTCTTGATTAAAATAAAGCTCTAAATAAACCTCATCACTCAAAAGCCACAAATCATGCTGCTTACATAAATCAGCAATCGCTTTAAACGTATCAAAATCAATCACAGCACCCGTCGGGTTATTAGGACTATTAAGAACAATCGCCTTTGTTTTGGCTGTAATAGCCGCAGCAATATAAGCAGCATTAAGACTAAAGCCAGCATCAGCATTAAGCGAAACAGGCTTAACAACTGCGCCTGTCGCGCCAATAAACCCCGGATACGTCACATACATAGGTTCAGGAATAATAACCTCATCACCTGCACCCAAAGTACACATAGCCGCAGCAAACAAACCACTCTGCGTACCAGGCATAACTACAATATTAGACGCCTTAACCTGCCCAAAGCCCTTAGCCTGATAATACTCAGCAATCGCCTGCCTTAAAGGCGGCTCACCCACCGTACTCGCATAATGCGTACGGCCCGCACGCACACTCTCAATAAGCCGCTCCGAAATAAGCAAAGGCGTATCAAGATCACTATCACCCACACTTAACAAAATAACGCTACTATCTGTCTTAGCCGCCTCACTTGCCTCACCATGCAACGCCCAAGCATCGGCAGCTTCACCAGAAATACGATCAACCAACGCAGAAAACTTCAAATTAAGCTCCTAAAGGCCGCAACAAAGACCGCGAAATAATATGACGCTGAATCTCACTCGTCCCCTCCCAAATTCGCTCCACTCGAGCGTCCCGCCAGAGTCTCGCCAGTGGGTTCTCTTCAGCAAGCCCCATACCCCCAAAAATCTGAATGGCTTCATCTGTAACAAAAGCTAGCGTTTCACTGGCATGCAATTTTGCAGTGGCAAAATCAAGATCAGTCGCAGTGCCTTGATCATGCTTCCAAGCACACTCAAAACAAATAAGCTCAGCAGCTTTAAGCTGTGTGTACATATCAGCCAGCTTAAAACTTACCCCCTGAAACTTAGCTATCTTCTGCCCAAACTGCTCACGCTGAGCTGCCCACTCAGTAGCCAAGCTAAGCGCCCGACGTGCCCGACCAATACAAGTAGCAGCAACCTGCAAGCGCGTAGCACCCAACCAGTCATTTGCCGTATCAAACCCCTTATCAAGCTCACCCAAAATATTACTTGCAGGCACCCGACAATTATCAAACTCCAAAATGCAATTATGATAGCCCCGATGTGACACCATGTCATAACCCTTTTTAACTTCAAAGCCCTTCGTACCTTTATCAACAAAAAAAGCCGTCATTTTCTTACGCGGCCCACGAGATGTCTCCTCTTCAGCTGTTGCAGCAAACACAATCGTAAAATCAGCCACATCTGCATGACTAATAAAATGCTTCGTACCATTCAAAATAAAGGCATCCCCATCAGCAACAGCTTTAGCCTGCATACCCCGCAAGTCACTACCCGCATTAGGCTCCGTCATAGCAATACAATCAATACGCTCACCCCTAATGCAAGGAAGCAAATACTGCTCACGCTGCTCACCCACACAAGCCTGCAAAATATTACTAGGCCGATACACAAAACTTGAGAGTGCATAATTTGTTTGGGCAAGCTCAATCTCCATGAGCAGCATAGTGACACTATCAAGCCCACCGCCACCCAGTTCAACAGGCATATTAGCAGCATAAAGACCCTGCTCAATTGCACGCTTCTTTATTTGTTCTCTAAGTTCAGGGCGAACCTCATCGCTCTGCTCAACCTCTTCTTCAAAAGGCGCAAGTTCTTTAGACACAAACGTTCTGACCGCCTGAACAATCATTTTTTGTTCATCTGTCAACAAAAAATCCATAGCTTAACCCTCTACATTCTGCATAAAATACATATGGTATTGAAATGATGCTTTGAAATTAGAAGCCTTCTCAAAATAAGTGTAATCAATATAACTATCTTTTAAACAACACCAAGCCGGAAAGCGCTCAGCAAAAAAACCTTTCAGTTGTTTCTCCTTAGCTTTAGACTTATGCACAAACAAGCAGATAATACCCCCCACAGCCAAACTCGAGCATAATCTTTCAAGCAGCTTTAACTCTTTTTGCAAATCTGCTTTAGCAAAATGCAGTATTGAATCAAGCACAATCACGTCGTAAGTTTCAGTAAACTCATAAGCATAGAAATCAGCAACAATCCCTTTTATATTTAGATTTTTAGATGAAGCATACTCGAGCATTTGGCTTATGCCTACTTCACTGGCATCTATACCTGTAACGTTGTAACCTTGCTCAACTAAAAAAAGACTGTCTCGCCCTTGACCACAGCCTATATCTAAAACTCTGCCTTTGGGTTGCCATGTTTCCATAAAGTCAACAAATTCAGAGTAAGGCGCGCCAAATAAGTTTTCTTCTTTATACTGCTGGTCGTAGCTAGACATCAAAAACAACTAACCAGACTATTCATAAACATTCAAACCCGATCTCTTTAAAAAATTGAAACGTACCATCATAAAAACTAGAAAGTCTAGTATCATCATTTGAATTTCCTTCAGGAACAAAAATTACCATTCCTTGCCGAGCTCGAGTAAGCAAAACTCGGTAAGCATTTTTCAAATATAATTTTCGATCATTGTCATTGATATTTTGCCATTCAGTTCCTCTAAAATTTTTGTATACCCATTCATTCTTGACAAACCTCAAATTTGCATCCC
>CAZWJZ010000124.1:0-12039 GCA_964634665.1 uncultured bacterium | reverse complement strand
GTAACTTCTCTAGAAGCGAGTCCTAACGTAACTTCTCTAGAAGCGAGTCCTAACGTAACTTCTCTAGAAGCGAGTCCTATAATGCCTCTAGCTCAAGGCTGTTTTGCTCGGGTGAATTTGCCTATAAGCAAATTCACCCTGGAGATACTTAAAATAAGCTCCCTACAAAAATTCTAAAAGCAGCTGGTCATTTAATCTTAGACCTTGCAAATCAAGTTTGACTGTCTGGCTTGGGAAGTTCTAATCATCATTGCTGGTGCATCGAAAGTTAATCTTAAGTTTTGCAATGATTAATCATTTATATATGAACCCAATACTGAAGATTTTTGCACACCATAAGAGGCGTACTTAGGGTAGTTTAATTGTGAGGAATCTATGGGTTACTATGCACAATACTGAACTATTGCATCATCTGAACGACGCAGCCTTCATCACTGATGAAAGCTTCAAGATTCAATTTTTCAATAAAGCAAGCAAAAACCTTTATGGCCAAAAATCGCAGCTTGTTGAGGATAGCGATTTGTTTGACCTTTTAAATTTTAAACAAAAAAATCTCAAAGAAACGCTACTAAAGCAATTAGAGAATCAACAAAACATCCAAATAGAATTGCAACACTCAACACAATCAGAAAAAATAGTAACCGTGCTTATGAACATAAGCCGTATAAATAGTACGACAAGGCAATACCTGATAATTAGTCGTGACTTAAGTGAGCAAAAAGAAACACAAGCAAGACTAGAAGCCCTTAACTCAAAACTCGAGCAGCGAGCTTATTATGATGTGCTTACGGGTTTACCTAACCGCCGTTTTTTTGAAGAGCAATTTGAGCAACTTACTTTTCAGCGTCGTAGTGATGACAGTAATCTATACCTTGCATGCCTAGATTTAAATCAATTTAAGTACGTAAATGATACTTTTGGGCATAGTCAAGGAGACGCCTTACTAGAAGAAGTCGCTACAAGACTCAAAACAGCCTTAAGAAAAGAAGACTTAGTTGCCCGCATGGGCGGTGACGAATTTTTAATTTTACTAAACTGTAAATCAACTCGAGCTTTGAGAGTGATACTTAAACGCGTTGAGTTAGCCTTTAAAGAAGCTTTTATGATTCCCCAGCATAGCTTGAGCATTTCGGCTAGCATTGGCGTGGCATGTTTCGAGCAAGATGCGCTTAGTTTTGCCGAATTACGCCGCAAAGCAGATGAGGCTATGTACAGTGCTAAAAAACGAAATGAAGTTTTATCGTTTTACACTAAAGGGCTTAACCTTAGCCTGCAACGAAAATCTGCTTTAGAGAAAGAGCTTAGTTTTGCTATTCAGGATGGGCAACTTGTACTTCATTATCAACCCATCTCTAATTTAGGTGATCACCAAAAACATTTTTTTGAAGCGCTAGTACGCTGGAATCACCCTACTAAGGGCTTACTCATGCCTGATAGTTTTATTCCTTTGGCAGAAGAAACAGGCCTTATTCAAGAGTTAGACGAATGGGTTTTAGAGACTGCCATCAATCATGCAAAAATGTATAATTTTGGTGTTTCAGTTAATATCTCAGCAACAAGCTTTAAAAATTTACCTTTAACAAAACTTGTTAAAGATCAGTTACTAATAACAGGGCTTTTAGCGCAGGACTTACAATTAGAAATAACGGAAACTGTTTTGGCACATCCTGAAAAAACCCTATCGCAGCTAAACCAATTACGTTCTTTAGGTGTCAAAATTGCATTAGACGATTTTGGCATGGGGTACTCTTCATTAGCCTATTTAAATACCTACCCGCTTGATGTTCTAAAGCTAGATAGGCGTTTTGTTCAGGGTCTCACTTTACAAGACAGCACCAAAACCATTTGCGAATTTATTATTCGCTTAGCCCACGACCTAAACTTAAGCACCATAGCAGAAGGTGTAGAGTCAACTGAACAACTCGAGTGGCTCGAGGGGGTTGGTTGTGATCAGGTTCAAGGCTACCTTATTCAAAGACCTGCACCTATAGTAGCAAGGCAAGCTAAAGCTTAGACTAAGTATTTTTATTTTCAAATTGTTTTACAGCTTTATTTTTAAGCTGTGCTTAATTGTCAAAAGGCATGTCAGAAATCACCATACCGTCATTACTCGTGGAACTACTATCAGTCTCATTCAAGCTCGAGTGTTTAGCTAATAAGACTCCGCCGGTTTTCTACGGCACCTGACAATCACCCCTTAAGGCTGCTTCTTCCGACCTGACCTGATTCGAAGGTTGCCACCGCGTAGAGCCGACGGAGCTTAGAAAGAGTATCACAAGAAAAAAACACTGTGTGAGAAGAGGCTTACACATTTGCCTAAATTCGTTTTTTGTTAAATGCTTTAGTCTCCTGCTTCGTACTTAGATAGTGCGTAACTCCCATAAATAAGGGGGAGTAAAGTAGCTAGTAGTGTTACAGAAAGAATGCCTAGTAAAACCCTAAGCCCGTTTGGCTGAAACCAAATCATAAGGTTTGGGGTTTCAAATGCTTGCCAAGCAGGCCAAGCAAACATGGCGGTGAGTAGGGCAGCAAACATGAGCGAGAGTGTCATGTAAAGAAGTCCACCTGCTGACATAGGTATTTCACTCGGGTTGGTTGCGTCAAAGCGTGGAAAAGCTGCACCTAAGCCTACACCTAAGGCGGATATTACAAAGGCACTACAGGCGCCTGCTAAAGGTGAAGCAAAGGCTAAGGTGGGTGACAGGTCAATTAGTAGAGCGGTTGTTAATCCTAAGCCTAGCCCTAGTAAAAGCATGAGCGGTAAGGTGTGCCAAAATTTGGTAAAAACAATGTCGCGACTACTCATTGAGCTGGTTTTTAATAGCCAGAAGCCTTCGCCTTCAAGCGATACCGCAGGGTAAGCCATTCTTATACCTATACCCGAAAGCAAAAAGCTTAGAAACATTAGATTCATGGTGCCTAAGGCATCTTTAAATCTCTGAAGACCTACTTCGACACTTCCAACGCTTACCAAATAAACGCCTGCTAAAGCTACCAAAACCAGTAGTTGCGACCATTGAGAGGGGTCACGCATAAGCAAGCGATTATCTTTAATCATGATGCTGCCACTACGCCCTAAAAGCAAAAGCGGCTTTTCCCACCAAGCGATGGGTTTAACGCTAGGGTCTAATTTAGCATGACCAGAGTCAAGCGCTCGAATCCAGCCATCACGGTAAGCAAAGGCTGCTAAGCGAGCAACCAGATAAAGTAGTAGCAAAGATAAAAGCGCCAGCATTATGGCAGCAGGTGTAATCTTGCCACTAAGCGCACCCCAGACTGCTCCAGATGTCCAGCTGGTGGGTAACCAGCCTATCTGCAAATCAGAAAATCTGACAAGTAAGGTTTCAAAGGCTTCTGGGGTCATGGTGGCTAGTTGCTCTGGTCTTAAGGCCCTTAAGCCAAAAATAAGCGCTGCTGCCAGCACAACACTAATAGCTGTTGATATTTCTTTAACTCTACCTGCTGGTGCAACTTTCATGAGAAATAAGGAAACAAAACTACCAAAAGCTACAGGAATAGCGTAAAGGGCTAACAAGGCTAGTAGCGATAGCGGGTAGTAAATAAAAGGTGCAGAGCGCTCTAAACCCAAGCCAAGCAAAACAGGAATCGTAAACGTTGCAGGTAAAAGTGCAGCATTTATATAGGTTTCAGTTACTTTAAGGTAAAAAACACGTTCGGGTGGTACGGGTAAACTAAGCAAAAAAGGCAAGTCATTAGAGCTGTAAAGGGTCGTTATAGCTGTTGTTAACACACTAAAGGCAACACCCAGCGTAAGCATGGTAAATAAACCTTCGAGCATTCTTTGCATAACGGCGTCAGCAATGGTGCCGATAGCAGGGTAATCATCTATAAAACCAACGCCAAAGCGTGTTGCTGCCAAAATGCCCCAAAAGACCAGCGCCAAGAAAACCCAGCCGAAAATATAGCGTCCGGGTCTTCTTTTTATGTCATTAAGTAAACCGCGCAACCGCATGGCAAAAAGAGTCACGAAGGCACAACCTCTTCTTCCAAAGCATTTTCTTGCGTTAAACGCAAAAAGATAGCCTCTAGGTTTTCATCTGCTTTGCCTTTTAAGTCAGCCATAGTTCCTTTAGCAGCAATTTGGCCTTTACTAAGCACAACCACTCTATGTGCAACTGCCTCTGCAATCTCCATGGAATGCGTTGTAAGCAAGACCGTATTGCCTTTAAGCGCATAATCTTTCATGAGTTCACGAACCTGAATGGCAGCGCGAGGGTCAAGGCCAACCATAGGTTCATCAATCACCAAAACAGGTGGCTCATGAATCATGGCAGCAACAAAGGTAAGCTTTTGGCGCATACCATGCGAAAAGGTCTCTATAAGCTCATTTGCAAAGTCAAGCAAACCAAAAAACTCGAGCCAGTTTTGGGCTTTCTCTTCGGCGTTTTCTACGTTGCGTAGTTTGCTTAAGAAGCGCAGTAATTCTCTGGCAGTTAATTTTTGGTATAGGTAGGGTCTATCGGGTATGTAACCTAGGTTCGCTTTGGCTAGGGTTGCATTTTTTACAACGTCGTGACCTTTTAAAAGAATATGCCCACTGCTTGGTCTTAGTAAACCTGTTATGGCTTTAATGGTGGTTGATTTTCCTGCGCCATTAGGCCCGAGTAAAGCTAAAACTTCACCTTCATAAGCTGTAAAAGAAATGCCTTTTACAGCTTCTACGCGGCCATACTGCTTTGCAAACTTATCGACCTGAATCATAAACCCATAGTAAAGCTTTTAAGCTCGAGCTTACGTTTAGTTCTTCGCTTCTACTTCAATACTTAGGGTGTCTAGTGCAATTTGTAGGGCACTATCGCTCGCTGGGTTAACCAATGCTTCACCTTGAATGTCGCTACTTTCGAGTCTGGGCAAACTTGAGACAAACTCAAAGCTACCGTCATCATTCACGACAGCTTGACCTGCGGGTACACCATCAATGCTAAATTCAATGACTTGTCCTGCTTTACCTTGTCCTTCTAGCGAGACTGTTTCAGGAAAGCGAGTATCTTCGGCAAAAACATCTGGTGATATGCCAATATCACTTATGCTGTTACGATTTGGAGTGAGCCATTCAAAAGAAACATAAGCAAGCTGACCACCATCTGATAAAGAAATGACATTTTGAGCTACGCCTTTACCAAAAGTACCTTCACCCACTACCAATGCACGCTTATTTTCTTGCAAAGCGCCTGCCACAATTTCAGAGGCAGAGGCACTGTTTTCATTTACCAAAACCACCATAGGTAAGTCAAACCAAGTTGGGTCAGCAGAAGCTATTCGCTGGGTGACACCTTTGGCACGCTGAAAAACAATATCGCCTTTATTAAGAAAAGCATCTGCAACTTGAATCCCTTGTGATAGTAGGCCGCCACCATTATCACGTAAATCAAGAATGAGTGACTCAATGCCTTGCTGCTCGAGTGCGTCGAGTTGTTCTATCATTTGGTCGTAGAGTCTTTGATTACTAAAGGTTGTGAGTTTTAAGTACCCGACATTGTTAGCGAGTACGGTGGATTCAACTGAAACAATATCTATTTTGCCTCGGGTTATTAAAAACTCGATGGGTTCAGGTATGTTTTGGCGTAAAAATTTTATGGTGACTAAGCTGCCTGATTCACCACGTACTACATCTGCCACTTCGTTTGGGCTAAAGTCTGAAACATCTATGCCATCTACTTCTTTAAAGATATCTCCACGGCGTACGCCCGCATTCCAAGCTGGGCCGTCACGATAAACCGTGGTTACTTCTACGCCCAAACCTGTCTGACGATTTAGGGGTGACAAGACTGCGCCTATGCCTTCATATTCACCTGAGAGGTTTTCATTACGCCTAGCGGCTGCTTCTGGGTCAGAGTAGTAAGAGAATTGGTCATCTAAAGATTCAATCATGCCGTCAATGGCACCTTGAAGTAGGCTTTCATCATTAACATCATCAAGGTAATTTGTTTTTAAAGCTCCGTAGACCTGTATAAATGCTCGGCCTGTTGCTGAAGCTAGAAATTCTTCTTCAAAATTACGTGATAATTGTGCCTGAACGACTAATGAAAATAAAATAATACTGATTGCGGTTATTGCCCATGCGCGTCTCACAAGCACCTCCATACTAGTAGATACCAGTATAAGGAGCATTTGGATGAGAGAAGGTAAGCTTTTCAACCAATTGAGCAGCTCAGCTTGTCAGCAAAGCGTTTTTAAAAAAGCTTAATGCCAATAAAGGCTTATTCTTTAGCAGATAAAGCCTGAATGAAAAAATACGTCTAACACCTCCACAAGCATTAAACAAATAAATCCGTTGAAAATTGCATTTCCAATATTTATTGCGCTATTCGCTTTTTGCCCTCTTTCTTAATCCCTTAAGAGCTTCTAGGGTCAGAACAGTCCCAAAGTCACAGCTCCCTAAACAGTCCTGAACCACAAGAGCTATACGCCTATGAACTAAGCTATCATGATACCTCTGGCTCAAGACTGTCTTAAAAGAGCTAAAGTCAAAAGCCGTTTTGGTGCAAGCTTTTCTGGAAATGCAAACATAATTGAGGGAACGGTTATAAACTAAACTCGAGCTTTCATGACTTAGCTATAAGAGGCACTCGAGCCTAAAAGCGCGGTATGATGGTTTTTCATGAGTCAGCCTTTAAGTGATGAGCAAAAAGCCCATTTTAGACTAAAAGAGAAAGAGGATGCTGCTTGGCTTTTTGAGTATTACCTTGCTGTTGCGGCTCAGAAGTTAGCAGAAAAACAAAAGACAAAAGGTCTGTCTTTACTAAACAACGGTGTTGAAGATATTGATACGGCTTATCAAAGGCTTATTAAACGCTGGGAAGATACCTTTGAGACTTACACGGTTGTTTTTACATCCCCTAGGCGAGAGAAAATAGAAGCCACCCTGACCTTGCGAGGTGAACTCGAGCTTTTGGCTGAGCAGGTTGCCTTAGTTAGCGGCATGATTCGTGAGTTTGAAACGCAAAGTAATAGCAACCCCGTATTGAAAGTCAATGAGTATCAGCTTGCTTATGCGAGTCATCTGGAAGAAGGCTTAAAAGTCATTAAGCCTCCCAGTGGTTGCTTTATTGCCACCGCCGCTTTTCATGAGGAACACTCGAGTGTAGAAACTTTAAGGCAGTATCGTGACATTATTTTGTTAAACCGTAACTTAGGAAAACAGTTCATTAGCTTTTACTATGCTTATAGCCCTAGTGTAGCTGAGAAACTTAAGCAGCATGCTTGTTTAAAACCCTTAGCTCGAGTGCTTCTCTACCCTGTTGTGTGGCTAGCTCGAGTTTCTTTAGGAGCATCACGTGACGTTGATTGAGCAGATAAATGACTTTAAACCTAAACTTAAGACCTTAACGGGTCAGGAGCATTTGGCGATTCAGAATAGTAATGATTACCGTAAGCTTGCTTGGTACGCTTATTACATAGATACTTTAGAGGATTATAGGCAAAACCTGATTACAGAAGATAATTATAGTGATAAGCAAAAAAAAGCTATTGATGCTGAAATTGCGGGCATTCAGGCTGATTACGATGAGCTTTTTGACTTACTAAGCAAATCTTAAGAAAATAAACTAGGCTGCTCAAGGCGCTTAGTATCTGCATCCATCATGCTGAATGCTGTTACGCCTAAGAGTCTAACTGCTAAGGGAAGTTCAACTCGAGTTCTTAGTAAGCGTTCGGCTTCAATTAAGATTTCTTGTTTTGTCTGAATCGCTTTAATCAGAGTTTGACGTCTTGTTATGACCTTATGGTCTGCGTACTTTATTTTTAGACCGATGCCTCCTGCTAGTAACTTTGCTTTGTTTAGGCTTTTCGCCACATGTTCAGCTAAAGGGGAAAGTTCTAGAGCTATTTCATCATAGGTTTCTAAGTCGCTTACAAATGTGGTTTCTGCACTTATGCTTTTGTATTCTCGGTTTGGGTTGACTTCTCGGTTGTCTATACCTTGGGCAATGTGCCAAAAGTGAAGCCCATTTTTGCCGAAGCTGCGCTCTAGCATAGCCTTGTCTTGCTTTCCTAAGTCTGCCCCTGTAAAGATGCCTAAAGAGCGCATGCGTTCTGCTGTTTTTGGACCCACGCCAAAGAATTTTTCTATGGGCAATGCGGCTATAAAGAGCAATGATTCTTTTGGGGTAATGACGGTGAGTCCGTTGGGTTTGTTTTGCCCTGAAGCTATTTTTGCTAAGAATTTATTGGCTGCAACCCCTGCAGATGCACTTAAACCCACAGTATCCAAAATATCTTTTTTGATTTGTTCAGCAAGAAGTGTGGCTGAGTTTGGGCCTTGTTTAGGGCTTGTGACATCAAGAAAAGCTTCGTCTAAAGATAGCGGTTCTATTAAGTCTGTGTAGTTCAAGAAGACTTGTCTAATACTGCCTGACACAGTTTTATAAACGTCCATGCGTGGGCGTACAAAGACAAGCTCAGGGCAGCGTTTCAAAGCTATACTCGAGGGCATGGCAGAGCCAACGCCGTATTTTCTGGCTTCGTAACTTGCGGTCATTACAACGCCACGCGCGCCTTCATACCCTACAGCGAGAGCTTTGCCACGCAATTCTGGATTGTCGCGTTGTTCAACTGATGCGTAGAACGCGTCCATATCTATATGGATTATTTTGCGCATAGGTCTAGCATAACGCACAACCCTTAGTTATTAAGGTATTATTTCTATCAGGTCAGCACAGTTTAACTATATCTATAAGCTAAATGGCAAAGTAATTTTTTTATTTTCCAAGTGAGTTAAGGAGTAAATTTATGCAATCGTATGAAGCGAACATAAGCACTAATGCACCTGCAGAAAAAATATGGTGCATGCTTACTAATACAGCAAATTACCCCGAATGGGACCCTTACGCCATAAGCATAGAAGGAACCGCTGCACTTGGTGAAAGTCTCAAAGCTTACACCACCCTAAGCCCAGATCGAGCTTTCCCTGTTAAAGTCACAACCTTCAAAGCAAACGAAAAAATGGTCTGGACAGGTGGCATGCCCTTAGGGCTTTTTAAAGGAGAACGCAACTTTAGTTTAAAAAAACAACGGCGCAAGTATAGAATTTAGCGTAAAAGAAGTCTTTACCAGACCTCTACTACCTCTCTTCGCACGTACCCTACCCGATATGACAGAAGCCTTCCAAGCATTTGTTGCAGGCTTAAATCTAAGCTTTTAGAAGTAAGCAAAAAACGAGTTTAACTGTACTTAAGCGATAGATCATAGGCTTCATTTCTACTTGCACCCATATCCATAAGAGCTTTACGCAAACCTTTTCCTTGCAAACCGTCTGCAGCCAAAGTAAAAGCTCGAGCTTCAAAATCTGGTTTTTCTTCTTGTTCTTTTGGGCTTACTACCACAACAATTTCGCCTTTTATTTCTTCTGGTAGCGTTTCACTGAGTTCTTTTAGTGTGCCCCTATAGGTAGTTTCAAATTTTTTACTTAGTTCCCTGCTTATGCTTGCTAGTCTTGATTCACCACAGATTCCTATTAATTCTTCAATTGTTTTCTTCAGCCTGTGCGGTGATTCATAAATAATACTTGTCACTTGACTCTCTGCAATATAGGCTAGCCTTGCATTGCGCTCGCTGCCTTTTCTTGGTAAAAAACCCTCAAAACAAAACCTGTTTGTCGCTAAGCCTGACAAGACCAAAGCAGGTACAAATGCTGTTGCGCCAGGCAAAACTTCTATTTCAACATTACGCTCGAGTGCTAGTCTTACGAGTTCTGCTCCCGGATCACTAATACCGGGTGTACCTGCATCGGTAATATAGGCAATTTGATTATATTCAGCTAGTAGTTGTGGCGCACGCTCCGTTATGGTGTGACTATCTAGCCTTACAAGTGTTTTATCTATTTGGTGGTGATTAAGTAAAATGCGACTATGCCGAGTGTCTTCTGCCGCAATCAGATCTGCATTTTTAAGTACATCTAAAGCACGCAAACTAATATCGGCAAGATTTCCAATAGGGGTCGGAACAAGCGTAACTTTAGTCATAAGCACAAACGTATCACGCTGAACCTCAAAATGGTCTTAATTAGTAAGGAACTTTGTTTAAGGCTGGGGTAGGCAGTTTAACTTTACTTTGACGCCTGCGATTTCTAGTAAGGGCTGACCTTAGAGATGATTTGATGTACTCTGCCTCACCAATCGTCACGGTAACAAGCGCACCTTCAGGCAAGTCAACGCCTTCAGCAAGAATAATTTTACCGTTTTTTACAAGTCCTTTATAAGCTCGCATGTATATCCTCCTCAGAAACAGTTCGTTTTATACGTGGAGAAGAGAACTCCTGTGATTCACTTAAAGTAGCAGATTTAAGATGGCGACGCAAACGATAACGCCGTAAACGAAAGCCTCCAACGAGTAAAAGCAAGCCCACAAAAGCAGTCAAAACAGCAAAACGACTAAACTCGAGCCAGTCAGCAAATTGGAGTAACAAAGGAAAGATAAAAGATAAAGACACCAGAATAGCTAAAAAAACAGAATGATTAACGTTTTCTTTAGGCTGCTGGTACATGCTTATCAGCTTAGCAGTAATTAGCGTTCAGGACTGCGCAAAAACTACAAATCTATAGTCACTTCAGCTGCAGCTCAAAAAATGAATGCAATCCTAAAATCGCCAAGATGACCAAAACCCAAAAAACCATAAACTCGAGTTTATGGTTTTGCTTATTTTAAAAGGTTTTTACGTTGCTAATATTGTTGGCTGAGCCTTAAGCTGCTCCGATGCTATAAACTGCTAAGTATCGGGGTAACAGCGTCTGCATCTTCTTCACCTGTGCGTATACGGTAGGCTTTTTCTATAGCTATGACAAAGACTTTACCGTCTCCTACATCGCCTGTGCGAGCTGAGCTAAGGATGGCTTTGATGGTTTTCTCTTGAAAGCCATCTGTAACAACTATGTCTAAGCGTATCTTTTCGGTTAGTTCCATTTTTACCGTGACACCTCGGTAGGTCTCGACTTTTTCAGTTTCACCACCGTGGCCTTGTATTTTGCTTACAGTAATACCGTGTATACCATTTTCGAAGAGGGCTGTAAGAACGTCATTTAGCTTCTCTTTTCGGATGATTGCCATTATGAGTTTCATAGCTTAATCTCCTATTATGGGTGTTATGACTTGAGCAGCAAGATGCGCTGCTTTTTTGCTTTGGGATATAGGTATTAAAAGGGCACCTTCACCGTCACTATAGCCTTCTTCACCGTGCATAGGTACATCGAGGCCTTGCGCTTCTACATTAGTTTCAGCTCGCAGCGGGAAGATGAGTCTTACGACAGTAGCAATCACAAATGTTCCGACTGCTGCGTAGAGTGCAGCTATGATTATGGCTGCTAATTGGGTAATGAATTGCCCTAGACTACCGTTTACATCGCCACCCCAGTTTGTGCTTACAAAAATTCCTGTGAGCAGTACCCCTGTTATGCCTCCTAAACCATGAGCACCAAAAACATCTAGCGAATCATCTAAGCTGCTATTTGCACGCCAGCTTATAAAGAAGTAGCAAGGAAAGGTTGCAATTAAGCCAATAATGAGGGCCGAAATGGGTGAGGTAACACCCGCGGCGGGTGTTACAGCGACAAGCCCAACAACAATTGCCGTTGCCAACCCAACAGCGGTGACTTTACTTGTTCTGAAAAAGTCTAGGGTTGCCCACATAACGATGGTGGCAGCGGGTGCCAGAAGTGTATTGGTTAACGCGAGTGCAGCTACGCCATTTGCTCCATAAGCGCTGCCTCCATTAAAACCAAACCAACCAAACCATAAGATACCTGCACCTAATAGCGTAAAAGGTACTTGGTGTGGCAACATGGCTTTACTACCGAAGTCTTTTCGTTTTCCTATCATGGTTGCTAGTACAATGGCTGATACTGCTGCGTTTATGTGCACAACCGTTCCGCCTGCAAAATCAATGGCACTATTACCAAATAGATTCTCAAAAAGACCCCCACCCCAAACCCAGTGAGCCATAGGTGCATAAATAACAATGCTCCAAATCGTTCTTTCTACGGGGACAAAAGATGAAGGCAAGTATCAAGGGAAATCCTAGCAGGC
>CAZWJZ010000123.1:0-12077 GCA_964634665.1 uncultured bacterium | reverse complement strand
CCACGTTATTCCTTTAAAAGGTTTAAATGTCAAGCACTCGAGCTTCTGGGGGGTAGCTTGCTAAAAATGTACTTGGCACTTCTGCTTTGCCGTTGCTTACAATCATGGTGTTTATGGTGCGGTAACCATCTATTGTGGGTCGGTAAATGCCTGGTTCATTTGAGAAAACCATATTGGCGACTAGCTTTGTATCATCACCTGGCGCTAACCATGGGGCTTCATGTCCTTCTATGCCCATGCCGTGACCTATGCGATGCCTGATATAGCTGCCTAAGCCTGCTAGTTTGAGTTGCTCTAAGGCTGCCTCGTTAACGTCTGTGCAGCTTGCACCAAGCTTTAAAGCATTGACAGCAGCGTCATTACAGGCTGCGGCTGCGTTTAGGCAATGCATTTGGTCTTTGCTTGCTTTACCAAGAACAAAGGTAGCGCCGCTTTCAGCGTGGTAACCGCCGACAGAGGCACCCACACCAGCTATAAGAACTTCACCTTTTTTGGGTTGTCGGTGGATGGGTTTACCATGTGGCAGGGCTGCCCTTTCAGCCGTGTGAACTGTTACGGTTACCCCCACTTTGGTTTTGGCAAACACCTCACCTAGCTCGTTAGCTTGATGCATAAGTGTTGCTTTTAGGCAATTATTTAATATGTCTAGCTCAGTTGCGCCACTGCGCATAAAGTCTGCGGCATTATCAAAAAGGTATTGCAAGTAATAATCAGCGTAACTTGCTGCTTTACGAATGAGGTTTAGTTCTTCTGGTTCTTTGACATAACGTAGGCTACTAACAATGTCACTAATGACTACTTGTTGAAGCTCGAGTTTGGTAAATAGTGAATGCTCGAGTTTGTCTATGGCTAAGCGTTTTGCAGCTGAATCTTGCGCCATCCATAAAACAGGGTGGGTGTCACCCGGGAATTCAAAATACGTTCGAATGTCTTTAACCCAGCCGTCTTGGGCATTTTCTTGTTCTAGTAAAGGAATGTAAAGGGTGGGTTCGCCTGTAGCAGGAATGTAAAAGCCAATAGGTCGCTCCGAAGGAGAGTGAAAAAAACCGGAAGCATAGATAACGTTGTATTGATTTAAAAGCAGAATGCCGTCTAACTCAGTCTTTCCTAAACGCTGCTGAATCTGAGCTATTTTACGGCGGTAGAAGCTTTCATTTAGAGGCTCGAGTTTCACAGGCTTAGTTTTCTTTCAAAATTGAAGTCAACGTTTAAGTCTTTAGCTAAGGCGGCTAGTTCATCAAAAACGATAGCATCTAGCCTTACGCCGTTTTTGCGTCTTTCATTTTCACGGCGCTGCTCTATTTCACCGGGTATAAGGATTTCAGTGAAACTAGGCCGAAGTTTACTTTTTTTAATATCAGTTATAAACGCATCAATTCGCTTTTTAAATTCATTAAGTGGCATAAACCACTCAATATCAAAAGCTATAAAGGTGTGAGCTACATCTTGTTTAGCAGGGTTGGCATAAGGGCTTAAGCCAAAGGCACCACCACTTAGTACCCCTGTCATCACGTCCGTCATAAAAGATAAGCCGTAGCCTTTATATTGACCTATGCCTAAAAGTGCGCCCATCATGGCTGCGCTAGGATTTGATGTTTCTTCACCTTCTGGGGTTAATGCCCAGTCAAGCGGCATTTCTTTGCCTTCACGCTCGAGCCATTTCATCATGCCTTTACCTGCCGTGGTTAAGGCAATGTCTAGGGAAACATTGAAGTCTAAACCTGTGGGTGCTGCGAGTGCCCATGGGTTGGTTCCAACAACTGCTGTTGCGCCACCCCAAGCGGCCATTTCTGGGCCTGCGTTGGTCATGGCGATACCCAAACAATTTTGTTTTAGAGCGATGTCTGCATGTACTGCTGATGAGCCGTAGTGGCTGCTGCCTCTTACCATCACAGTGCCGACACCACAAACTTTTGCTTTGTCAACAGCGAGTTTCATGGAGCGTTGCCCCACGACTGAACCTAGTCCGTTATGACCATCTATGAGTGCTAATGCGGGGCTTTCTTTTATGATTTCAAAAGGAGCATCTTTAGTTATAAGCTTTTTTAGCAGTCTTTCTCGGTAGGCTGATAGGCGTCTAACACCTTGGCCTTGGCCAGGGTGAAACCTAAGTTCGCTAAACATGAGTGCATTGGCACAAAGCTGGGCATCAGCTTCGTTTAGCTCCATAGCTTTAAAACATGAAAAGGTATATTCAGCTAGTGCATCGGCATCAACATAAACCAGGTCTATCACGCTTAAGCCTGGAGTGATAATAAAGATTTGAGGTTTATGCCTTCACTTAGTTTTGGAATTATGGCTCCTTCACCTGAGGTCATAATGACGGTAATTCCTGGGCCATAGCCTGCTCTTGGACTGTCGCCTTGACCAATGACACCAATGCCAATGGCACCCCGCAAGAAACCATGTTGGTAGCGGCTATCGTAATTTTCTAGTGCAACAACATCGCCTAGTCGAAGCTTATCTAAGCCTGCTTCTTTTACGGCTTCTTTATCTGTAGTTTGGATGTGAACTGAGCCGCCTTCACTGTCTAAGCCTGCGCCAGCACCCAGTAAGTGCGGTGGCACAGATGCAACAACGGGAACTTCTAATGTGCCATCCTGATTTTTCTGGGGGTTTAGGGCTGCTAAAAGTTCAGGAGAGCATCCTTTTAAACGAATGCTCGAGTGTTCACTGAGTTCCATTCCAACGCCTTTTGCTCGTACGATTATTTTGTCACCAATGGCCATGTTTTCTCGGTCTTTTTTGGCGAAATGAACAATAACGTGTTCTGAGAATCTACCTGATTTTCCGGTGACGGTTCCTTTGGCACCTTTGGCTGCGCCTGACATGACTACGGCTGTGTTACCAAGGCAAGATAAAACTCTTAGGCCTCTGTTGCCATTATCGTCAGCTAAGTTAATGCTGACGCTTGGGTGTATGCAGTCTGCTAACCAACCATAGGCTGAATCACCTACGGAAACGTTATAGACAATACTGCCATAAGTCGGGAGTAAAAAAGGAGTTCCATCTGCGGCAAGGCGGTAGGGCTCAGCGGGTAAGCCTGGAAATTGGGGGGTAGCTATTTGACCCATGACTGAAAGGCTTACAAGCTTATCTTCGTTAGTATTTATACTCATTTTAGCTCCCGTATGTTTAGGTAGTTTGCTATATTTGCGTTTTTGTCTATTCGCCATTCAATTGCATCTTCTTCACAGGTCATGAGAGTTAAGATGCCGGGACCGTGCCCTGTCATGATGGAGTCCCCATGAATACAAAGGGCAATGCTTACAGCGCCTTTTCGGTAACTGCGTCCATAGCGATGATCGGCATTTCGTATGGCGACAAGGTCACCTAGCCGCATCTGGTCTAAGCCAAGTTCAGCCATGAGTTTTCTGTCACCAGTCATGAGGTCTTGATCTACGTATTCTGAGTTGAGTTCTGCGCCTGAGCCCATGGCCTTAATGGGCAATTCCATAGTTACAGGTACGCGTATTTTAAAGGCATCAATGCTTTCAATTGGGATGGCGTCAATTAGTTCAGGACTACATTTTTTGAGTTTTATGTGTGGGTAGTCAATTAAACTTAAGCCTTGACCTTTGCTGCGTAACTGTATGCTATCGCCAACACACAGCATTTCTTTGACTTCGGGTTCAAAATCAATCAGGATTCGGGCGTGCTCTCCTGTAACTATGCCTTGAGCACCTGTTGCTTCACCGCTTGTCACAACCGCTTTGTTGCCAATGCAGGTTAAGTAGTGCAAGGCAAAGTCGCTACTTAGGTCTTTATGAGCAATTGACGCGCCTGGTTCTATGTGGTCTCCTGCCCAAAAAAAGGCAGGATCTCCTACTCTAATGTTGTAAAGAACTCCTGACATGCCAGGAAGTACTCGAGCTATACCATCATTATCTGGAATATATTCAGGCCGTCTAAAGCTTGGTTGGCTGATTTGGCCGGAAACTGCGATTTCGACAAGCTGGTTTGCATTTGTTTTTAGCATTAACTGTCATCCTTAATGTGTTGAAATTGGACTAGAACTTTTTGTTGCGTACACGCTGGTTGTGAAATACTTGACAGTGAAAGTCGATGCGAACTATAGTAACACTCATTGCAGTTAATTGTCGACAATCGACGCCATGCGCCATTATTAAGGAGTTCATACTACATAGATGACCAAGGACCTTTCTCCAGACAAAACGACTTCTGCTAGCAAAGCTTTTGCAGAAATCAATAATGTGCCGCTAAGAAAAAAGGTGGCAGATGTCTTAAGAGAAGCCATCTTAAGTGGAGAACTTAAGCCAGGGGACGCACTCGTCGAAACCACACTAGCAGCCCAACTAGGTGTAAGTCGAGCGCCGCTACGAGAAGCAATGCGCAGCTTAAGCAAAGACGGCCTTATAGAAACCGTTCCCTATCGTGGAACAACCGTTAAGACACTCAGCCAAAAAGATATAGAAGAAATATACAGTTTACGAGTCCTACATGAAAGTTTTGCCTTAAAAAGAATTATTGAACGCAATAAGCCTTCAGATATAAAGACACTCGAGCATATTTGTTTGAGTATGGAAAAAGCTGCTAAGAAACAAGACCTTAAAGCATTAAACCAAGCTGATGATAGCTTTCACCGGCAACTCATCTTATTAGCTGAACACGACATGCTTACGGCCATCTGGGATCAACTTGCGCTGCGTGTCAGACAAATCATGATGCTCAGAAATAAGCTTAATGAAAATCCTATGGATATAGCCATGAATCATCCACCCATTGTTCAGGCCCTTCGAGATAAAGATTATGCAATGGCAAGTTCTCTTATTAAACGCCATGTAGCCTCAGCTAAAGATTTAAGTATCGACGAATTAAACGATAAACCTAGTTAAGTTTCTTGGGAGTGCTCTATCAAGACGGTCTTAATTACAGGCGCTAATGGCTTTATAGCAAATCAGCTAAGCAAAACGCTGCATTTGGCAGGTTATCAGCTTCTGCTCTTAGATCAGCAGTTTAACTCAATCCAAAAAGCCTTCTGGAAAGCAGAAAAGGTACGTTTGGTTGAAACGGACGTTATTGATTTTAATGAAGATCTAAAGGCTGATACCGTGATTCACGCGGCAACCTTAACGGCATCAGCTTACGAACTAAACATGACTTTAGAAGCCTATTTAAAAAGGAATTTAGATTCAAACTTTCATATGATTAGTTGGGCGAGAAAGCAAGAAGTAAAACAGTTTCTATTTATAAGTTCAGCAGGCGTTTTTTCTCCCCAGCAAGCTGGTCCCTTAACAGAACAAAGCTTTGCACTGTCAAAAGGTCTTTATGCCGTAGCAAAACGCTGCACAGAAGATTTATTAGAGAAAATAGATGACCTGAATTGTGTATCTGTCCGGCTAGGAAATGTTTATGGTGAAGATGAGCAAGCTACAACTAGTAGACCCCGTGTGAGCTTGCTGCAACGCATGCTAAACGAAGCACTCGAGCAGGGCAGCATTGTAGTGCCTAATGAAGGCCCGAGAGACTGGACTTATTGTAAAGATATAGCTAAGCTTATTCAGCTTTTACTTGAAACCCCAATGCCAAAAAGCAAGCTTTATCACTTGGTTTCAGATGAATATTTTACTGCTTTAGAAATCGCCCAAAAAATAAAGCAACGATTAGGAAATATTAAACTCGAGCTTTCAAGTGAAAAACCTGCTCCGCAGCGTGGTCTTTTAGCGTCAAATCACTTAGGTGAATCAGGCTTGTCTGACTGGACAGCTTTTGATGTGGGCTTAAAAGCTGTGATTGATCGTCAATTAAATATCTTCAAAGCTCCAGTTGCGGTGACTTTGTGAACCCGCTAAGGCTGGTCTTAGCGGGTCTTGGGCCACGTGGTAAATTTTGGGCTGAAGTTATTAACCGCTCAGCTGATTGTGAGCTCTTAGCTTATGTTGACCCTAATGAAGAAGCGCTTAAGTTTGCACAAAAACAGTTTGGCGCAAAACCAGCGTTTAGCGATCTTGCAGATGCCTTAAAAAACCTACCTGATGTGCATGCAATTGTACTGGCAACACCACCAGAAGGTCGTGAAACACAAGTTCGCTTAGCTTGTGACTACGGTCTACCCTTGCTTATTGAAAAACCTTTGGCGTTAAGCTTAGAAGAGTCTGCTAAGTTTGTAAAGATGGCTAAAACTGCCAATATAGCCATGATGATCGGGCTGAACTTTCGCTATTTAGGCGTCACAAAAGCAACATTGGAGCTTATCAATGAAGGCACTGTTGGTAAGCCTGCTTTTGGTCATTTTAGTTATGAGAGATGGCGGGACGGAACCCAAGCTAGACTTAACAAGTACCCACTTGAAATGCTTCAGCCCATGCTTTGGGAGCAATCTATTCATCATTTTGATTTGATGCGTTTTGTTTATAACAGTGAGCCTTTAACTGTTTACTGTAAAACTTGGAATCCAAGTTGGAGTATGTATAAAGATGATACGAACGTCTCAGCTATTTTCACTTTTGCTAATGGGGTTATAGTTACTTATCAAGGAACCTGGCAAAGTGCATGGCAGGAACCCCATTTTGAATGGCGTACAGATTGCACAAATGGTGTGATTATTCAAAAAGATCAATTTTCTGACCTTAATTATGCCAAGCGGCACGATTCGCAGTTAAGCAACGTTGCTTTACCACCTCACGAAACTTGGATAACCGATACCGAAGGCGTGCTAGCAGCCTTTTCGAACAGCCTTTTACGAAATAAACCTTTAGAAGCAAGTGGTTTGGATCACCTTAAATCTCTTGCCATGATAGAAGCCTGCATTATCTCGAGCCAAGAAACTCGAGTTGTTTCAATTCCTTCTCTTTTTGACAGTACCTTTTCTTCGCCGGATTCTTAATATTTGCTCTAGGATTTAAAGGAGGTTAGATGATCTAAGTTTTATTTGGAGAGAAAGCACGTTCGTAAGTTTTTTGATATACCTTTGAAAGGGAGAAATACATGAAACACAGAAACACCTTGCTTGTCTTTATTCTTGCTTTTTTAATGGCAGGCTTCGCTTTTGCGCAAATGCCTAACGAGAATACACTTATTGTTGCTCAGAGTGTTGACGCCAGCACCATGGATCCACCAGATATTGGTTCTAGACCTGCTGCTAATATTGCTTCGCACCTTTGGGCTCAGCTTTATGAAATTACCGAATCAGGCGACATTATTCCTTACCTTGCGAATAGCTACGAGATTTCTGAAGATGGTACCGAAGTGAGCTTTACTCTTACCGAAGGTCTAATGTGTCATGACGGCGAACCTTTAACTGCTGAAGATGTTGCTTATACTTTTCAGCGTGCAGGTGATGATGCGAACGGCTTTACCGGTAACACTGCCGGTTTTATCTTTGATTCTATTGGCTATGTCGATGCTCGTGTCGATGGTGAACTTGATGTCACAATTATTCTTGAGGAATATTCACCTATTGCACTAGGTATGATTTCAGAAGTGAATATTCACTGTAAAGATTCTTATGAAGCAATGACTTTAGAAGAAGCTGCCGAAAACCCAATTGGTTCTGGTCCCTACAAATTTGTTGAGTGGATTAAAGATGACCGTATGGTTATTGAAGCCAATGAAGGTTTTGGTTTGCGTGAACCTGGATTTCAAACCATTGTCTGGCGTGTCATTCCAGAAGCGTCAACCCGTTCAGCTGAACTCATTGCTGGTAACGTCGATATAGTTGCGAATGTATCACCTGACCAAATAGATACCATTAACGCTACAGGTCAAGCTGAAGTGCAGGCCGTTCAGGGTACAAGACGTATTTATGTTGGCTTTAACCAACGTGCTGACTTTGCTGAAGCAAGCGAAGGTGGCGCAGCCATTCAAAATGCAGATGTTCGTGTTGCCCTTCAATACGCTGTTGATGTACCAACCATTTGCGCTTCTCTTTTAGCAACCGAGTGCGAGCGTGCTACAGGTCTTGTTAACCCACCTAATGACAACCCAAATCTAGAACCTTATCCTTATGATCCTGAAAGAGCTGAAGAGCTACTTGACGCAGCGGGTTATCCTCGTGGTGAAGATGGTGTGCGTTTTGAAATCAAACTTCAATCACCTAACAACCGCTACTTAAACGATGCAAATGTAGCGCTTGCAGTTGGTCAGTACCTATCTGATATTGGTGTTCAAACTGAAGTAGAACTCTTAGACTTTAGCTCCGTTTATGTACCCCTCATTATTGCTCATGACGCCGGTCCACTTTTCCTTTTAGGTTCTGGTGGTGCTACTTGGAATGCACTTTATGACATGGCTGATATTTCTCAACCAACCGGTGGTACAAACTATACTGAGTGGAGTAACCCAGACTGGTTTGCTAACTTAGCCCTTCTTGCTCAACCTCTCCCAGATGATGAGCAACGTGCCATTATTGATGAAATGCTAGAAATCTTCTATAATGACCCTCCTTGGCTCATGATGTACTTCCAGCCAGATTTCTACGGTGTAAGTAACCGTATTGATTGGCAAGCTCGCCGCGACGAAAAGATTGTCGCTTACAACGCAACTTTAAAATAAGTTTTCTTGGCTAGAGGCAGACTGCCTCTAGCCATTTTTAAAGATAGGTCTCTATGTGGCAATACGTTTTAAGACGCATTTTACAATCAACGATTGTTATTATTGGGGTTACTTTAATCTCATTTTCAGCTTTACACATGGCAGGCGACCCGACCTACCTTTATGTTGGCGAACGTGCTAGTGATGAAGAAATTCAACGAACACGAGAAGCTTTGGGGTTTGACAAACCTTTGCACATTCAATATCTTACTTTTTTAGGTCGCTTAGCCCAAGGGGATGCAGGCAGATCACTTACTTATCGGCAACCAGCTATGAGCGTTGTCTTAGAGCGCTTACCTGCAACTATTGAACTCACCTTTTTAGCCATGCTCATAGCCATTAGTTTAGCCATTCCGTTTGGCATTATTGCGGCTGTCAAAAGAGGTACTAGCGTGGATGGTGGCATGATGACGCTAGCTATGTTCGGGCAATCCATTCCAAGTTTTTGGCTAGGCATTATGCTTATTTTGTTTGTAGGTCTAGGCTTACGTTGGCTACCCATATCAGGTCATGTACCTATAATCAAACCCTTACTTGAAGGCAACTTTCAAGAAGCTTGGACTAACTTTCCCCAAGCCCTACGCTATTTACTCATGCCTGCAGTTACTATTTCACTTTTTTCTCTTTCAAGAAATTCACGCTTGGTTCGCTCTTCTATGCTTGAAGTTTTGTCACAAGATTATGTCCGTACGGCTCGCTCAAAAGGTCTTAAGGAGACAGACGTCATTACTCGTCATGCTTTGCGCAATGCCTGGATGCCTGTTGTTACCATGATTGGACTCGAGTTTGGTTTTCTATTGAGTGGGGTTGTGGTGGTTGAAACGGTTTTTTCTTGGCCTGGGGTAGGCAGGTTGGTTTTTAATGCTATTAGTCAGCGTGATATTCCTTTGGTGCAAGCTTCAGTTATTTTATTTTCTCTTTTATTTGTTGGTCTTAATTTAATAGTTGATTTGCTTTATGCGCGTCTTGACCCAAGAGTGAGGTTAGGCTAATGCAGAGTACAAACCCGAGCCCTATCAAATCTATAGATGCTAGCTTAAAAGCTCCTGCCCAAAGCATTGCTACTGAATTTCGTCGTGCTACAAAAAGTTTAGCAAAAGCAAAATGGCCAATTCTTGCCATAGTTATTCTTATAGCTGTTTTGAGCGCTGCTATTTTTGGACCCGCCATTTCACCTAAAGACCCAAATCGGCAAAACATTATTAAGCGATTACAAGTACCCTACCAAGTTGAACCTAGTGGTGAAGTGGAGTTTATTTTGGGTACTGATGGTTTAGGACGCGACGTTTTGTCACGACTTATTTATGGAGCAAGGGTGTCTTTGTTGGTTGGCCTCACAGCAGTTCTCATTGGTGGAACTTTGGGTGTTTCGCTTGGTCTTATTGCTGGGTATTTGGGGGGGCGCACCGATGATATTATTATGCGTTTGGCTGATATACAACTTGCCTTTCCTTTTATTCTTTTAGCTATTATGTTCTTAGTAGTCCTTGGACCAGGCCTGCTTAACCTCGTCCTTGTATTAGGCATTGGTCAGTGGGTTACTTACGCGCGTATAGCTCGTGGGCAGACCGTTTCTCAACGAGAGAAAGAATACGTTGAAGCTGCTAGAGCACTTGGTAAACGTGATTTAGCTATTATGTTTCAAAGTATTTTGCCTAATATTTTAGCTCCCCTAATTGTTATTGCTTCTTTTAACGTAGCAAGTGTCATTTTGTCAGAAGCAGCCTTATCCTTTTTAGGTCTTGGTGTTCCACCAACCATACCTACTTGGGGTGGCATGTTGGCTGAAAGTCGTGACCAACTTCTTGCAGGGCGCTGGTGGTTAGCTGTTTACCCTGGCATTGCTATTATGATGACGGTTTTATCTTTTAATATTTTAGGTGACTGGTTACGTGACTTTCTTGACCCTCGTTTACGCACCATTGGTTAAGAACAAACTTTAGAAAAGAGGTATTCCATGAAGATTAATGTGGGCGTTATTGGTGCAAGTTTTGCTAAAGCTGCTTTTTTGCCTGCTCTTGCTAACATTCCTGAAGCTAATGTTGTTGCAATTTCGAGTGCTAGGCTTTCAAGCGCACAAGATGCTGCAACTACATTTGATATTCCTAATGCTTATGATAATTGGCAGACCATGCTAGACAATCACAAACTTGACTTGGTTTGTATTGCTACACCCACCTTTACCCATGCGGCCATGACCATAGCAGCACTCGAGTCTGGCGCGCATGTGCTTTGTGATAAACCTATGGCTATGACAACTGAAGAATCAACTGAAATGCTTGAAAAAGCTAAGTCCCTTAAGCGTATTCATATGATGGATCATGAATTACGCTTTAACCCTACAAGGCAGAAAATTAAAGAATTGCTTGACAGTGGTTTTGTTGGCAAAGTGCAGCATGTCAATATCAGTAATATTAGCCCAAGTTGGGGTGACCCTGCGTCACGCCCAAAAGATGACTGGTGGTCACTCGAAGATAAAGGCGGTGGGCGTTTAGGGGCAAATGGTTCTCATCAGATTGATTTACTAAGATGGTGGCTTGGTGATGTAAGTTCCGTCATGGGGCAAGTTAAAACCATGGTGCCTGATCGTCTTGACAAAATTACAGGTGAAGCTTGGACAGCAACAGCTGATGATGTCTCTTGGTTTAGTTTAGAAATGGCGAACGGCACGCTTGCTCATGTCTTTATGAGTGGTGTGGCGGGGCATAACATGGGTAACGAAACGCAGATTTTTGGGTCTGAAGGTACTATTTTGTTATCTAATGATGATGAAGTTTTGCGTATAGCCAAGCGTGGCGAAGCTTTTGAAGAAATCATCATTAATGACCCGAACGCTGATTTACCAAAAGTGAATAAGGGTATTTGGAATGTTTCTGTGGTTGCTTTAATGAAAGAGCTTGTCAGCGCAATTATCGAAGAACGCCCCTTAACTGCTGGTGCTACTTTTGAAGATGGACTTGCATGTCAAAAAGTAATGGACGCAGTTCGCACCTCCACAACAGAACGTCGTTGGATTGATGTATGAACGACGTTAGTATGCAAGCAATTTATGATTACATAGATGCTAACGCTGAAGAGTACATAAAAGATTTACAAACCTTGGTGCGACAACCCAGCATATCAGCTCAGAATGTTGGTTTAAGAGACTGTGCTAATTTGGTCAAAAAGATGATGGATGATGATGGTTTAGATGCGCATCTTCATGAGCTAGAGGGCGGACCACCTGTTATTATTGGGCATATTCCATCAAGTCAGTCTTCTAAGACGATGCTTTGCTACTCCCACTATGATGTTCAGCCTCCTGAGCCTTTAGAGGCATGGACGCATGGTGGTCCTTGGTCTGCTGAAATTGTTGATGGTGTTCTTTATGGGCGCGGCGCAACGGATAATAAGAGTGGTGTGCTCGCCTTTAATAAAGCTGCTAAAGCTTTCTTAAAAGTGCGTGGTGAATTGCCAGTTAATCTTAAATTTATTATCGAAGGCGAAGAGGAAATAGGTAGTTTACATCTTGGACCTTGGGTAGA
>CAZWJZ010000122.1:0-12120 GCA_964634665.1 uncultured bacterium | reverse complement strand
GGTCTTTGACCATAACGTCTGGCTGCCTGCTCCGTAAGAGGGGCGGTAGTTACGTTTTTTCTACTTACTAGAAGCTAGGTTTAGGTTAATTGCGGTAGTAGCGCTTTCTCTTTAAGCATTTGCCCTAAGTTTTTCATACCTGTATCAATTTGTTCGGGCGTAGCAATAGAGTAACTTAATCTGAAAGTATTCTGCCCACTTTCATCAGCAAAAAAGGGTTCACCAGGTACATAAGCAACACCCTGAGCAACCGCATGACTAAGCAGCTCTATAGCATTATTGCCTTCTGGCAAGGTAATCCATAAAAACATGCCACCTGTTGGGCGTGTCCAGCTAACACCCTGAGGGAAGTAACGCTCTAAAGCCGCAAGCATATAATCACGTTGTACTTTATAGTAAGCTCTGACACGCTTAATTTGCTCATCCATAAAGCCATCCTTAGATAACTCATAAGCAATCATTTGGGTAATGCTAGGCGTATGCAAATCAGCAGCTTGTTTCGCCCTAGCCACCATAAGTAACAGTTCAGGGTCAGCAATCAACCAGCCTAAACGAAAGCCGGGCACCACAATCTTAGAGAAGGTACCCCCATAAATAACCCGCTCAGGGGCAAGTTCAAAAAGACTAGGTAAATCCTCACCCTCAAAACGCAACTCACCATAAGGATTATCTTCATAAATAGGCACATCATACTTACGTGCCAAGGCAACCAACGCCTCACGACGCTCCAAACTCATGGTAATACCGGTCGGATTATCAAAATTAGGAATGGCATAAATCAGCTTAGGATTTTGCTGCAAGGCAAGCTCGAGCTGCTCTATGATCATGCCCTGTTCATCTACATCTACACTTAAGTAGTCTGCTTGGTAAGCGTCAAATGCTCTTAAAGCGCCCATATAAGTAGGTGAGGTAACCACAACTTTATCGTGCGGGTTAAGCATAATTTTGGCAATAAGATCTAAGCCTTGCTGAGAGCCACTAACAATTTGTATATGGTCAGCAGTAGCGTGTGGCATGCGACTGGCAACCCATTCGCGTAAGGGCAAGTAACCTTCGGTGGTGCTGTACTGAAGAGCTTGTGAGCCTTGCTCGTCAAGTACTTTAACGCTCATTTCTTTTAGTTTTTCAACAGGAAATAAACTGGGCGCAGGTAAGCCACCAGCAAAAGAAATAACGTCTGATTTTTGAGTGAGTTTAAGAATCTCACGAATGGTTGAGGGTTTTATGTTTTCAGTTCTTTTTGCGTAGTGCTCTTGCCAGTTCATGCTGTCCTCCAGATACTAAAAATCCCTCTTCAATTAAGAGAGGGTAGGGTTTCCAAAAAAGCTGAAACCCTTAGCGAATAATAACCACAGTTTTACGTGCGTTTAGCATTACTAAGAAGCATAGTGTATAAAAATGCAATTATCAAGTTTGTGTACTTTTAAATTTAGGGAAACAAAGCAAAACTGTCATGATTTTTGACTTTATTTACGTTACATTTAAACCATGTCAAATTTATCAATGCACCTAAATAAAGTTGAATTACTCGAGTTACAAACTTTACTTGAAGATTATAATTTAAGTAAATTTAATGGTTTTTTGCATGGTCTTAATTGCTTACCAAATGTTTTGCCGCCAAGCGAATGGATGAATGATTTTTTACCAGAGCAAGCTTTAAAAAGCAAAGCTAAAACTCAGCAGGCTGTGGATTTATTTTTTCGTTACTACAATGTGGTTATTGCTCAAGGTGATCAGATTCCTCCGAGCTTAGATACGGATGGTTCTGTTGAGCAATCATGGCAGTGGCTGAGCGGCTTTGGGCAAGCTTTTGCTTATGATTCTGAAGCGCTTGAAGCTTTATCTGATGCAGAAGTTGAAGAAAATAAAGAAGATGATAATGTATTTATTTCAGCCATTATTTTTGGATTTGCCATAGATATTGAAAATGCGCCTGAAGGTGAAGATAGAGACAGTTTTTTGGAACTTAAAGAAGCTATGAGAGGCTTATTTGAAAAGCAAAAAGCTGCAGAAAGAACAAGCCTATTACAGGGCTTCTTGTTAACTGTAAAAGAGCTACTCGAGCCTGCTAGATCAAAAGCTTTTGATCGTATGTATGACATGTTTGTAACGAGTTCTAGTCGTAAGCACTCGAGTCTGGGTCGAAATGATCCTTGTCATTGTGGGAGTGGCAAAAAGTACAAGCATTGTCATGCTAAACCTTAGGGTAAGAAACTCTCGGTTCTACCTAATTGTCTGTACATTATAAGTGCGCCCCATTCACGAACAAAATCATCTAAGTCATTAAGCTGACTCATTACACGTAAACTTGGTTTTATGGCGATTTTGCCGGTGTGTCTGTAATCTACCGGGTAAGGAATGACGGTCCAGCCTTGAGCTTTAAAACTCAGGTAGGCTCTTGGCATGTGGTAGGCACTGGTGACCAGTAGCCAGCGTTCGCCTGCTTGAGGGTTTAGGCTTTGTACGGCAACTAAGGCTTCCTCGTAGGTGCTGCGGGCATTACCTAAATAGCTGATTTGCCTATTTGTGTATTCGGGCCCTGAAAAGAAACTATTGTTGCTTGAGTTAGCATTAAATTCATTTGGAATAATTTCACGAAATAAGCCTGTAAATACAAGTTTTGCGTTGGGATAACGCTCAGCTAAAGCTGCTGCGGCCATCATTCTTTCAGCACCCTCATTAACTGTGAGCATTTGGCGGCTTTGGCTTACTTCCCAGTTCACACTGCCACCTAAAACCAAAATGCCTTCAACTTGATTAGGTAAAGGAGTAGGGGCTTGAAGTCGATTTTCTAAAGGTTGAGCAATAACATCAGCAATGGGTAAAAGGGCAGGTAACGCGGTACAAATTGCGGTAAATAAAAGTAGATTTCTGCCTAATCTGATTGCGCCTAGTAAAAGTAAGATGAGGCTAAGTAAGATAAGAATAAAAACTATATTGCTTGGCTGTAAAAGAAGCCATGTGAGATCACTTTGAACTGTCATGATTTTTGTATTATGTCATGCCAGCATGAAGCAAGATGAAATATTGCAAGCCCTATCTTAGAAAAGCGAGAACGGCTAATTTTATTTCATGAACTTGTCACGTATACTTTAGGAAAAGCAGTTTAAGAAAAAACCTTATTTAGATTAAGTCTAAGTATTGTGTTAACAAGGGAGTAAAGCATGAAATTAGCTATTGTTACTGATTCAACTTGCGATATTCGTAAGGCAGAACTTGATGCACTACAAGTACACAGAGTGCCTCTTTACGTAAATTTTAAAGGTGAAGTTTATAAAGACTGGGTAGAAATAAGCCCTAAAGAAATTGCAGAGGGCGTAGCTGCTGGTGCTGAGTTGCCTAGTACAAGCCAACCTAGTCCTCAAGATTTTGAGCGTAACTTTAATGAGGCTATTGCCGCAGGTGCTGAAGAAATCTTATGTATAACCATAAGTAGTGACCTTTCAGGCACGTTTAACTCAGCTAATATTGCTAAAGACTTAGTTCGCGTACCTGTGACGGTATTTGATAGCCGACATGCCAGCATAGGCGTTGGTGACATGGTGAAACAAGCCTCAAAAATGCGTGCTGCGGGTGCAAATCTAGCGCAAATCATAAGTGCTTTAGAGCATGTTAGAGACAGCAATTTACTCCTTTTTACAGTAGTAGGGCTCGAGTATTTACAAAAGAATGGGCGTATTGGGGGTGCTCAGGCAATGTTGGGTAGCTTGCTTAGCATTAGGCCTATTTTGACCATTAATAACGGTAAGGTTGATCAGGCAGGCCGAGCGAGGGGCACAAAGAAAGCTATTAAAGAGTTGGTGGGTCGTGCTATTGCTTACGCAGAGTCTCACCCAAGACCGCTAAAGGTTAGTTTTTTGCATATTCAAGATGAGGCAGCTGCCAACACCATGCGTGAGGAGCTTCAGAAGTCTGGGCTTGACTATGAAGATTTAGGACTCTATGAGATTGGTGCGGTTATTGCGAGTCATGTGGGGCCGGGTACCTTTGGTATGTACATGCATACTGAGCCAGATGCCTTTTAAAGTTTAGGGTGTCAGGACATAAAGAGCTTTTAAAGCTTGAGGACTCCATGCGGGCGGTAGGTGCTCAAAAGCGTTTAGTGCTTAAGCTTGAGGGTTTTGATGTTTTTATTCATCAAGATTCAGATGATTACTTTCTTAGTTTTGCAGTACCAAAACAAAAAGCTAATTCAAAGGCTATTCAAGCTATGATGCAGGTCTTTAAAAAGCATAATAGGCGTGCAAGGCTCGAGTTTTTTCATGAGCTTCACCCTGATTTGGCAAGTTTACTTGAAGCTGAAGGGTTTAACTTAGATATGCGTGCGCCGGTTATGGTCTTGAGCAAAGATGCGTTTACTGTTACCTTGCCTCAAAACAAAGCAGTCTATAGGCAGTTAACTGCTGCTAACGAAGAGGCTTTAAAGACTGCTTTAAGACAACAAAGTATTGCTTATGGTGGCTTGGGTGATGACAGTTCGCTTGTTTGGCTTGAAGGGATGCTGGCAGGCTTAAAGCAAGAGATAGTACTGGTTTCAGTACTCGAGCTTGAGGGTGTTTTTGTGTCGGGTGCGGCTATTCAAATTGGGGGCGGGGTGGGTGAACTTGCAGGCGTCTGGACGCATCCTGACTTTCAAAAGCAGGGCTTGGCGTTTGAGCTTTGTGCTCAGCTGTTGCCAGATTACTTTAAGTCTTATGATTTGTGTTGGTTGTCTGCTGCTGAAGGTGCAGAGCGCTTGTACGAAAAATTGGGCTTTGAAACGTTAGCCACACAACTCAATTATGGTTTAGGTTAATAATTAAGGCATGTCACAGCATTTTGACACCCGTAAGCTTATTGATGATTTGAATACCCAGTTGCAAGGACTCCTTGGGAGTAATTTACTAGGGCTTTATCTTTATGGCTCATTTGTCTGGGGTGATTTTAAGCCGAATGTGAGTGACCTTGATTTTTTAGCGGTTATTGATCAAGCCTTGTCAGCAGAGGATTTTGCTAAGTTAGAAGTTTTCCATAATCATTTTGCGAAACTATACCCAAGCTGGTTTGACCGTATAGAGGTTCATTATCTTACTCAAGCAACGCTTGCTAAGCCTTTACTAGCTCAAGGTGAAATGGCAGTTATTAGCCCTGGTGAACCCTTAAATCTTAAAGTGGTAACAAAGCATTATCTTATGAATTGGTATTTTGTGCGTGAGCAAAGCCAAGTACTCTATGGCCCACACCCTAAGCTGCTGATTGCTGACATTAGCTTTGAAGATTTTATGGCGAACGTGCGCCTTCATGCTAATAACTGGCCAAACTGGTTAGAAGAAGAGCAGCCTCTTAAAGCTCAAGCGTATGCTGTTTTAACGATGAGTCGGGCACTGTACAGTCAAAGCTTTAAAAAACAAAGCTCTAAAGATAAAGCTGCCCTTTGGATGATGCAGACTTATCCGCAGTGGAAGAACCTAATTGAAGCTGCACTCGAGTGGCGTGTTATGTCTGAGGATGCGCTGCCAGATTTAAATATGCAAGAGCAAACAAAGGCGTTTGTGGCTTTTGCTTTAGCGCAAATTAATCAGCTTGATTAAAGGCTTTTGCTCTACTAATAAACGTTTTTAGTTTAACAGGGTCTTTTTTGCCTACACTAGCTTCAACACCAGAGGCAAGATCTACCGCGTATGGCCTTAGTGCAGCTATAGCTTCTTGAACATTTTCAGGAGTTAAACCACCTGCCAGAATCAGTCTAGGGAAAGCTTTAAGAAAAGCAGCTTGTGACCAATCAAAGCTTTCACCACTACCTGGCTTAAGACCGTCAAGTAAAAGGGCGTCAGCAGGAAAGGCTTTAAGTTCATTTAGATCTAAAGCCTTAGAGAAAGAAATAGCCTTAATAACCCTATGGTCACGACCTAGCGCTTTAGCAAAAACAGCATCCTCATGACCATGAAGCTGAATGGTATCAAGCTTAAGCTCTTGAGCTATTTCACGGATATGCTCTAAACTCGAGTTTCTAAAAACCCCTACGCGGTTTATGAGGGGTGATAGCGCATTACTAATGGGTTTTGCTTGTTGGGCGCTTACAAATCGTTTTGATTCAGGCACAAAAATAAGTCCAATAGCATCGGCACCGTAGTGTTCTGCTAATAGAGCATCTTGGGCGTTGGTAATGCCACAAATCTTGACTCGCATAGGCATCAGTATATCGCAGTTAAGATTTTAAACACTTGAATGCTAAGCTAAAATTATGATTTGGCCAAGTGATTTTCTTGCTGAAAGCTTAGCTGAACCAAAAACATGGGGCCAAGCTGGCTTAGTCATGTTTTTTAATTTGGAGTGTCCGGGTTGCATTTCAAGAGGCATTCCTGTGCTTAAACGCTTACACAAAGATTACCCTGAGCTTAAAATCATGCTCATTCATACAGCTTTTGGTCATAAACAGTATAGCCGAGATGAAGTTATACCTACGCTAAAGCACTTTGCGGAAACCTTTGCTAAGATAAGTTTTCCTATTGCTCTTGATTTAGATGGCAGCATTGCTGAGCATTATGAAGCAGGTGGAACACCCCACTGGCTTTTGTTCTCAAAAGAAGGCATGCTCATAAAAAGTTTATTTGGTTCACAAGACAACACGCAAAACAGGCTCGAGTATGCGCTTGAGTCTTTGTTTGCTGAGGCTTGATGCATATGAGACCAAAGAGGAAACCTTGCTCATCTTCAAAGGCTTAGAGTTGTTATTGGAGGTATTTATACCTCCATCTCCTCTCTGACGCCCTCGTGCATTTCCCCGCACGGGGGCACTTATCTTTAGCTGTTCAATGAGGTTTTTTGAGATTATAAAAAGTAGCAAGCCAGTCTGTTTTAACTTGGCTCAGGGAGCGTACATAGCTCAGGGTAGTAGCAGCTAAAGACGTATTTATCTCTTTCGGTTTTTGCCTCGGCGTGACCGTTGGTTGGGTGGCCATCAAAGCTGCTCACTTTAACTAACTGACTGCCATTAGCCCAACTCATTTGTAAACCATGTTCTTCTTCCCATGGAACATCGCCTTCAAGTTGCACATAGATGGTTTTCTGTGCTGCATATTTGCCTGCTTCTAGCTTGCCAAAGAAAAGATGACGAATAGTTACATAATTCCAAATTTGCTCAAGGCTTGGCTCAACCCAGCCCATGCTATCCAAGATTTCTTCACCCACTGCGTTAACCATCATTTTGCAATAAGCCAGCAAATGTCTAGCATCACTACGCCGTTGCTCAGCACTGAGTTTTAAAAAGTTTTTGAGTGCAGGTAGCGCCTCAGTAGCTGGTAAATCACAATCACTCATTTTAATGCTTTGCCCATCAAAGTAAGGAACAGTGACTTCAGCTGAATTCTCTAAAGCGTCTAATAAATCTTTATCATTCATTTAACCCAACTTTCCAGCCTAACAAAAGAAGGCGATTGATTAGCACTACATTTGATTCTAAAGCCCGTGACCACCCACAACGTTTAGTTTGTTTGCTTCAGGCTGCCCACCCATAAGCGGCATGGCTTCTGAAATGAGTGCTCTAACACGACTATCTTTTAGAGATTCATCATGAGATGCTTCACTATCCCAAGCTTCATAAATCCATAGGCAGCTATCATCTTCAAAGTCTTCATTAACGGTATATAAGAAGCAACCTGAGTGTTCAGAAACCAGAGCGGCAGCTTTTTGCATAATGCTGACAAACTCGCTCCGCTTGCCTTCTTTGGCTATGAGTTTTGAATACAATCCGTACATCTTCACCTCTTTTCACTTTAAGATTATAACACTTAATTATTAAGGTATAAAGCTAAGCCATAAACCACAAAGCTTAACTCATAAATGAAGCCTTCTCAGGGTCATAATCAGGAGACTGATGTCTAAAATAAGTATTGTAAAGTTCAGCATAATGCCCACCTTTAGCTAGCAAAGCATCATGCGTACCCTCTTCAATAATGCGACCCTTACCCAGCACAATAATGCGATCAGCCGTCTTAATAGTAGACAAACGATGCGCAATAACAATAGCCGTGCGATCACGCAAGACAAGCTCGAGTCCTTCTTGTATTTGCGCTTCGGTTAAAGGATCTACACTGGCAGTAGCCTCATCTAAAATAAGAATGCTAGGGCTTTTCAGTAACACTCGAGCGAGTGCTACCAGTTGGCGTTGACCCATGCTTATGCCTTTGCCTGCTTCGCCTACATCGGTGTCTAGGCCGTTAGCTAGGGCATCTAACCAGTCACCACCGCCTATGTCTTTGGCTACTTTTATGACTTCTTCATCACTGGCTGTGGGTTTACCATAACGAATGTTGTCTCGCACGCTGCCACTAAACAAAAAGGGTGTTTGCTGCACTATGCCTAAGTGCTGCCTGTAAGACCCCAAGTCAAAACTTCTTATGCTTTGACCGTCTATAAGCAAATCGCCTGCTTGAAACTCGTAAAAGCGAGCTACTAACTTACCTAAACTAGATTTACCTGCGCCAGTGTGACCTACTAAAGCAATGGTTTCTCGAGCTGCAATGGTTAGCTTAAAGTCAAGCAAAACTTGTTCTTGCTCAGTGTAGCGAAAATTCATGTTTTGAAATTCAATGCGACCCGCCATGTTTGTTACCTTTTTGTTGTCAAATTGCTCCACTCTTGCTTCTGCGTCAATAAGCGCAAAGACACGCTCACTGGCTGAAAGGCCAAGTTGAAACTGACTCCAAAACGAAGCAATGCTGGTTAATGGAAACCAAAATAGATTAATAGCCTCTACAAACAAAAACCACTCACCGGGTGTGACTTGACCCGAAATGACACTACTACCCCCAAAATAAACAATGAGGGCTGTGCCCACACCAGCAATAGTGCCCAGCACAGGAAAAATAGCACTAAAGACCAAGCCTTGTCTTAGGTTCAGCTTATAAGATTGATTATTAACGTCTTGAAACTCAGCAAAAATAGCACCCTCCTGTCGAAAGGTTTTAGCTACTGAAATACCCGTAATGGATTCTTGAACATTTGAATTCACCTGAGCCAAAACACGCCGCGCTTGCCTTGTGGTTACTCGAGCTATGTATCTAAAGGATAAGGCTGCGGCTATGATGAAGGGTGCTATGGTGACGGCTATAAGCGCAAGGCGTACATTTATGAAAAACAAAATACCTACAATGATGGCAACTTGTAAGAGTTGGCTCATTAGGTTTAGGCTTAGCGTGACAACGGTAGCAAAATCTTGAGAATCTGAGGTCACACGACTCACTATTTTTCCGGTAGGAAACTCATCATAAAATGACATGTCTCGTTCTAGAACAGCGTCAAAAGCATCTTTTCTTAAGTTCAAAACAACATTACCAACTGCTTTAGCAGTGAACCATTGCCTAAAGAAGTTAAAGGTCCAAGATAAAATGCCTGCTGCAAAAATAGCAGCTATGAGCCAGCTGGTTTGCTGCCAAATGCTAGCTGTATCTGTTACGGTTAAATCATCAATGCCTCTAGAAATGAGTACGGGAAGCGCAGCGTCCATGAGCGCTGCCAGAAAAATTAAGAGGGCAACAAAGCTCATAATGACCAAAAAGGGTTTGAAGTAGCTAAAAATACGCCTTATTAACTGACCATCAGTATAACTACGATCGTAAGCTTCACCGTCAATGCCGTCCATAATGAAGCCCATTAGATGCCGCCTTTGGAAGAAGTAAGAACTAAGGAGTAAGAACTAAGGAGTAACGAATAGGGAAGGGGCTGTGCAACTGTGTTTGAGAAAAAACTTAAAGACTGTCTCAAGATAAGGTCCTTAATCATATTTAGCAAAAATTCTTTGATAAAGTGTGCAGCGTTCTAACAGTTCTTGGTGGCCACCTTGGTCAACAAGTTCGCCTTGATGCAAAACCAAAATTTTATCTGCCTTGCGAATTTGCGAGAGCCTGTGTGTAATCATGAGGGTTGTTCGGCCCTCTAAAACCTTATTAATAGCCTTTTGAATGGCATCTTCGGTAGCACTATCAATGGCACTTGTTGAATCATCTAAAATAAGAATGCGAGGGTCAGTTAACAGGGCTCTAGCTATCGCCAAGCGCTGACGTTGCCCGCCAGAAAGCGTAACGCCACGCTCACCAATAACCGTGTCATAGCCATCTTCAAAGCCCAAAATAAAGTCATGCGCTTGAGCAGCTTTAGCCGCAGCCTCAATCGTATCTCTATTAGCATTGCTAAGACCAAAGGCAATATTATCTGCAATGCTTCTTGAAAACAAAAAAACATCTTGCTCAATAATAGATATTTGTGAGCGAAGACTCTCTAAATTCCAGTCACGAACATCTTTACCATCTATGCTAACGCTACCCTCTGTGGTGTCATAAATGCGATTCACCAAATTGGTTAAGGTACTTTTACCCGACCCTGTTTGCCCCACAATCGCCAGTGTTTTACCAGCCTTCGCATGAAAAGATAAGTCTTTTAAAATAAGTTTGTCATCTTTTTTACCACTGTAACTAAAGTCAACATCTTTAAAAACAATGTCACCCTTGATGACCGCTGAATAGCCACTCGAGTTTTCATCTAGTTCGCTTTCTGAGCGCATGAGCTCTAAGATGCGTTCAGAGCCAGCTAAGCCAAGTTGAACAAGCGAAAAGGTAAAAATAGAAATAAAAGCAGGAAATCTTAAAATCCCCATAAGCCCCATGTAGGCAACAAGTTCACCTACGCTTATTTGACCTAGTGAGAGCAAGTAAACACCATGTGCAAAAGCGCCTGTTAAGGCTATGCCTAGAAGGAGTAAAGGCAAGTAGCGGGCTTGCACTTTACCTTGCGTTATAAAATAATCGCGGTAAAGGCTGGCACTATTGACAAACTTTGTTTTTTCTTGGGCTTCTTGCACCGTTGATTTAATGACTTCTATGCCTGTAATGCTTTCATTAAGACCTGCATTCATCAGGCCAAACTGTCTGCGCATGCTGCCTGAAACAGGGTTGAGTTGACGCATGTAATGCCTGAGCGCAAAAAAGAAGACAAAGACAAAAGAGAGGGGTGCAATGAGCAAAATAGGTTTTAAAAACCCTATGAACACCAGCGGCGCCACAATACCCACCGCAGATTCACTAATGAGCGCAATGCCAGGGTTCATCATGGGGTTAAGCTGCCTAACATCATTAGCAGCTCGAGCCATAATGTCACCGACACGCTGACGATTATGAAAAGTTTGACTTTTGCCTAGTAAGCTCAAGTATAGCTCTTCTCGCGAGTCTCGCTCTAAACGCTGACCCAAAGTTTCAATAGAAAAGCTATTGGCTAAATCAATCAGGCCCCGAATAATCACAATGCCCAAAATAAAGCCTGCTAAACTAGCTAAGCGACGTGCGCTTGGCGCTTCTTTTAAAACCTCATCAAAAGCTAAACCTGTAAGACGCGGAATGGTTGAAAAAAGAATATTGGTAAGGGCAGCAGCCAGCAAAAAGCCGAACATAAGTAAAGGGTAACGCCTTAAGTGAGACAGCACCCAACGAACAGGACTCGAGTGGTTATAGCGGTAGCTGCCTTCAACACCAAATTCTTGGTTTTGGTTGGGTGGGATGCTTGGTGAACTCAAAAGAATCTCCTTAGGGCTAAGAATGAGAAGCTCATTAATAATACCTTAATTTATAAGGTAAAAGTCAAATACTAAGTAACAAAATACTAACGACCCCCTAGATTGTACACGCAAGTCCTAAGTTGCGATTTGCCTCGTGAATCAACGATAAACTAAAGCCCATGGATAGCAAACTCTTTGAAACCTACCAACGCGAGTCACGCAAAACATGGAATGTCATAGAAATGAACCACCCAATCGTTTACCCAACTATGGGCCTAAGTAACGAAGTAGGTGAATTTGCAGGCAAAATAAAAAAAATATTCAGAGATAAACAAGGCGTTATATCAGAAGAAGACCGCCAAGCCCTAAAAGCTGAGCTAGGTGATGTCTTATGGTACTTCACACAAATATGCACAGAGCTAGACTTAAGTCTAGAAGAAGTCGCCCAAGCCAATCTAGAAAAGCTATTTTCAAGACTCGAGCGGGGCAAAATTTCGGGTGAGGGTGATAACCGATAACTATATCAAGTGCTTATGTGAATTTTTCCTCATTAAGATGAGACGTTAATAATTCACAGAATAGATAGGTAATAA
>CAZWJZ010000121.1:0-12121 GCA_964634665.1 uncultured bacterium | reverse complement strand
TAGCCCAGACCAACTGCCAACCAATGAGGAATAAAAATAAGCGGTAAAAATGCTAAAGAGATACCCAAATAGGCAAACAAGATAAGGCGTTTTTTACCCATAATGTCTGCAGCTTTGGGAGATAGCAAAGCAAGCAAACCCATAAAAAAAGCCCCAGCCGCCAAATTACCAATAAGCGAAGTGGGCACTTTAAGCGCACTATCAAGATAAACATTAAAGTAAATCCGCATGGTCCACTCACCCATAGCTATCAAAAAAGAAACAAAGGCAAAAAGAGTAATGAGACGTAAAGGCGGTGACGAGCTACGCCCACTAATTGACCTTTGCGCCAGCCTAGCTTCAGAATTTTCGGTTGTTTGCCACATAGCAACTGCTGCCAACAAATCAATAACCGCAGCAACCAGCAAAGCATTACGATAAGGAATAGCAGACTCGAGTGTTAAGCCTCCAAAATTAGCAAAGAGACTGGGTAAGTTCCCTCCTAAAAAGCTACCTAAAACCCCAGCTACAGGAAACATTGCCGTTTGAATAGCAAAGGCATAATTACGCTCTTTAAGACCTGTCCAGCTCATCATGTAAGGGCTAGAATTCACTATTAAAAATGAGCCTGCCACCCCCCAGCTCATAGCGTAAGAAAAAACAATCCAAATATCACGCACAGCTTCAGGCAAAAAGCCAGCTAAAGGTAATGCCCCCAAAAACAATGCCGTTACGAAGTAACCCATAATCATCATGCGGCGGCTACCAAAACGACGACTCAAGATACCCGCTGGCAAACTTACAAACACCATCATGAGCGGGCCAATGCCATTAACAAAACCAATAAACTCTGGCCCGTAACCTAAACGCAAAAGATAGAGATTAAGCAGTAATATGTAAATACCTAAAAAGGCAAAGCCATGAAACGCTGTTGCCAGAAGATAAAACCGAATATTTCGATTAAATAGCTTTATATGCAACCAGTAATTACGCAAACAAGTCTCCTAAAAAACACAGTCATACAAAAGCAGAACATCCCTAAAAACTAAGCCAGACAACCTTATACTCAACCGATTGCATCGTGTCATAAGACTGAGGGAGTCAGAGCTACTCCCCTAGGTCAGAATTATACAGTCTGTACGACATTTATAATTCGGCTTAGTATTACACCAAAAGCTCAAAGGTTTTGGTCATAAACAAAAAGTCTAGGCACTTCATAATGCGCCTAGACTTAAATTGATACTAAACTGATTTAATCGTGTCATAAGACTGAGTGAGTCAGAGCGTACTCCCCTAGGTCGGAATTATAAAGTCTTACGACATTTATAATTCAGCTTAGTATGAGTTTTAGTATTGCCGTGTTTTTACTGCCCTGGTGCTCTGTAAGCATGGTTTTTCTTAGTAGCTTCGTCCATGTCTTCTGGCGTCATGAGTGGCGTTAAGGTAAGTGCAACGGCACCCGAAGCGTTAATCATGAGCGAAAAAGCAGCAGCACTTGCAGCATCAGGAAAGTCACCAATACCAATAACATCATCTTCACCAAAAGCATAATAAAAAGAATCTAAGTTTCCGCCTACACTTGTTGCAGCTTTCGCAGCGGCATCTCTGCGACTACTGCCACCTTCTTTGAGTAAGCCTTCGATACCTTCACCAATATAATTTGCTCTAGCCAGATACTTTGCCATTTGACACCTCCAAGTGTCGTTTACTTCTTAAGTGAGTTTGAAACTCGAGCTTAAGCCTAGGTATGTAAGGCAACTAAGCCTTGCCTCGATTAACTAAAGGGATCTTCCCTTTTCTGGCTAAGGAGTCAATGCTCCTTTAACTAACCTGAGTGATTAAGCAAATTTTTTTCTGAAACCTTAAGTTAGTAAATCGCTGATTTTAACTAGATGACTGTAACTTTATCACACATTCTCTTAAATCTTGAAAAACTACGAATTACGAAGTGAATTCGTCATAATGACCTCAAGCTGCTTTCTTAAAGTCAACTATTGTAAACTGACTACCTTTTTCATACTTCAAACTGGCTTGCCAAACACTTAAATTAGGGTGTGACTGAGTCTTAAAAAGATCAGTATGAACCGCATTTTCACGAGCGTAATTTAAAAGACCTGAGTAATCGATCTCAAGACTTCTTAACTCTGACAAAGATTTAGCTTGCAAGCCCAACAACTTAGATGCAGGAATAACAGAACGCTCAACTGTAGAGCTTAGCTTAGTTTGCCACGCTGGAGCTTGTTTTTTGTCTTGTTGCCAGTATTCTTGAAAAAGATTGCGTATTTGGCTGTTTTCCTTAGCGTAGTCAAAAAGTCCTTGGTAGTTTGTTTTTAGACTTGTCATTATTTTTACCTTTCTTTGAGCTGCTAGAGAGTTTAGGTCTGATTGCACTTGAGTTATTGTTTCGCTGTGGTTCATCTTTGAACCTCCTTTGGTCTTTCTCTTGTCTCCCTTTGGAGATATTCTTAGTATGCTAAAGTCCCTGCGACCTAAGTCCGACCGTTTTTAGATAGAATAAATGAGACTTAAAGCCTTTAAATGTAAAAAGAGGTTGTTAACTTTTCTTGGCAACCTCTTTAAAGTGTTTATAACTTTGAATCGATTCTTTATTCTTCAGGTAAGATGTTTAAGCTTACGAATCCAGAATCACTTAGAGTTCCTGAAGTTCCTGTTACTTTTAACCTTGGGCTATTAGGGCCGTTATAGCTTGCATCAACAGTAATAGTTAAGGTACTGCTGCCTGTTCCACCTGTGATAGTTGTTGCTGAGAGGGTAGCGGTAATGCCTTCTGGTATATCTGAAACGCTCAATGCAACATCACTTGTAAAGCCACCTGTGGGGCTAACGGTAACCGTGACGGTTTGCGTGCTGTTAACTTCTATTGAAGTATCGCCATTGGGTAGATCTAGTGAGAAGTCACCTACGGGGGCATTTGCTGCAACCGTGAGTGTAATAGTCGCGAACTTTGTTGTGTCTGCAAGGCTGGTAGCCTTAATAGTAACGCTTCCTGCTATTATTGCGGTGACCTGACCAGAGCTGTTAATACTTGCAATGTTTGGTTTATCAGATTCCCAATTAACGAGTTGAGAAGGATTAGAAGTGCCAGTGACGGTTGCTGTTAAGGTCAGTGTTTCAGCAACTTTAAGCGTAGTGCTTGCTGGTGCAGTAATAGCAACTGAGCTTACTTGTGGGATAGGCGCTGAAGTTGTTTGACACGCTGTAAAGAATAGAGCTACGAAAAGAATGAAAGCTAAAACTGAATATCTGCGTAAGTTATTTTTGTTCATGATTGATGCCTTTCTTACTACTTGGGTGCTTTGTCTTAAGTTCACTTGGTTTTCTTGATTGTTAGGGTTCATTTTGGAACCTCCTTTAGTTTTTCTCCTGTGTTCCTTTGGAGATGACTTAGTATGTAAAAAGAACTCCGACCTAAATCCGACCGTTTTTAGAAAGCTCCGACCGTTTTCATTTAGCAAGCTGGTTTGGCTTATCTATCTTTAGTAGGGTTTGGGTTTAGAATGAAGCATGCGTCTTCTTACATTCGGAGGCTTACAGCTTGAAGGCCGTAAGTTCCGAAGAACCAAATCCCTATTGCTACTGGTCTACCTAGCACTGGAAGGCCCAAAAGCAAGGCGCGAAATAGCAGAGCAATTCTGGCAAAATGCAAAACACCCCAGAGATAGCCTTTCAGCGGCCATGTTCAAACTGAACAAAGCTATTCCAGACGCAATTGAAGGCGACCAAGAGAAAGTCTGGACAGATGCGCACTGTGACGCTAAAGAACTACTTGGTTACCTAGAACAAGGAAACAATAAAGCTTTAGAGCTTTACAAAGGTGCCTTTTTAGAGGGTCTTGATTTAAGTTTAGGTGAGGAGCTTGAAGAATGGCTTTTTAGTACTCGTGAATACTTAGCTGCTCAGGTTCGTGAGCGTTATTTACAAGAAGCTGAAAAAGAACTAACTAAAAATGTCATTAAAACTGGTCAGTATGCTGAACGTGCTTATAGTCTTGCAGGTGCTCCTGAACTTAATCCTGAAGATTTTCAGCGGGTTTACCATCTTTTAAAAATAGCCAAGAACCCTTTATTCACTAAAGTGCTTGAAGAAGCTCAGGGGTATGGCATAGAAATAAATCACGATCTAACATTAGCGCAAGCAAAGTTTATTACACCTATAACAACAGAACTCGAGCGTTTAGATAATTTACCTCAGTCAATGAGTTCTTTTGTGGGTCGTGATCAGGAACGCTTAGCAATTGCTGATCTGCTTAGCGAAGCTCATTGCCGTCTTATTACCTTACATGGACCTGGAGGTATAGGTAAAACACGCTTAGCTGTTCAAGCTGCTAATGACCAACTGAGTGAAGGTCATTTTAAAGAAGGGGTTTTCTTTGTTCCTTTAGATGCCTTAAGTTCCGCAGAAGAAATACCCACGTCTATTGCTAATACTTTGGGTTTAAGCTTACAAGGTCAAGAAGAACCTTTAATGCAAATCATAAGTTATCTTGAGCAAAAAGAGGTGTTGCTGATTCTAGATAACTTTGAGCAATTAATTGACGCGGCTATACTTCCTGCTACCTTATTAAAAGACTGCCCGAAGCTAAAGTTAATCATTACGTCAAGAGAGCGTTTGCATCTTACGCAAGAACATGTACTTAATCTTTCTGGTTTACCTTTACCAGACGCAGATACTAAACCTGAAGACCTGCATTATGTAGAGACAATTCAACTCTTTATTCAACGAGCTAAGAAGGCAACCCTTGCCTTTAATCTAGATGCAGAATCTAGTCCACAGGTCATAAACCTTGTTCACTTACTTGAGGGTTACCCTTTAGCTATTGAGCTAGCAGCTTCATGGGTGAGGGTTTTAACTTTAAGTGAAATTGTCAAAGAAATAGAAAGTAACTTGGACTTTTTAAGTTCAGCTTCACCCAATATTAAAGATAGGCATCAGAGCATAAGAGCAGCTTTTAACTACTCTTGGCAGTTACTAAGCAAAAGAGATCAAGCTGTGCTTGCTAAGTTATCTGTCTTTCGCGGAGGCTTTAACCGCGAAGCCGCATCAGATGTTGCAGGCGCAACTCTTGCTTCACTTGTGAGTCTAGTAGATAAATCTCTACTTCGTGTAAATTCTAAAGGTCGCTTTGACTGGCATGCTTTGCTTTCTCAATTTACACAAGAGAAACTTGCTGAGCAAAAAGAAATAGAGAGGCAAACGCAAGAAAAACATGCGAATTACTTTCTCAAGCTTGCTGAAAAAGCAGAACCGCAACTTTATACCTCTGAGCAACATGTATGGATGGATCGTTTAGAGGGGGAAGTTGAAAACCTACAAACAGCTTTAAATTGGTTTTTAATAGAGCAAGTACAAGAAGGCCACAAATTAGCAAGCTTGATAGGGCAATTCTGGAAAGTTCGAGGCTACTTTAGACAAGGTCGCCTATGGCTCGAGCAAGTTTTAAAGCACCCTGAATCTAAAAACCACCCTGAACAACGCGCTAAGGTACTCATTGACGCAGGAACGTTAGCTAAAAATCAAAAAGATTATAATGCAGCACATGCCCTCTATACAGAAAGCTTAACAATCAATCAAAAACTAGCAAATAAGCGCGGAACTGCCCTTTCTCTTGCGAACCTAGGCATGATTGCTAAACTAAAATATGATTACACGGCAGCACAAGATCTATACGAGCAAAGCATTGTTATTTTCCGTGACTTAGGCGAAAAACGTGCACTTGCAGGCTTATTAAATAACTTAGGTAATTTAGCCAATGATAAAGATGAGGACAGTGCCGCGCAAGCTTTTTATAAAGAAAGCTTAGCAATGTTTGAGGACTTGGAAGATCCTTACGGTATGGCACACGCATCCTTTAATTTAGGTAACTTATTAATAGATCAGAACAACTACCCTGAAGCTCAAACTTTCTTCCAAAAAAGTTTAAGACTGAGCCATAAGATTGGCGATAAAGTTGGCATAGCCGGTTGCTTAGATAACTTGGCTCTGATTACGGCTAAGGGTCTTGCCCAGCAAGCCGTTCATCTTTGGGCAGTCGCAGAAACCCTACGTGAGACAAATGATTTCCTTGCACCTTACACAGAAAGATTTTCTACTGCAATTGACGAGGTCCGCAACACCTTAGGTGAAGAAATGTTCTTAGCCAATTGGCAAAAAGGCAAGACAATGCCACTCGGGCAAATTATTGAAATGGCTCTTTCGACTAAGGCTGTACTCAAAGTCCAAACAGTAAACTAAGGCTGATATTTTTTGTTCTTGCACTACTTAGAGAAGATTTGCGTTAAGTGATCTGTACCAAAAACCCTTATTCGCTTTGGCTACATATAGAAGCCTCTCATCTGTTAAATTAATTGGCTTAATACGGCTTATCTTCTTATTTACTACCTCTTCCCTACCCCGCGAAAAAAAGTAAATAAACTGTTTCATCTGGTACCACATATTCCTAAGCTTTGAGGGACATGTTAATCTTCATTTATGCATCTTTGTAAGACTAATGATACCCCTTATCAACTGTAATTTTTTTACTCTACTATTTCACTAAGCGACTTTTCGCCTCTTCATTTTATAGTAATGTAAATTGACTTTAGATAGACTTTTAAAATTCAATCAGATGTTTCTTTTGAGAAAACTATATCCCTTTAATTTGCTCAAAAGCTTTTCACCGGGTGTGGTAAAACATACCGTTTTTGGGGAGTTATACCGCAGGTTGCGGTATAATCACTAGTTATAGCGTGAAACCTATTTGAAGTGTTCCAACGAATTTTAGAAGGCTATTCGGGAGTTATTAAGGAGTTCTTTTCTTATTGGGGAAACTCTCGGCAATTTAATACCTTCATCCTTAAGAATATATCTGAGGGTAGAGGTTGTGGTCATGACAGTGCCACACTTATTCTGCCTGGTAGCCTAGAATTCGACGATTTTAGAGAAGGTGAATTTCTTGAACCTTTCAATGGAATCTACTTCTCTTCATACTATCTGGATGATTCAGCATTACTAACTTACGATGCGTTTATAAAGCTATTAGAGGAGCTTTGCACTGCCTATCAAAAGCATTTTATTCTTGACCGAAGCATTGTTAAAAAGCGCTTAGAAAAAATAAAGCTTGAAGTTATACCAAAGGCAAAAGAAGGGTATCTTATTGACCTCAAAACCTACGAAAAGTATCTTACAAATCATTGAGCTTTTTACTCAACGTCAACTACGCCATAACTAGGCATTGCATGGGATACTTACTCGTTCTGTTGCAAACTCAGGGGAGGACTAAATTGACATCAAACCTAAACCCACTAGCCGTAAGTACCCCTGAACTCGGGCGTTAAAACTCTCAATGCCAGAAGAGGAGAGATAAAGTGTCAAATAACAAAAAAATAGCCGTCTTGCCCCAAGTATTTTCAGGGAATATTCTGTTTAAAGAGCTACTTCTTGAGCATTTGAGGCATTTACCCGAGTCTTCAAGTTTTCAAGCTCTTAGTCTATTTCTAGATGTTCCTTGGGGGTTTGCTGCTGCAACCTTCCCGCACATAGAGAGTAGTCACTCAATTATTCTTACAAACAACCTTTGTCCTGAGTATCTTGAAGACCTTTGGGACTTAAAGCCAACTGTCTTAGTGGCTAAACAGCTTGGGCTGAATCAACTAGAAGAATATCTTGAATATGCTAGGGACGGGCAAAGCGTTAAGCTTGTTCCTAATTACAACTTAGCTTTAACTAAGTCTGAGCGTAAAGTATTGCGCCTAGCTGCTGAAGGTGAAAAAGTTGGCGAAATCGCAAAAGCTTTGTACCTTTCAGAAGGAACAGTACGAAATGCTTTAAGCACTATTTATGACAAATTAGAACTCGAGCATAAGAGCGATCTCACGCTTTACTATTTCGGCAATTATGTTGAACAATTCACAGTTCCTCAAATGAACTAAAATCATGACAAAGGTCATAGTTTTTTATGATCTTTTCTACTTGTCAGGCTTATCACTAATTCTTAAAATCTCGCCATAGCTCACAATGAGCTAAATCTATATTAGGGGATGTTGTTTATAAATGGTACATATTCGGGTGCTGTAGGTGGTAATGATCTTACAACCTTGGACATTCAAGCTATTAACGCCAGATACTAAAGGAAATTCCATGAAACATCGAATCAATTTTCTATTGATAGCACTGCTTACGTTGCTTATGGCTGCTTGTGAGGCCACTAAAGCCGACCCTATCCCCTTCACGAGTGTTCAGACCTATATTGAAACCCTTACAACAGGTCAAACAGGGAGTCTTTGGGCAAAAGCTGTCAAAGCTTCAGATGTTTATTCTGATTTATCTACAGCGAACTACCCTCTAATTCTAATTGTGTTTGATAACAACACGGGTTTAGAAAGCTATCTTGAGGCTGAAGGATTAAGCCAAGAAGCCTTTTTAGAACATCCTAGACTTACAGATTTTGTTAAACAACACTTGTTTAATACCAATGTTGACTGGGTAAGTTTGAGAAGTGAAATAGGCAATTCCGTTACTCTGCAAAATGCGGCAGGGCAAGTGATAACGCTTAAGCACGTCAAGGATTCGGAGGGTGGTCAGGTCAAAGGCGGTGAAATCAATGGCGTTGCTGTTGTAACTACTTACCCTATTGACAAATTGGAGACATTATGATCTTGCGTCTAGGACAGGATTGAACATGAGGAAAAACCGTGCTCTTCTCATAAAGGTTCGAAATCAGCGTATAAATGGGTGAATTTTCGAATTTCCCCTTAAAAGTTTGCGTTACAGACGGCATGTCAAGGGGGGCAGTACTTACAGTTCAAAAACAAATTGGCCGTTTGGCTGATTCCATTTATCTGTGTATTCCTGCTAGATGCCTCATGATAATAAGCAATTAGCCTTGAATCATGCAAAATTGATTCAAGGCTAATTGCTTGGCTAAAAAGGTTTTACTTAACCGTTATTGGAATACTTGCCAACACACCATCGGCATCTGTTTGATAACGAATTTCATAACTACCTGCTTCCTCGGGTGCTCTTAAAGTGACAGGATTAGCGTTTTTTACATATTGATAACTTAAGTACGCGCCGACCTCTGCTCCTACTGGAACTATGGTTAGATAATCGTTTTTGCCCTCAGGGCCTGTCCAAGCTACCGCAAAATTTTCACCAGCACTGACTTCAGCTGCGGCTTCTAGTGTTATTTGTATAGCTGTTAAGGTAAGCGGAACACTAACCAAGGTAGCTCCACCTTGACCGTTAACATAGCGCACCTCATAGTTACCGGGTTCTGCCTGAAGTTGAATCTCGCCAGACGCTCCTTGGTTTGTGTAGTAGTAATCTTTGTAGCTACCTTCTGAAGCATCTGCAGCCACAATAGTAACGTAGTCTCCCTCGTTATCTGGCCCTGTCCAAGTAACCGTAATTCTAGAACCTGCCATAGCTTCTGTTGGAGCGTTCAAGCTTGCTGAGATAGAGGTCACTTTTATAGCTGTGCTCGCTAAGGTTTTACCACCTTGCCCCGTAACGTAGCGCACTTCATAATCACCAGGTTCAATACCCGCAATTAGCTCTCCTGAATTACCTTCTTTTGTATAATAGTAATCTTTGTATGTTCCCTCTGTAGCACCTAATGGAACGATGGTTAGATAGTCTCTTTCATTATCAGGGCCAGTCCAAGATGCAGTAAAGGTTGCGCCTGCTGCTACTTCAGTTGGTGCTTCTACAGACGCAGTTACACCCGTCACTGTTAAAGGAATGCTTGCCAATGTTGCTTGAGATTGCCCTGTTACATAGCGTATTTCATAGTCGCCGGGTTCTATGCTTGCTGTAAGCTGACCTATTGCTTCTACATTTTTGGTGTAAAAGTAAGTCTTGTAGGCACCTTCGGGTAAACCAGCGGGTACAACCGTAACGTAATCCCTCTCGTTATTAGGGCCAGTCCATGCTACATCAAAGCTTGCGCCTGCAGCTACTTCGCTAACTGCACTTAAGGTTGCACTTGCCGCTACTGTAGTAAAGGGCGCGCTTCGACCAATCACCTTTGTGCCGCCTTCAGGTAAGTCAAGGTGGTATCTGGCTTCAAGAGTTTGAGCTTCGTCTGGTACTTGAATTTCTGCTTGGCCACTTGCTGCATCTATGTATTGGTACTTAAAGTAAACACGGTCATCTGCGTCTACCGGCACAATAGTGATGTAATTTCTTAAGTCATTAACAGGTGCATTCTCAAAATTTACCGTTACAACACTACCTACGGTTGCTTCAGTTGGGGTAACAGTTAAAACAACATCTACAGCTGCTGCTAGTTCAAAACTAAAGCTGTTATCACTTTCAGGCGTTACATTTAAACCATTAAAACTCTGAGGCGAATCACTAAACGCATCTTGCACAGAAGCGTTGTAACTACCTGCTGGCAACTCAGCTGTGAGCCTGCCTGCTTCAGTTAAAGTAAAGCCAAAGCTTTCTTTTGTTACAGCGTCAACAAAAGAGGTTGTAGCACCATCTGCAGCGGGTGAACCATCTCGAGTGACCAGAACGGTTACAGGATAGGTTTGCGTTTTTTCAACTTCTACAGCACGACCTAGTGCCGAGGCTAACTCTTGAGCATTTTTAGCATTTTCAAAAGTACCTAGACCTTCAAAGCTTTGTATGGCCCGATCATCTAGATCAAAGCCAATAATTTTAAGATCAAAATCTATGCCTTGTGCTTTTAACGCCTCAATAGTGCCCCGAACATCACCCCCACATGACTCTTCACCATCTGTAACCAAAATAATGACTTTTTTACCCTCTTCAGGAAAATCTTGCCCCGCTAACTGAAGTGAATAAGCAATAGGAGTTGCACCTGTTGCTTGCGTGTTACGCACAGTTGCCAACAAGTCATCTCGAGCAATACCAGCCATAGGAACAAAAAGTTGAGAGTCTTCACAAGCACCCTCATCAAGGGCAGCAATTTGTGAACCATAGACCCTCAAACCAACATTCAAGTCAGGGTCGGCAGGCAAGCTACTCACAAAACTACTCAGTACATCTTTAGCAGCAACAATGCGGTACTCACCATCTGAGAGCTTATTCCACATACTTCCACTCGCATCCATCACAAGCTGCACATGCGTTTGGGCACTCATTAAACTAGCAAACAAAAAAATCAATAAACAAAAAAATCGTTTCAAGGTAAACCTCTTTCTTATCTAGTAGTCTAAGTGTACAGCGTCAAAAAGGCGTTAAAAGTACAAAAATACAAAACTAAGCTCGAGTCTCATTGCAAAGTAGACTCGAGCTTAGTTTAAAGTATTTCTTTTATTGCACAGTTAGGGGGATCCTTAGTAGGAGGCCAGCTTGGCCATTCTCAGGTCGTGAGTAGTAGCGAAGCTCATAGCTGCCAGGTGTTTCTGGCGCAGTCAGTTCAGCAGGATTACCCCATTCGCTATAATGACTACTTATGTCATCATTTCTACTAGCAGCACTCGGCTCAAAAATACCAATCCAGCCAGTTGGACCCGTAAAAGGAAGTAGAAACTCGCTGCCGGCAGCAACACTTGTTGGGGCATCTAGATTAGCGTTACTTGCGGTAACGGTAATTGCTTGGCTAAGTAGAAGATTTTTACTCTGATCGTAGTAGCGTATTTCAAAGTTACCTGTTTGAACAGGTGCACCTATTAAAGCAGGGTTATCCCACTCACTATAAGCTGAACCTAAGTCATCATTTCTACCTGCAGCACTTAGCTCATAAATACCAATCCAGCCAATTGGCCCACTAAAAGGAACACTAAATGTGTAACCTGCTTCAACTTCGGTAGGTGGTTCAAAAGTTGCCTGACTAGCAGAAATATTAATAGCTACCGTTACAAGTAAATTATTATTTGCATCATAATAACGAATTTCATACTCACCGGCTTCGGCAGGCGCTTTAAGTTCAGCAGGATTACCCCACTCGCTATAGTGAAAACTTATGTCATCATTTCTACTAGCAGCAGTTGGCTCATAAATACCAATCCAGCCAGTTGGCCCTTCAAAAGGAACGACAAAATCAAAACTTGCCTCCACACTAGCAGGCGGCTCGAGTGTTGCTAGACTTTGTGTTACTTCAATAGCTGAGGCTTGAAGAAGGTTGTTGTTTTCATCGTAGTAACGAATTTCGTACATGCCTACTTCGGTTGGG
>CAZWJZ010000120.1:0-12151 GCA_964634665.1 uncultured bacterium | reverse complement strand
AAAAGTGAGAATATTAACATACTATGTTTACAACTAGCGCCGACAATAGAGTACTTTGCCCCTATGCTGCTCAAAACCCCGTCCTTTCAAGATGCTCACCCTCATGGCTTTAATTATGCTTATGCTACTAAGTGCCTGCAGCAACACCACAGAAGGCATAAGCGACATAGACATACGCTCGAGTGATTACAGCATTGATTTAAAATTTGTAGGTGAAGGCTTCACGCAGTCACAAATAACTGCATTTACAAAAGCAGCTAGCAAATGGGCAGCTATCATTACAGCAGACTTGCCCAGTGTTACCCTAACCCAACCTCGCGACGTTTGCGGCTTTGGTGGTGAAAGCATAAGTGGCGTTATAGATGATTTACTTATTGTCATAAAACTAGATGACATAGATGGTGAAGGTAAAATCTTAGGTGCCGCCTTCCCAAGTGTTGTTAGAAGCAGCAACGAACTCACCGCTATCGGCTGCATGATGTTCGATAGAGCTGACTTAAGCGCTTTAGAAAAAGAAAATGCCTTAGACAACGTGATTTTACATGAAATGGGTCACGTATTAGGCATAGGCTCCTTCTGGCAACCCCTAAACGGCTTTAACAGTCGCAACCTACTCGAGTTTGACTCTGACTCTTCTGAATCGTGTAATGCAACAAATACCTTTACCCTTAAACCCGGCTTTACAGGTAAATACACCAATGCCGAGTATGAAGCTTTAGGCTTTACAGGCAACACACCGGTAGAAGATCAGTATGGTGCTGGCACCCAATGCAGTCATTGGGATGAAGCTTTGTTTGGTCATGAACTTATGACAGGCTTTTCAGATGACGGTGCTATGCCCTTAAGTCGCCTGACCATAGCCTCACTTGCTGACCTCGGTTATCAAGTTGACTATAGCAAAGCAGACCCCTATACCCTGCCACCCTGCTATGTAAGTAACTGCTTAGGAAGCCAAAGTCCCAAAAAATACGAACAATGGGAAATTGTTCTACCCCCCCAATTCACCATTGATGAAAATAATCACATTAGGCCTTTAAATAAATTTGACTAAGCCTCAAAACCCTAAATCTTTCAATTTCCTAAAGTATTTTCTAGCTCGACTTGCTTAGCTAAAAAAGAACATTCGTTAAGTCAATTATTCATTTAACAGCTCCACGAGTAATTTCAGAAAAAGCAATGGGGTTGATTTTACGATCCAAGCACTGCCATTCAAGCTGCAATGTTTCAAAGCGAAGCAAATAGCAAGCAAACCTATAGGGCTTTATCAATTAGCTAATGTGCAGGCACCGCTAGTCAATCATTGATTAGAACTCCAAGGTCACACGCTCCTCCAAATAGCTTTAACTACGCATACATTCTTAAGCCAAAATCACTCTAATATGATCTTTTGGACGTGCCCTGACTGGCATCTGGTATAAACTAGCCCTCTTATGGTGAGTACTGGCATTAAAGCTATTGTGCAATCAAATCATGACTCTCAAGTCACTAAGCTACCCCACTTTGAGGCTAGTTTAGCAAGCAGGGCGCTCTATGTTTATACGCCACCAGGCTACGCGGAAAACTTAAATACCCATTATCCTGTTATCTACATGCATGATGGCCAAAATGTCTTTCAGGCATTTGCCAGTGAAAGCTATATGGGCTCATGGCGAGCAGATGAAACAGCTGACAGACTCATAATGGCAGGGCTTATGAAAGCCTGCATTATTGTGGGTATTAGCAATGGTGGAACTGAGCGTTTAAAAGAATACCAACCTCCGTACAACAAAATGCAATATGCACCCTTAACGAAAAAAGGCAGCCCACGCAAACGTCCTTTTGTTATTGAAGGAAAAGCAGATCAGACTGTAACTTACTATAAGGAAATAGAAGCTTACTTAAAAAACCGTTACCGCATTTTAGAAGGCCGAGAACACACGGCTACCTGTGGCTCATCTATGGGTGGTTTATTTTCAACTTACTTAGCTTGGGAACACCCCGAGTTTGCCAAGCACCACGCAGCCCTCTCACCTTCTTACTGGACCACCCAAAGAGATGATGGCAAACTAAATATTTTTGAACGCATAAGAACTTACCCAAAACGAGATATTCGCTTATGGCTCGATAGTGGCGAAGGCACAAGCAATATAGAAGGTGCAGACGATGACAATAAATTCTGCACCCAAAAAGCTCGAGCTGTACTACTCGAGTCTGGCTATCAAGAGGGTCTTGATTTTGAGTATTTTCTGGCGAAGGGTGCCTTGCACCGTGAGGTTGATTGGGCAGCTCGGTTAGATAAAGTATTTAGGTTTTTGCTTCCTGCCTAAAAACTAGGTTTAAATACGAGCCGAGTGCGAGAAGAATGATATTGAGAAATTTTTACTGTGCGAGGTATTTTCGAAATCCGTACAAGGCTCTAAGTGCGTTAGGCTAAGCAGCATGGAACGACGTTACGAAAGTTTTTATAGCCCTGCGGTTGGTCGACATATGGAAGTACTTGTGTTTGGGCATTATGGTAGCCCTATGATTGCCTTTCCGAGTGGAGGCGGCAAATTTCATGATTTTGAAGATAACGGCATGGTTGCTTCAGTTGCCAATTTAATTGAGAATGGCAAGCTTAAGCTTTACTGCCCTGACGGTTTAGATAATGAATCTTGGCTTAATGATAGTGCTGACCCTCACTGGCGAGCTGTTCGGCATAACGCTTATCAAGATTACATTATGAAAGACTTAGTACCTGCCATAAGAGCTGACTGCAATAGTCATGACCTAAAAATTGCTTTAGCTGGCTGTAGTCTTGGTGCTTATCACTCAGCCAATTTTGCACTTAAATTCCCTGACGTTTTTCACTACGCACTCTGCATGAGTGGGCGCTATGATTTAGATAAAATAACAGGCTCGAGTGAGTCTGAAGAAGTTTATTTTAATAATCCTATGGCTTATTTGGCTAATATGCATGGGGCTGCGTTAGATCATGCTCGTTATTTTGCGCATTTGGTTTTGGTTTGTGGTCAGGGTGCTTTTGAGGATAAATGCTTCGCAGAGACTAAGCGTTTAGCTGGCTTGCTGACTTCAAAAGGCATTTCTCATGAGCTTGATGTTTGGGGTCATGATGTTGAGCATCATTGGCATTGGTGGCGTCAGCAGTTTCCGCATCATTTGAACAAAGTCTTAGGCTAAAAAAAGCCTCACTGTTTTGTGAGGCTTTAAAATTATTTTCTTTTGAGTCTTTAGCTGCCACGTCCCGTACGACCAAATTGTCCTACAGGGGTAGGGCTTACTTTACGCTCTGGCTGTCTCGATGTTACCGCACCTTGAGCATTAGGGTTTGCGCCTACGCCACCGGTTTCAACGAGTCGTGCAAACTCTTTTGAATCTACTGCGCGTGACATGCCAACTTCGTAACTAATAACACGCTTTAAGTGCATTTCTGCTAAACAGGCATCCATGGTTATCATGCCTAGCTGACCACCCATTTGTATTTGCGAAAGAATCTGGTGGGTTTTGGCTTCTCGTATAAGATTACGAACGGCTGGAGTTGCTATCATAAATTCGTAAGCTAAAGCGCGACCATTACCACTAGCTTTAGGCACAAGTTGTTGGGTGAGTACACCCGCTAAGTTATTGGCTAGCTGCACTCTTACTTGTTCTTGTTGCGCTTCTGGGAATACATCAATAATACGGTCAATAGCTTCAGGTGCTGAGTTGGTATGCAAGGTACCCATAACAAGGTGGCCTGTTTCTGCAGCTGTTACAGCTGCACCAATAGTGACATGGTCACGCATCTCACCAACCAGAATAACGTCGGGTGCTTGACGCAAGGCTGCCCTTAGCGCATTGGTAAAGCCTTGCGTATCTTCGCCAACTTCACGCTGATTAACAATGCAGTTTTTATGATCATGGAAAAATTCAACAGGGTCTTCAATGGTAACAATATGTTTTCTTGTTTCTCTGTTTATCATATCAATCATCGTGGCTAAGGTAGTACTTTTACCTGAACCTGTAGAGCCGGTCACAAGGACTAACCCTCTCGGGTTTCTTGCTAAATCCTCAACAACCGAAGGCAAACCAAGCTTCTCAAAGCTAATAATTTCTTCTGAAATTGTCCTTAACACGCCCCCAACAGAACCCCGTTGAAAAAAGGCATTTACCCTAAATCGGCCTTGACCTGTTAGGCTAAATGAAAAATCTAGTTCTCGACCTTCTTCAAAAACACGCTGCTTTTTTTCATCCATAATGGAGTACATAAGCCTGCGGGTCGCAGTTGCATTTAGAGCGTCATATTCTGTTGGTAGCCACTCACCATCCACCCTGACCATAGGGGGCAGACCTACCGTCAAAATAAGATCTGATGCTCCGCGTTCAATCGTGAGTTTAAGTAAGGTAACAATATCAGCTTGAACTTGACTTTGCGTATCTGTTTTGCTTTGCTGCATACTCGGCATGGTTGTTCTAAATACGTCAGGCACTTGGGTGGCTCCATTCTGTACTCATTTTTTTGAAAAATATCATTATTAATCTCTTCTCTAATCGGAGGTCTTAGCAAGTACTTCTTCTAGGGTTGTAATACCTTTAAATGCTTTTAAAATACCATCATCTCGCAAGGTTTTCATACCATGCTTAACGGCTACTTCTTTAATCTCATTTGCAGATAAGTCTTTTACAATTGCAGACTGAACAGGTTCATCTACTTGCAAGAACTCATGTATACCGTAACGCCCTGCATAGCCACTACCACCACATTTATCGCAACCAACACCACGAAATAAGGTTTTGCCTACAATGGCTGTATCAGGAAGTCCAATTCGCCTTAAGACATCAGGCTCAGGTGTATACTCAACTTTACAGTTCTTACAGACTTTACGAACCAAGCGTTGCGCCAACACACCAATAAGTGAAGCCGCAATATTAAAAGGTTCAACACCCATTTCAGACATACGACTAATAACCCCTGGTGCATCATTTGTGTGTAAAGTAGCAATCAGCAAGTGACCTGTAAGAGCAGCTTCTACCGCTGTATTAGCAGTTTCAGTATCCCGAATCTCACCGACCATAATAATGTCAGGATCTTGACGCAAGAATGATTTAAGTGCACTTGCAAAGGTAAGCCCCGCCTTATTATTGGTTTGGGTCTGGTTAATACCCGGAATTTCGTATTCAACAGGATCTTCAACCGTTGTAACATTTACTTCTGGTACAGCCAAGCGCTTCAAAATTGAGAAGGTCGTAAATGACTTACCAGAACCTGTGGGGCCTGTAATCAAAAACATACCGTAAGGCTTTTTAATCACATCTGTAAAACGCTGAAAATTATGATCGCCAAAACCAAGCTGCTCAATCTCAGGAATACTCGAGGCTTTTTTCAAGATACGCATAACGGACTTTTCACCGTACACAGTTGGTAAGGTTGATAAACGTAAATCAACTTCCATGTTTTTATCTTTAAAGCGCACACGACCATCTTGAGGCATGCGGCGTTCCGCAATGTTTAACCCACCCATAATTTTAATACGTGCAGCCAAAGCGCTAGCCGTTGCTATAGGCATAGTCATGTATTCGCGTAAGGCACCATCTTTACGAACGCGAACCATAACCTTATCTGCTCTGGGTTCAATATGAATATCACTAATATCATTAAGCACAGATTCTCTAATGATATTGTTAACCACTTTTACCAGTGCATTATCATCAATTGCACTCGTATCCTCTTGCTCAACTTCTTTAGAGTTAACTTCCTCCATGACAGCTTTAGCAAGCTCATCCATATTGTCATTACCTGAGTAATAACGATTAATCAGATTCATGAGGGCTTCTTCAGTTGCTACCGCTGGCTGTATTTCTTTACCTGTTATAAGTCTAATATCATCAAGCGCAAAAACATGCCGTGGATCTTTCATGGCAACAATCAAAATATTGCCTTCAATGCGCACAGGCATAGCGTTATAACGCCTTGAAGTTGCCTCTGGTACTAGGCTAACCGCATAAGGATCAACTTTAATGTTTGCTTCGTCAATAAACTCATAGCCAAGCTGCATGGCTAAACTTTTTGCCAGCATTTCAGGACTAATTTTGCCTGACTGCACCAAAGTATCTTCTAAACGCCCACCACCAGAACGCTGACGGTTAAGCGCCTCATCAATTTCTAGCTGCGCCACAAACCCTAAATCAACAAGTATCTCACCAAGAGGCTTAACCCGCCCAAGCTTGTTTTGCTCTCTAAGTGCATCTCTTAACTGGTCACGCCTTAACTTTTTATTTTGAACTAAAGTCTCACCTAAGCGACCCTTAGAATCTGCAAACAAAATCTCAATGCGATTTTGCACCACAGTTTCAGGGCTAACAATAAACCTGACCTCTCTATTAACAATTTCGGTCACTTCAGGAATACGTCTAGGATCAACAATAGCTATCAATAAATAGTCTTCTTCATCTTTGTAAGGCACTGCGTTAAACTGAACAGCGTCTAAACGAAGCAAATAAGATGCCAAACGCTCATCTGTGTCAGCATCATCTAGGTTAGGTAAAAACTCAAGATTCGACTGCTCAGCCAGCAACATAGCCAAATGATCTTCAGAAATGAAACCCCTAGAAATTAAGACCCGACCCAAAAGACTACCGCTACGCTGCTGCTCATCAATAGCTTGTTTAAGTTGCGCATCCGTAATAAAGCCACGGTCAACTGCCAAATTACCTAAACGCTGCGTTGAATCAAGCTCAAGATCTCTAGGAGGCTCGAGTCCTAACTCTGGGTAGTGAGTCGCGAGTGCCCATTGCAATTCTTTACTTAAGGCTTGGTAGGGTTCTACTGTGTAATCTGTTTCATCTTCAATTTCTTCTATGGCTAGTGCATCTAAAGGGTCTTCAAAAGCAACCCTTAAGCGATTGCCTTCTAAGGCAAAAGGAAAAGCCCTCAAGTCGAGTGCCAAATCAGCTGGTACTTTAGAGAGCGCTTCTGCCATGACATCTACCCGAGGCAGCATAACCAAAGGAATACCAATGGACTCTTCAATAGCTCGAGCTATTCTTTGTTCAGAAATAATACCAATGTTAACCAGAATGTCAGCTAAGCGACCACCTAGCTCGCCATGCTGCGCAATGGCTTGCTGTAAATCTTCATCGTTAACGTAACCGCGCTCGAGTAGCACGGCACCTAGTCTTTTATCACCTATGGATAGGACTGCCATACTTGCCTCCGTTTGGGTCTAAATAGTTATGCGTGTTTGATTTCTTAAGTATGAAAGCTTCTATTTGTCTGAGCATTTTTGTGTGCATTAAACCTTTATCGCTTAGAGGCGTAACCAGAATGCTTTTTATGCCGAGTAAATTTGCACCCAGTACGTCGGTAAAGAGTTGATCGCCAATCATAACGGTTTCGCTTGATTTGGCGTTTATGGTTTTTAGCGCTTTACGAAAACCAAAAAAGGGTTTTCCTGTTAAGGCAAAGCCTGTCACGCTGAGCATATCTGCAGCACGTTTCACTCTGCTTTTTGATCCGTTACTCAAAATGACTACGCTTAACTGATTATCTTTTAAAGACTGAATCCAGTCTTTAGCATCTTGGCTTAAATGCTCAGCGTTGGATGCCAAAAGCGTATCGTCTAAGTCAACCATGACAGCTTTAATACCTTCTTGCTTAAGCAATTCAGGCTTAAGTTCGTTAACACTATTAACGCTCATGTAAGGAATAACCATCGCACGCAGTTTAGCATGCAGAAATGGCCTGGCTAGATTAAGATATCTACATCTGCCCTTGAGTTCATATAAGTAAGTTTTTAACAGGTCTTGACTACTTAAAGCATGACCCATCACACCATATCGCCACAACATAAGTCTGAGTATAGGTTTAAGAAACTTACAGAATTCTGACCCCTAAAAAGATGTGAAAGACTCTACATAACTCGAGCTTGCAGATTACGAAGCATTTTGTCTCACCATTTTCTAAACTGTTGTTAGAACAAGAAAATAACAGAACTGTTGTGCATCTGTCACAAAAATGTCAGATTGCTTATTGTAAAATTAGTTTTATCCGAACGAGAGAGCGGTAAAACTAAATAGAGGCAATGGGAAATCTAACGATCATGAGAGGTCATTATGCTTTTTTCCATCCTAACGGCAACATACAATCGGGCTCATACGCTACCCAAAGTCTACGAATCCCTAAAAAACCAAGATTTTGACGCAAGTCAATATGAATGGCTTATTATGGATGACGGTTCGAGTGACAACACACTCGAGCTTGTTAAAGAATGGATGCATGAGGCAGACTTTTCAATTCGTTATTTTAAACAACAAAATGGGGGGCATCACAGGGCACTAAACGGAATTATTCCTGAAGCAATTGGGGAATTTTCGATTATTCTTGATTCTGACGATACCCTTATTCCTAATGCTTTAACACGTTACCTCGCTATCTGGCAGAGCATTCCAGAAGATAAACGCGAAGGCTTTGCGGGTGTAAGCGCACAATGCCAAAGTGAAACAGGCATAAATTTAGGCGGCGCGTTACCAGAAGATGTATTTGATTCTAACAACTTAGAAATTGCCTACATTCATAAACTCGGGGGTGACCGTAAAGGCTTTATACGTTCAGACATACAAAAGCAGTATCTTTACTTAGAGTTTGAAGGCGAAAAATTCATTAGTGATTCTGTCGTGTGGCACCGCATAGGTCAAAAATATCAAACTCGCTATGTAAGCGAAGTCCTTTGTTTAACCGATTACTTAGAAGACGGACAAACCTTTCATACCCAAAAATTACTCTGCCGCAACGCGCAAGGCGCAAGCGCTTACTACCAGTTTCTACTCGACGCCCCAACACCCTTCTCACTAAAAGTACGCGCAGGCTTACACGCTTACTATGTACGCTACTCTTTACACGCAAACTACAGTTTAAGCAAAATCATTAAAGACAGCTCCAGAAAACCCTTTCATATGTTTGTAGGCTTAACAGCAGGCTTCTTGTTTTACTTGCGAGATGAATTAAGAGATGTAAAAGAAACACGCAAAACAAGCCAAAAAGAAGAGAATCCCTCCAAACAAGAAAGCTCGAGTCTAACAACCTCTTAAATCAAAAGCAGCATTAACATAAGCACAGCCTGAGCGAAACATTCAGGCTGTGCTTTTTTGCTTGCGTTCTCCTTAAGCAACTATGTAACTATTCATATATTATGCCAATCAGCTAAAGCCTAAGCTGAAGAAACTCTATCTTTTCGTTAATAAATTTACTTAGGATAGTGCTATGTATAAAACGCTTAAGCCACAAGAAAAACAAGACGCAAAACCTCAAAGCTCGAGCTTGAATAGCGCTGAAGCCTTGTTTGCTAATCTTCAATTTCTTGCCTTGCTTCCCGCATTGCTTGCTTGTGCTGTGTTGATTGGCTGGCAATTCAATATAGCTGCTTTAAAGTCAGTTTTGCCTAATGCCCCTGAAATGGTTCCGTTAACAGCTTTGCTTTTTATTGTTTTTTCGACTGCCTTTTTCTTGAGTTTATTTTTTGCAAAGCCTGACTTCAAAAATACGCTTTTGTTTAAGACTTTACGTTACTACCTTAGTTTTTGTATTCTTTTTTTTATCGGGCTAACTGCTATTGCTCTGCTAGAGCAATACACATCTATTAATTTTGATTTTTTCTCCTCTATGAATCATCCTCCTTCGCCCCAAGCGCTTATTGGTTTTATTGTGATAGGTGTTGCTCTTCTCGTATTAGCTTTGCCAAAAGACTTAGCTGTTTTGACTCAAATACTTAGTTTGGTTATTTTATTTTGGTCGTCTCTCATTGCTTTTGCTTATCTTTTGGATGCAACTGACTTTTACATTTTTGATCGGGCACAAAATATTGGTATAGCCTTACACACAGATATCGCCTTCTTAACTCTTTCTCTAAGTATTTTATTTAGTCAGCCTGACAAAGGCTTAGTTAAAGTATTTATGCAAGCCAGCAAAAGTGGCACTCTTGGCAGACGGCTTTTACTTTCTAATTACCTTGTTATCGCACTCTTAGCTATAGCTGTTGCTCAATTATCTCGAAGAGGTGTTTTTTCTCTTGAGTTTGAGTTACAACTTTTTGCAAGCTTAATTAGCTTGTTATTATCAGCTTTAATCTGGTATTTTGCTCAACAATTTACTAAGCTTGAAACAGTCTTAGTAAAAACTAATGAACAGCTAAATCTAAAAAATAGTGAACTCGAGCAGCTTTTTAATAGCGTTAAAAAGGATGAAGCCTTTCTTTATGATGTTCTAGATAATTTATCTACTGCTGTTGCTGTTTCAGATACACAAGATCGTTATATTCTTGCTAACGAAGTATTAGCTCATTCTCATGGTGAAAAACGTCAATCTTTAATTGGTAGAGGCTTAATTTCAAAGCAACGTGGACAATTTGACGAGGATATGAATCCTTTAGGCCCTAACTTTTCGGTATCAAGAACTGCCTTACATAGCGAGTCTGGCATGGCAGAGCAGATAGTAGGTTGGAAACAAAAAGACAATACCATTCGCTGGAAGCAAATCAAGGCAACTGTTATTACTTTAAAAGATGGCTCAAAAGCTATTATTAGTAATATTGTTGATATAAGCGAATTACAAAATGCAAAAAGAGTGCTAGCGCAGCGTAACCAAACATTAGAGCAGCTTAACCATAAGGTTCAGACTAGTCTTGAAGCAGTCGAACAAAATGAAGCCTTTTTAATTAGCGTGCTTAATAGTTTAAGTGAGGCTGTACTGGTTTTTAATTCTCAAGGTCAGGTCTTACATAAAAACAAAAAAGCTGTATCGCTAATAGAAGATTTAAATGCCTCTAATCAAACGCAAGACATTGAACTTATAAATGAATCAGGTGAGCCGCTAACTAACCCTAACTTAATAGAAACCGTTATTAACCATGGTCATAAGATTTTTGATTTAAGCTACGGTTTAAAAAACTATGAAAGCACACGCTGGTACCAATTACGAGCAACACCTATTCATTTAGAAAATCGAGAACGTGGCTTTATTGCAACCCACATAGATATAAGCGGTCAAGTCAAATCTCGCGAACTCTTAAAAAGCTACACCCATAATTTAGAACGCAGTAACAAAGATTTACAAGAATTTGCATTTGTTGCCTCTCATGACTTACAAGAACCCCTAAGCAAAATTCGAGCCTTTATTGATCGGCTTAAACTCAAAGAACCCAATTTAACAGAGCGCTCTCATGAGTACCTAAAACGCATGGACATCTCAACTCAACGCATGCAAGACCTCATTCAAGACGTACTTAGCTTGTCCCGAGTAACAACTCAAGGCAAAGCTTTCGAAAACGTTGACTTAAACCATCTAGTGCAAGATTTAAAACTCGAGCTTGAAGATGACTTAAAAGATGTTGTTTTTCGCTCTGATGTTCTACCTAAGATTCAGGCTGATAGTTCTCAAATACAACGTTTGTTTAGTAACCTGATTTCTAACTCTATTAAGTACCAAGATAAAGCTCGAGCTTTGGAGATTACGATTTGTGCTGAGCAGCAAACGCTGCAGGCTAATCCTTTTCATAAAATTACGGTTCAAGATAATGGTATTGGATTTAATAGTGAGCATAATCAAAAAATATTTACAATGTTTCAGCGTCTTCATGGTCGCTCTGAGTATGAGGGTACGGGTGTGGGTTTAGCTATTTGCAAAAAGATTATTGAGCGTCATGGGGGCATAATTGAGGCTTATGGTGAAGAAAACATAGGTACGCGTATTGTGCTATATTTTCCTAGGGATAAGCCCCAAGGAGTTTTGAATTAAATGCCAAGAAATCATTCTATTACCTTACTTATTGCCGAAGATGATGCTGATCATCGTATGTTTATGGAGGAGGCTTTAGAGGATTATCCTATTGCTGATACTGTCTCTTTTGTTGAAAATGGTCAAGAGCTTATATCTTATCTAAAACAAACAGGGGCTTACACAGTTAGTAACGCGCCTCAGCCGAATCTTATTTTGCTTGATTTGAATATGCCCATTAAAGATGGTCGTCAAACGATAAGAGAGATAAAGCAAGAAGAATCACTCAAACATATTCCGGTGGTTGCTTTTTCCGTCTCACAAAATAAAGAGGATATTATGGGTATGTATCAAGCAGGCGCTAGTGGCTTTATTAATAAACCAACCAGCTTTAATGGTCTGATTGATGTGTTAAAAAGCCTAGAG
>CAZWJZ010000119.1:0-12241 GCA_964634665.1 uncultured bacterium | reverse complement strand
GTTTTCTCCAATAAGGGCTGGGGCTAAATGTTTTCTAATGTTGACCATCATGCCTTCTGCTGTTTCGCCATAAAAGGGAGCGTCAACAGAAGCTTGACCGTAGCCACTTATTCCCTCATCAGTTTTTAGCTCAATAAGGATTGTTGGAGCACTATTTTCGTTCCCGTAAGAAGTCTTAAGGGTAGAGGTTCTAGGAATTTTTATGTAACTAAGCAGTAACTCTGTGATTTTCATGCAGTTTCCTCTTTCTCTTTTTGCTTTGAACAGGCGAAATAAAGTAAGCTCAGGTCTTTCAACTCTCTTACATTTAGTTGATTTGCAAGTCATAATTAGTAACTAGGCTTGACAACTGTTAACAATTAACAGTTATAGTATACCCATAGCAGTGATATTGGCAAGATAGCAGTTAAAAACCGAGGTGTTACAAAATGAAATGGAACGATAATCCTAAAAAGCCTCATACGGATATTCACCGTATACAAGACACTCATATCAACTATGCGCCCAAACGTTACCTAATAAATCTAAGAAGCTCAAAGGCCGCAAAATGAGTAGCTCCTATCGATTTGGATTTGATATTGGAGGAACATTTACAGATTTTGTATTAATTAACGCACAAACAGGGGAGCTAGAAAGCTACAAAACCCTAACAACACCCCAAGAACCCTCAAAAGCAGTTATGGAGGGATGGCAAAAGCTGCTAGAACGCGTAAGCATTAAAGGCAGTGAAGTAGAAACAGCCATTCACGGAACCACTCTCATTACCAACGCCTTAATAGAACGCAAAGGCTCTAAAACGGCAATGATAACCACCAAAGGTTTTCGTGACGTTTTAGAAATGGCAAAAGAAATGCGGTACGACATCTATGACTTACTCATTGTTCTACCAGAACCCTTAGTATCACGCCCCCTACGCTTAGAAGTAAACGAAAGAATATCTGCAAAAGGTGAAATCTTAACAGCACTAGACGTAAAAGACCTAGAAACACTAAAAGAAAAACTCGAGTCTGAAAACGTTGAAGCTGTTGCTGTTTGTTACCTGCACTCTTTCACCAATGCTGAACACGAAAATCAAACAGGGCAATGGTTCAAAGAACATATGCCTGATATAAGCTTGTCACTCTCAAGCGAAGTTGCTCCAGAAATTCGTGAGTATGAAAGAATGTCAACAACCGTTTGTAATGCCTACGTGCAGCCCTTAACCGAAACCTACTTAAACAAATTACAAGCAGAGCTTTCAGCTCAAGGCTTTAAACACAAAGTTTACTTAATGCTTTCCAGTGGTGGCATAAGCACACTCGAGCGTGCAGCACGCTTCCCAGTCAGACTTGTTGAATCTGGCCCTGCAGCCGGCGCTTTGGTAGCCGCCTATTACGGAAAACTAGTGGGCGAAGATAATCTAGTTTCCTTTGATATGGGAGGTACAACCGCAAAAATGTGCCTCATTAAAAATAGTACCCCAGCCGTTACAGATACCTTTGAAATAGCAAGGGTGCATAGATTCAAGCGTGGCAGCGGTTTACCCATTAGAGTGCCCACTATTGAACTTATAGAAATAGGAGCAGGTGGCGGTTCTATAGCAAGAATAGATGAACTAGGTTTGCTCAAAGTTGGCCCAGAATCATCATCAGCCGACCCAGGTCCTGCTTGCTACGGCTTAGGTGGTAAAAAACCAACGGTAACAGATGCTGACGCGGTACTCGGCTATCTAAACCCCGACTTTTTTCTCGGTGGCCGCATGTCACTAGACTTAGATGCCGCAAAAGAAGCCATTCGCGTAGAACTAGCTGAACCCATGGGAATATCTGTCACAGAAGCAGCTTATGGTCTCTACCGTGTTGTTAATGAAAACATGATCTCAGCTACTCGGGTACATGTTGCTGAGCGTGGTGCTGACGCTAGACGACTCAAACTAATTGCCTTTGGAGGCGCAGGCCCTGTACATGCTCATGAAATAGCCAAGGCCCTAAAAATGAGAGGATACATTTTACCTGCCAGTGCTGGTGTCGCCTCTGCTTTAGGTTTTTTAACTGCCCCAGCTTCTTTTGAATTTGCTAGAACATATATTACTAAGCTTGTACCTGAAACACTAGCAGATCTAGATAGCGTCTTTGATGAGCTCGAGCTTGAAGGTCGCGAAACCCTAGTTGAAGCGGGTATTGCAGAAGAAGATATGACCTTTATTCGTCAAGCTGATTTGCGACATGTAGGTCAAGGACATGAGATAGTTGTCACCCTGCCTTACGAAAAGCTTGCAGACGTTAACCTAGACAGTGATTTAAGACCCCGATTTTACGAAGCCTATGAAGCCATTTATGGGCACGCGCACCATCATTTAGGACTCGAGCTTACAACTTGTCGTTTGACGGCGCGAGGTCCAAACCCGCAAATAAACCTTAAACAAATAGAAGCTAAAGAAGGTGAAGCAAAAGATGGCATTAAAGGCTACCGTCAAGCCTATTTTTCAGATGCAGGTGGCTATGTAGAAACACCTTTATATGAGCGCTCAAAACTCTCAACAGGAATGACTTTTGCAGGCCCTGCCATTGTTGAAGAAGTAGATTCAACTGCGGTAATAGGACCCAATACCGAAGTCACTATTGATAAATACGCAAATCTTGTTGTTGAGCTCAAGTAAAAGGCTATTGGAGCGTTTGTAATCATGACTAGGGTATATAAAATAAAAGAACTAACAGAGTTTGAAAGTGCTTATTTTAAAAACCTAAGTACGCAGATGGTCATGCCATTCCCTAATCAAGCAGCCAGCCTTCACCTTGTTTACAGGCCTAAAACAGCAGAGGAAAACCTATGAACAATAGTTATAGATTTGGATTTGATATAGGTGGTACCTTTACAGATTTTATTTTTATTAACAGTGCAACAGGTGAAATCTCAAGCTATAAAACCCTAACAACCCCCCACAAACCCGCCCAAGCAGTAATTGAGGGTTGGCAATATTTGCTTGACTATGTCAGCGCAAATGCAAATGATGTTGAAATGGCGATCCATGGTACAACCCTCATTACCAACGCACTCATAGAACGCAAAGGGGCACCCACTTTATTACTTGTTACTGAGGGCTTTGCTGACCTGCTTGATACCCAAAAAGAAATGCGATACGACATTTACGATTTACATGCGCGCTCTGTTGAACACCTTGTTCCAAGACCTTTACGTTTTGAAGTTAAAGAGCGTCTAGATACCTTTGGGAAAGAATTTATCCCGCTAGATCTTTCAAGTTTAGAACAGATGAAAGCCAGACTTGAAAAAGCAGATGTCATAGATGCAGTCGAGTCTGTCGCAGTTTGCTTCTTGCACGCGTTTACCAACCCCTTACATGAAGAGCGTGTTCGTACATGGTTAGAAAAAGAGTTGCCACACCTAAGCATTTCACTTTCAAGTGAAATTGCACCCCAAATTCGTGAATACGAACGTATGTCTACAACGGTTTGTAACGCCTATGTGCAGCCGCTTAGCTCAAAATATTTAGCTGCACTTCGGGATGAATTAAAAACACATGGCTTTGCACATAGTCTCTACCTCATGCTTTCAAGCGGCGGGATAAGTACACTCGAAACTGCCAGCAAGTTTCCTGTACGCATGGTGGAATCAGGCCCAGCAGCAGGAGCTTTAGCAGCTATATTCTATGGGGGGCTCGCCAATCTAAAAGACCTAATTTCGTTTGACATGGGAGGCACAACAGCAAAAATGTGCCTCATTGAAAATGGGCAAGCTGCCATGTCAGATAGCTTTGAAATAGCCCGAGTTCACCGTTTTAAGCGTGGCAGTGGCTTACCCGTGCGGGTTCCAACCATCGAGTTAATTGAAATTGGGGCAGGTGGCGGCTCTATAGCACATATTGATGACTTAGGTTTGCTTAAAGTCGGCCCTGAATCAGCAGGCGCTGATCCTGGTCCTGCATGTTACGGCTTAGGGAGTTTAAAACCAACTGTTACCGATGCTAATTTATTGCTCGGTTACCTCAACCCTGACTTTTTCTTAGGGGGACGTATGCAGCTTGATAAAGCTGCCGCAGAAAAAGCTATTGAAAGCATTGCAAAGCCATTAAATCTGAGCCTTAGCGAAGCCGCTTATGGTATATACCGAGTTGTAAATGAAAATATGATGTCTGCAACTCGAGTTCATATTGCTGAGCGAAGTGCAGACCCAAGGCGCTTACATCTCATAGCTTTTGGAGGTGCTGGTCCCATGCATGCGCATGCATTAGCTTCGTCTCTAAAAATGAAGGGATACATTTTGCCAGCAAGCGCAGGAGTAGCATCTGCCCTAGGTTTTCTAACAGCTCCTGTTGCTTTTGAATTTGTGCGAACCTTTATTAGTAAAATAAGTAGCCATACCTTAGTTGAACTCGATGAAATTTATGAAGAACTAGAAGCTGAAGGACGTAAGACTTTAATTGAGGCAGGCGTAGACGAGACAGCAATAGTCTTTAGTCGTCAGGCAGATATGCGCCACGCAGGTCAAGGTTATGATATTGCTGTTAGCTTACCTTACCCGAAACTAGCAAATGTAGATTTACAATCAGCAGTTAAAGAACGCTTTTATAAAAGCTATGAAGCAATTTATGGTCACGCTCATAAACATTTAGAATTAGAAATTACTAATTGTCGCTTAACTGCAAGTGGCCCAAAACCTGAAATTTCACTCAAAAAAATTAAAACAGGTAAAACTGATTTAAAAGAAGCTTTAAAAGGTTACCGAAAAGCCTTCTTTGCTGAGACGGAAGGCTTTGTAGAAACAGCCTGCTATGACCGAGCTAAATTTACAGCTGGAACGGTGTTTCAAGGACCAGCTATTGTCGAAGAAATAGATTCAACAGCGATCATTGGTCCTAAAACAACCATTACAGTTGACTCATTTGCTAATCTAGTTGTGACTTTCAACTAACGAGGATGGATTCCATGAGCAATTGGGCAGATTTTGAAGCACGAACACTAAAAACAAATGTAACTGACTTAATTCGTCAAGCAATAATAAATGGTGAGTTACCAGCAAATTCAGAGTTAAATCAGGCACAGATTGCAGAAAAACTTGGTACTAGCAGAGGGCCAGTGCGTGAAGCGCTTGGGCAGCTAGAACAAGAGGGCTTAATAAGAAATGTTCCTTATAAAGGTGTTGTCATTACTGCACTAACACCAGAATATGTTAAAGAACTTTATTCCTTAAGAGGTGCACTTGAAACCTTTGCCATGAGTTGCGCGATAGAAAATTTAACAGCCAAAGATCTTAAAAAGCTAAAGCAATTACTCAAAGATATGGAAAAGGCGGCAGTCGTAAAAGATGAAGATAAATTAGGTGATATTGACTTAGTGTTTCATGAAACTATCATAGACATAGCGCAGCATGAACTTCTTAAAAAAACTTGGTCTACCTTAGAAATTGGATTAAAGCGATGTCTTCATGAGCGTAACAAAATCTATCCTAGTCTTGATCAAGTAATTGGTTCACATCCAGCAATTGTGGAAGCCATGGAAGCTGGGGATAGCGAAACAGCAATGAATCTCATGCGTGAACATATTCTTGATGCAGGTGAAAAACTGCGTGAACAAATGGCAGAAGAAAAAAAGGAAGAAGACAGCTAGGCCTTTTATCATAACTTGACTTAGGAGAAAACCATGCCCAATCTTGACCCCATTTCACTAGAAATTCAGTGGCAACGCCTTATTGCCATTATGGATGAAGTTGATAATGCAACGGTTCGAACATCTTTTTCTACAATAGTGGGTGAAAGTCGTGATTTTGCTTGTATTTTGGTGGATCAAGATGGGGTGTCACTTTGTCAATCAAGCCTAAGTCCACCTAACTTTTGTGTCGTTTTACCACGAACCTCAAAAGTATTACTTGAAAACTTTCCAATAGAGACACTACAAGAAGGTGATGTGCTTTGTACCAATGATCCTTGGATAGGAACTGGTCATTTACCTGATTATGTCGTCATTACACCCGTTTTTCATAAAGGCAAACTTGTTGCATTTATGGGCACAGTAGCGCACTTAGCTGATGTCGGAGGCCATGCCGGAGATATCGAAGCACCTGACGTTTTTACTGAAGGTGTGCGCATTCCCCCTGCCAAGCTTTACGAAGCTGGTAAAGAAAACGAAATGCTCTTCGAAATTATTGGCCAAAACTGCCGAGTACCAAACTTGGTTCTTGGAGATTTGCGAGCCATAGTTGGCACTCACCAAGTAGGATCAAAACGACTACAAGAATTTCTAATTGACTATGAGAGAAATGATCTTATAGACTTATCAAAAGAAATACTCGAGCGATCCGAAACGCTCATTCGTCAAAAAATATCTGCTTTACCTGACGGCAAATACGAATTTGGTCTAGATATTGATGGTTACATTGATATTGTCCATTTGCACGCTACTGTTGAAATTCGTGGGTCTGATGTTTATGTTGATTATACAGGCACTTCACCACAAACTGGCAAAGCTGCTATTAATTGTGTCTATAACACGACTTACGCTTCAACCTTATATCCCTTTAAATGCGCGTTAGTGCCAGGAATTCCAAATAACGAAGGTCTTTTTCGACCTGTTCATGTAACTGCCCCTGAAGGAAGTATTCTTAATTGCACCTTTCCGCACCCTGTGCAAGCTCGAGCTAAAACAACAAATAATATAAATCAAGTATTGTTTGGGGCTGTCTGGCCAATATTAGGTGAATATGCGCAGGCAGGAAGTGGCTCTATTTGGCCCTTTAGTGTAAGTGGCGAAGCAGAAGGTTACGGTAGATTTTCCGTTCATGTTTTGCCGCATGGTGGGCGAGGCGCAATGCGGGACTTAGATGGTTTAGTTCCCATAGCATTTCCCCATAATAGCTCTGTAACACCCATTGAGATTATGGAAAGTCAAGCCCCTTTACTTATTAAACATAAAGAACTCCTAGCTAATTCGGCAGGCGTGGGTAAACAACGCGGCGGCATGGGGCAAAGAATGACCTTTAAAAATATAGGTAAGAGTAGCTATAGCGCAAGAGTAAGGCCTGACAAAATATTTTGTGCACCACCGGGCATAGACGGCGGTCAAAATGGCAAAACAGGTGAGGTTCTCTTTAACGGAGAAGTGCAAGAACGCTTTCCAATTTTCGAATTTAAGTCAGGTGATGAAATAGAAATGCGAATGCCGGGTGGTGCAGGCTTTGGATCTGTAATAGAACGATCAAAGAAGCAGATTCTTCAAGATCTGGAGCTTGGTTATATTTCTAAAGAAATTGCCCAAAGTGTATATGGACTTAACGAAACTGATCTTGAGGTACTACACTAATGGACGCAATAAGTCTTGAAATTATGTGGCAGCGTCTGATTGCAATTGCTGATGAAATTGATACAGCAACCATTAGAACGTCATTTTCAACTATTGTCGGTGAAAGCCATGATTTTGGATGCGTAGTTATGGATGCCAAAGCGGCAGGGTTAGCTCAAGCACAGTGGGGCCCACCGCAATTTTGCACCATGCTGCCACGAACCACTAGAGATATGCTAAAAAAGTTTCCAACTGAAACCCTTCAAGAAGGAGACGTACTTGCCACAAATGACCCTTGGATTGGTAGCACGCATCTTCCGGACTATAATTTGGTGTCACCTGTTTTTCATAAAGGCAAGATAGTAGCTTTTTTAGGCACAGTTGCTCACGTTTCTGATGTGGGTGGGCATTTAGGAGACCTTGAAGCTCCTGATATGTTTACAGAAGGCACGCGACTCATGCCAAATAAATTCTACCGAGCTGGTAAAGTTGACCCAATTATTGAAGAATTCATAGGAGCTAATTGCCGTGTACCAGAAATGGTTCTAGGCGATTTACATGCAATAGTTGGTACTCACCGGATTGGTGCCAAACGCATTCAGGAATTTCTTGATGACTATGAATTAAGCGATATGCAAGAACTATCTCAAGCAATACAAGATCGCTCTGAACAGGCCCTTAGAGACGCAATTACAGCCTTACCAGACGGTGAAGTTGATTACGAAATCACAGCAGATGGCTATCTTGAACCATTTACGCTAAAACTAAAACTAAGCATTAAAGGTTCAGACTTAATAATGGACTTTAGCGGTAGCTCGCCGCAACAAAACCACTCTGCCATAAATGCTGCGTTTAACATAAGTTACTCCACAGCGGTCTATCCTATAAAGTGCATGTTAGCAAGCCATATTCCTAATAACGATGGCTTAGTGAAACCCCTAATAATCAGTGCGCCAGAAGGATCAATTGTTAACTGTACATTCCCAGCACCCGTAAAAGCTCGAGCTAAAGTTATTAAGCACATTCCTCCGCTTATTTTTGGTGCATTTGAAAAATTACTTCCAAATGAAACTATTGCCGCAGCAGGAGGCATTTTTCCATTTCATTTTGTTGGTTATGAGGAGCGATTTGGTAAGTTTGCTGTTCACATGCTGCCGCACGGTGGTTTAGGTGCAACTAAGGAAGCTGATGGCCTGCTACCTAGTGCTTATCCTCATAACAGTACAGTGACACCCACGGAAATCATTGAGTATCAGTGTCCTGCAATTATGTTGAAAAAAATCATGATTCCTGATTCTGGTGGTGCAGGGCGTACCCGTGGTGGTCCTGGTCAAGAAATTGTGATGCACTGCACCGCTAAGACCCCTGTTTTGCTAACCATTAGACCTGACATGATGAAATTTCCTGCACCTGGTCTTTATGGGGGTGCTGATGGTGCTTTAGGTGATGTGTACTTAGAAGGTAAAAGAGTTGAGCGATTCATTCCGTTATCGTGGCAATCTGGTGATGAGGTTATATTGCGGGTACCGGGGGGTGGTGGGTTTGGAAACCCTAAAGAACGCAATCGGGATAAAATTATTGAAGATGTATCATTAGGGTTTGTAAGTGCCCAAGCTGCTAAAGACGTTTATGGTCTTGAAGAAGATATTGACGAAGAAACACTTAAGATTGCGGCTTTACGGCAAGCGGTTTTGGTTCAACAAAAACGAAGCCAAGCTTGACTTTGGCGTATACCTGTTTTCCGTTTTATCCTATTGAAATAAGGTCGGATTAAGAAGCTTTCAAAACTAGACCACTTAGACGTATTACCAAAAAGATATCCTAAACGCTTTAACAGGTTTTTCTAAGGTAATAGAGCAGCACTATTACCTTCACGGTCAAGCTCTCATAAGACACATCCACCAAACTTACTGTTGATCATTTTAAAAAGCAGATTATCATTTTGCGGTTACCAAAACCCTATAATCAAAATGGAAGGAATATATGACTAAGGCTGATTTAAAAGAGCGAGATACACGAATTGATCGCACAAGAAGCGCTATGGAACGCTTCAACCTAGACGCATTATTAGTTGCTGGAAAAGGCCACTGGTGGACAGGGCGCGGCTATTTACGCTACTTTACAGATTTCCATTTATGGGGTCACGACGGACTTTACCTTTTACCCTTAAACGGCGAACCCGCACTTACGCTCTCAAGCCCTGCTGTAGCTGAACGAATTGGCGCTAAAGGTTGGGTAACAGATACAAGAGGAGATGTCTTTATTGTACCGCGAATGGTAGACGCCATAAAAGAACGTGGCTTAGCACAAGGACAAATAGGCATAGCAGGTTTGCGCTTCATTTTGTCAGCCGGAAGCTACGCAGAACTACAACGGTTACTACCAGACGTTAGATTTGTTGATGCAGACGAGCTTCTAGACAAAATTCGCATGATAAAAAGCCCCCTAGAAATCAAACAAGAATACGAACTTTGGGACATAGCCAAAAATGCAATGAATTATTTTGAAGAACTTTTACCCAATGCTAAAGGCTCGAATCAGCGAGAATTAGCAGCAGAGGTTTGCAAACAAGTTTGGGCGTCTGGCGCAAGAGATATTCTTATTTTTATGGGAGAGCAAGCAGGTGTGTCAGACCCACCCCAAGAACTTGCACTTAGTTGCGATGACAAGGTGCGTTTTCACTTAGAAATTTGTGGTGAAAGTGGTCATTGGTGTGAACTCACCATTAACTGCGCCTTTCAAGAACCCAAAGAACTCGAGTTAAAGCTTATGCAAGATGAATTGCTTGCCTTTGAAGAGATACGCAAGCAAGCAAAACCGGGTAAAAAATTGGCTGATTTGGCAACAACTTTTAATCAAGTGCTAGCGAATCAGGGTTGGGATCTAGGTGAACTTACAAGTCACTTTCATTTTCATAGTCAGGGTATGGATACCATTGAAAGACCTTGGTTCGCAGAGCAAGAACCATGGGGACAATCTCAGGATTGGGAGCTTCAAGCAGGTATGGTGTTTTCTTATCATCCGCACCGTAACGTTCTACCAGCAGGTTACTGGAGCACCGGTCTAAACGAAAATATTTTAATTACTGAGCACGGTGCTGAGCGTTTTAGTGGTGATTGGAATCAGGCATGGCGACGCCTATAAAGCCTCTTAATCCTATTGATCTAGAAATTCTCTGGCAAAGACTTATCGCAATTATGGATGAGGTGGACAGCATCATTGTTAAAACCACTTTCTCAACTATTTTGCGTGAAAGTCGTGATTTTGCTTGTATTTTGACGGATAAAGAAGGTCGCTCTTTATGTCAATCTCAGCTTAGTACAGCTAATTTTTCAGCTGTCTACCCTTTAACAGCCAAGGTTCTGCTAGAGCATTATCCACTAAGCACACTTAAAGAAGGAGATGTGTTAGCAACCAATGACCCTTGGATTGGAACAGGCCATTTACCCGACTATATTTTATTAACGCCTGTTTTTTTTAAAGGGCAAGTTGTTGCTTGTCTAGGTACGGTATCTCATATGTCTGACGTAGGTGGGCACCCTGGTGAAATTGAAGGAGAGGATGTCTTTAGTGAAGGCTTAAGAATGCCTCCCTTTAAGCTTATAGAAGCAGGAAAAGAAAATAGCTTAGCGTTTGACATTATAGGCGCAAACTGCCGAGTCCCAGACCTTTTACTTGGCGATCTTAGAGCTATGATTGGCGCAGCCAAAGTGGGTGCTACTCGAGTTAAAGAGTTTTTAGAGGATTATGGTGCAGAAAACTTAAATGACTTAGCTCATGCAATCAGTGAGCGCTCTGAGAAGATTATGCGGCAACGCATAAATGCTTTGCCCGATGGGGTTTATGACTATGGTCTTGATATTGACGGTTATATTGATACAGTTCACTTAAACGTTAGTGTTGAGGTTCGCGGTTCAGATATTTATGTTGACTATAGTGGCAGCTCAGCGCAAACTCTGAAAGGCGCAATCAACTCTTCTTATAACAGTACTCTTTCCTCTACCATTTATCCTTTTAAATGCGCTTTGGTGCCTGAAGTGCCTAACAACGAAGCCCTCTTTAGAGCTATTCATGTTCATATTCCCGAAGGCTCAATCTTAAATGCAAAATCTCCAATAGCAGTGAAAGCTCGAGCTAAAACGACTAATAATCTAAATCAGGTTTTGTTTGGTGCTCTGTGGCCACTGTTTGGTAAACATGCTCAGGCTTGCAATGGTGCAATCTGGCCTTGGGTTTTAAAGGGTTTTGAAAAAGAGTATGGTAATTACCTCATTGACATGCTGCCTCATGGTGGACGAGGTGGGCAACCAACTATGGATGGCATGTTGCCAGTCGCCTATCCAAATAACAGCACGATCACACCTATTGAAATTTTAGAAAGCAAAGCTCCCATTCTCTTTCATAAAAAAGAATTACGTATTGATAGTGCAGGTGCAGGCAAACATAGAGGAGGCCTTGGTCAAGTCTTAAGCTTCAGGCATATTGGTATTGCCCCTATGATTTTTAGCTTAACCCCAGATCGTATAACCACTTTACCTCTCGGCCTAGCAGGCGGTAAACCAGGAAAAATTGGTGAAGTTTATATTAACGGTCAAAAAATATTTCGGTTCCCCGCAATTCAACTTATGCCCAATGATGTCATAGAGCTGCATATTGCAGGAGGTGGAGGTTTTGGCCCTGTCGAGGAAAGAGCTATTGAAGCTATTTTTAAGGACTTAGACCTTGCTTACATAAGTCCTCAAGGTGCTCAAAAGGATTATGGTTTGAATATAATTAACTAAGACTTTTCTAGCTTAAGATAGCAAAAGTATTTTTCGTTTTGCTTGAATACAGCGGATAATACTGCAGAGAAAAATACTTTTTGTAACAAAAATCAGAGATTTTTTAATTTTAGAGCAGAAAAAAGAAAGCTGCGTATAGGGCAAACGCACTAGAATTCCAAATAGAATAGGGAATGATAGGAAGTATAG
>CAZWJZ010000118.1:0-12298 GCA_964634665.1 uncultured bacterium | reverse complement strand
TAAACTACAAGATTATTGCATCAGCTGACTCGATTTTTTGTCCCGGCAGGAAGAACGCATAGTCTTGACAGAAATTATCCACATCAACAAACAATTCTAGTAAACTCATAACAAGCATCTCCTTTTTGGCTTTGAACACCTTATTCTAGGAGATGCTTCTTAGTTTAGAAACCCCGAACTCAGGTTAATTATGAAAGAAACACTCGAGCTTTGTTCTTAAGCTAATTGCTTGCTAACACAAAAAAGAGCTTGAATACATTAAAATATAAGGTATGCCTCTTAAAGTTGAATCTCCATTTTCACCACAGGGTGATCAGCCGCAAGCTATTAAAGGTATTGTTGAGGGTCTTCAAGATGGCCTTAGGTTTCAAACGTTACTAGGAGCTACGGGTACGGGAAAAACCTTTACCGTCGCGAGAATCATTGAAGAGGTGCAGCGTCCTGCACTTATTTTGGCACCTAATAAGATTTTGACAGCGCAGCTTGCAGGGGAGTTTCGAGAGTTTTTTCCTAGTGCGGCCGTGGAGTTTTTCATTTCTTACTATGATTATTATCAGCCTGAAGCGTATGTGCCTGCTCGGGATTTGTTTATTGAGAAGGATGCCAATGTTAATCAGGAGTTAGAGCGTTTGCGTCATTCAACTACGCGTAATTTGTTAACGCGGCCTGACACGATTGTGGTGGCTTCGGTGAGTGCGATTTATGGTTTGGGTTCGCCTCTTGAGTATCAGAATTTGAATCTTATTTTAACGGTGGGTCAGCAGCTTTCTCGTGATGCTATTTTGAGTCGACTTATTACGCAGCAGTATGAGCGTAATGATATTGAGATTGCGGCGGGTCGTTTTCGTGCGAAGGGTGACACAATTGAGGTTTGGGCTGCTTATGATGAGCATCCGCTGCGTATAGAGCTGTTTGGTGATGAGATTGATCGTTTGGTCATGACGGATCCGATTACGGGTAATGAGTTACAAGAGTTAGAGAATACAACGATTTTTCCTGCGAAGCACTATGTAACACCGTTTGATAAACTCGAGCCTGCCATTAAGCATATTGAGCGTGATCTTGAGGAACAGATTAATTTTTTTGAGAAGAATGATAAGTTGATTGAGAAGCAGCGTATTAAGGAACGCGTTATGTATGACGTTGAGATGCTGCGTACGCTTGGGTATTGCTCAGGCATTGAGAATTACTCGCGTTACCTAGATGGTCGTAAGCCGGGTGAGCCGCCTTATACGTTGCTTGATTATTTTCCTGAAGATTTTATAGTATTTATGGATGAGTCGCATCTTATGGCGTCGCAGATTAAGGGTATGTATAACGGTGATCGGGCGCGTAAAACTACGCTTGTGGATTATGGTTTTAGGTTGCCGGGTGCACTAGATAATAGACCCTTAAAGCGTGATGAGTTTTTTGAGCGGGTTGGGCAGGTTGTGTTTGTTTCTGCTACGCCTGCTGATTATGAACTCGAGCTTAGTGACAGTGTTACTGAGCAGGTTATTAGACCAACGGGTTTGGTTGATCCTGAGGTTACGGTTAAGCCTAGTAAGGGTCAGATTGATGATTTGCTTTTTGCTATTAAGGAGCGCGCTAAAAATAAAGAGCGGGTTTTGGTTACGACGCTTACGAAGAAAATGTCTGAGGATTTGACGGAGTATTTTGCGCAGCAGGGCGTGCGGGTTCGTTATATGCATAGTGGTATTGATTCTGTTGAGCGTCAGGTTATTTTGCGTGATTTGCGTCTGGGTCATTTTGATGTGCTTATTGGTATTAATCTTTTGCGTGAGGGGCTTGATTTGCCTGAGGTGAGTCTGGTGGCTATTCTTGATGCTGATAAGACTGGGTTTTTGCGGAGTGAGCGTAGTCTTATTCAAACGATTGGTCGGGCTGCTCGTAATGTTAAGGGGGAAGTATATTTGTATGCGGATGTTATGAGTGACGCTATGATTGGCGCGATTGATGAAACCAATCGTAGGCGTGCTAAGCAGGTTGCTTATAATGAGTTGCATGGTATTACGCCTGAAACGATTCGTAAGAGTATTCGCAGTGTCATTCGTGGTGAAGAGGATGTCGAGATTGATGAGAAGTTAGCTCCTTGGGATAAAGAGTTAGTGATGGATGACTTGAAGCAGGAGCTCGCGATGCTTGAGGGTGATATGTGGGAAGCGAGTGACGCGCTTGATTTTGAGAAAGCTGCTGCGGTGCGTGATCGCATTCGTGAGATAGAGGCTAAACTTGCAGGTAAAGATACTTCTCTTACACTGCTTCCGGGTCAAGAGCCTAAAAGTAAAGGGGTTCGAAAGCGAGCCTAAACACTCATTAATCCTTAGTAACAAGCCTATCTGTATAACAGTCCTCAGCAAAGCTAAACTCAGCTTTGCTCATTTTTCATTGCTTTTCAACAAGCAAATCCTATATAACCAAGCGTGCTTGAATCCCTTAGAACTTTCATTAAGAATCCAAAACCAAGCAAAGCAGAAGCACTTGGGGTTTTAAGAGCAAACTTTGCACTTATGTTCTTAGCTCAAACCCTCGTAGCTGCAACGGTTGCCCTCATTGTAAATCTAGTGACTGAACAACAAAGCTCGAGTGTGCTGGTAACTCAAATTTTGCTTATGTTTTGTATTTTGCAGTTACCTTTGGGTATTAGTTTGCCGTTGTTTAGTGCCCGCTTTGGGGGTAAGGGTGCGGCTTTGTCAGCTAGTATTTTTATGGCTGTTCTGTTATCCAGTTCAGCTTGGTTTGTTGCGTTTGCTTTTGTGATTGGCAGTCCTTTTTTTTACCTCATGATTATGTTTATATTGCTTATTAGTTACTATAATGTTGGTTTTTTCTTCTGTAATAATTTGGCGAATTTAGCGCTCATAGAACCGCAAACGCCGTGACGCTCTTATCTAGCTTAGCGAATGTTGTTTTGCCTGCCTTTTTGGTTATGGGGGTGGGTGGTTTACTGAGTTACTTCTTTAAGCCAGATGTTACGGCTTTAAATAGGGTTGCTCTTTACGCAGCGGTGCCTGCGCTTGTTTTTAACTCGTTGTCAAATACGGCTTTAGGCTTGCAGAATGTTGGTCACTTAAGTCTTGCTTATCTGCTTTTTTTAATGCTTATGCTTTTCTTAAGTTGGCTATTTAGCTGGCGTTTTGAGGCTGCTAGTAGGCGTGGTTTTATGGCAACCAGCACTTATGCAAATAGTGCTAATTTGCTTCTACCTGTGGCTTTATTTGCTTTTGGTGATGCGGGTTTAGAGCGGGCTTTAATGATTTATGTCATTACAAACATCACTATGTTTACAACGGCGCCTATTGTGCTAACAGGTGGCTTTAAAAAAGGACTCTCCGTAAAAAAACTTCTTGTTTTACCTGTCATTTGGGCAAGCTTGTTCGGGATTATCTTCAACTTGCTTAACTGGAATGTGCCGCTAGGTTTAGGTCGAGGTGTAGAAATACTAAGTCAGGCTGCTATTCCTACGGTGCTGCTTGTTTTAGGTATTCATATTCAACGTTCAGGTTTGGCTTTGCCTAAAGCTGTTAACTGGTTTGGTGCTAGTTTTAAACTGATTGCAGGTCCTGCTATTGCGTTTGCTTTAGGTACACTTCTTAATTTACAAGGTCTTGACTTAGCGATACTCACGCTTGTGGGTGCCATGCCGCCCGCCATAAATAACTTCATGCTGGCTTTGGAATTTGGGGCAGACGCAGAAAGTGTGGCCAAAACCGTCGTCTTATCAACGGTTCTGGCGCTATTTACTATTTCAATTATTGTTACGTTCTTGATACCTTTAGCAAATTAAACTCAAGTTTGTTTTTATCTTGTTATTTCTTGAATGATTTTCTGTAAGATTTGACGTGCTTCAAACTCTGTTTTTGCTTCACTAATCTTTAGGTCTTTGGCTACCAAACGAAGCACTTTAGGATAGAGTTTTTCATAGGCAGTATCTGCATTTGTGTCTTTTTTAAGCATGTTTGTGTACTGTGGTTTTAGTTCTTTTATTACCGACTCAATAAGGCCATCGTGCTCAGTCATAATTACTTCCTTTAGCTCCTTTTTGCATTCAGCTTGCGTTTGAGCTGCTCTAGAAAACCCTTAGAGGAGTTTTAGACAAGCTCGAGCTTCGGAAAAGTGTTGGCTTTTTCGGAACGCTTTAGTATAGCGTATTTGGGGACTTAGCGTGGTTTTTTTGTTTTTTATTTTGTTTGCTTGACATTTTTGTTTTAAAAAGAGATAGACTTTGCTCATGATTTCTAACTTGTGGCAGCTTTTTTATTCGTTTGGCAAGGTTGGTATTTTTGGTTTTGGGGGTGGGCCTAGCATGATTCCTCTTATTCAGGAGGAAGTTGTTGAGGCGCAGAAGTGGCTATCACAAGAAGAGTTTCTTGATGCCTTTGCGTTTGGTAATTCTTTGCCAGGGCCTATTGCAACTAAAATGGCTGGCTATGTGGGCTATCAGGTTGCAGGTGCGCCAGGTGCTGCTGCGGGTTTGCTTGGCGTTACCGTTCCAACCATTATTGCCATGATTGCTTTGGGCGCAGTGTACGCGCGTTATAAAGATACCACGCTTTTTTCTAGTTTCTTGAAGGGGGTTAGGCCTGTTGTGGTTGCTTTGCTAGCGCTTGTTGTGTGGCAGTTTGCCCCTAAGGCGTTTGGTACGCCACCACAGTGGCTTGCTAATTGGGCGTTATGGTCTATTGGTATTGTTGCGTTTATAGCATCTGTTAGGTTTAACGTGCATCCTGCTTTGCTTATTGTTATGGGTGGGGTTGTGGGGCTTAGTTTTTTACGCGGGTGACTTATCTCAATATTTAAGCAAATAAAACTAAGGGTAAGTAGAAGCTAACTAGCCAGTTGGGTGCATCTACAATTTCGCTTATGCGCAGGTCGCAAGCAATGCTGCATAGCAGGTAGGCATCTTCTGGACTTAAAGAGTAGGTCTTGCTTAGGTGCTCAATCATGGCTTTAACTGCGTCTTTACAGGCGGTCATTAGGTCAGAGTTTACGCCTGTGGTTGCGTAGTAGCCTTTTTCATCTAGGTGTCTTGTTACAGGGCCTGCCGTTTGAAATTGTGGGCTAGGTAGGTTTGCATTTTTTATTAGGTCAAACTTTAGGTTTAGGTTCATGGGTGACTCTATAGCGGTGCCGCATACTTCACCATCTCCTTGGGCTGCGTGGGTGTCACCTACTGAGAAGAGTGCGCCGTCTACTTGTACGGGTAAGTATAGGGTTGTACCTGCACTTAAGTCGCGTATGTCCATGTTGCCACCGCAGTGTCTTGGTGGCACTATGCTGTGTTGACCTGCTTCTGCGGGTGCTACACCTATTGTTCCGGGGAAGGCTTTTAAAGGAATATTAATGCCCTCTAAAAAAGTAGCTTTGGTAGCATCTTTTAGTTTCCAGATGTGCAGGTAGGGGTCTTTAAAGTCATCGGCTAGTAAACCAAAACCTGGGATGTTGGCTGTCCAACCCCAACTGGGGGTACTAAAGTCAAGTATTTCTACTTTAAGAGCGTCACCTTTTTGCGCGCCCTCTATAAATATAGGGCCTGTTACAGGATTCACTTTTGAGAAATCTAGGTTAATTAGGTCAGGCAGGCTCGAGTGTTCGTTGAGTTGTGCTCCTGAGGCGTCTATGGTTTCAAAGCTGATGGTTTCGCCGGGGTTTATATGGAGTTTCGGAGTAAGGCTGTTATCCCAGCCGTGATGGTGGTCATGGAGTGTTTTGTAGCTGGGCATTTTTTTCTCCTTTGTCTTTTTCTCCTTTGTCTTTTTCTTCGAACCATGCGCGCCATTCCCAACTGCTTTTTTTAACTTCTGCAATTTGGAAGGTTTCGGTACTGCTTACGGCGGGTGCTATGGTTGGAATGGTTTCAGAAATAAATTCATGGAGTTCTTGCAGGCTCGAGTGTAGGGTTTGAATGATGATGTCGGCTGAGCCTAGAGATGTACCTACAAAGCGTACGTTGGGGAATTGCTTGAGGCAGTCTGCGGTTTCTTTTATGCCGCCTGGTTGTACTTTTATAAGGCTTATGGCGTTTATGTCTACGCCTAGTTTTTGGGGGTCACCTATGGCAGTTATATGTATGAGACCTTCTTCAATGAGGCGGTTTACGCGTGAGCGTATGGTTGCTTCGGGGGTGTTTAGGTCTCTGGCAATATCTCGGTAGGGGCGTCTGCCGTCATGCTCTAAGGCAATTATGATTTGTTTGTCTAACGTATCTAGCTGCATAGTTATGCCTTTAGCCTATCAAAAATAATATTATTCTACCGATATCTACGCATTGCGCAACTTAATGTAGATTACAATTGCTTTTGCGCAGTTTGTTATTATATTTCTTGCGCTTAAGGGCTAATTTAGTCTATGCGTATCAGTTTTTTAAAGGAGGAACAGATGAAGAAACTACTTCTTTTAGTTGTGTTAGGTTTTTTTCTTTCAACAAGCCTTGCACAATCCATAGTTAGGGTTGGCTTAGCAGAAGACCCTGACGTTTTAGACCCTGACCTTGGTCGCACGTACGTAGGTCGCATTGTATTTGCAAGTTTATGCGACAAACTTTTTGATATTACCCCTCAACTAGAAATCATTCCTCAGCTAGCAACTGGCTACACAACCTCAGATGACGGACTCGAGCTCACCCTTAGTTTACGTGAGGGCGTTTTATTTCATGATGGCACTGCTTTTAATGCTGAGGCTGTTAAGTACAACATTGAGCGCTCTAAAACGCTTCCAGGTTCTAATCGTGCTAGTGAATTAGCACAAGTAGATAGCGTTGATGTTGTTGACGAATACACCGCAAAACTAAATTTGAGTCAGCCTTTTTCTCCCCTAATTGCTCTTCTGGCTGATCGCTCCGGCATGATGGTCTCCCCTGCCGCGGCTGAAGCTGCTGGTGAAGATTTTGGTAACGCACCTGTTTGCGCAGGACCTTTTGCATTTTCTGAGCGTATTGCTCAAGACCGTATTGCGTTAACAAAATTTGCTGACTACTGGGACGCTGAAAACATCATGATTGATGCTGTTGTGTTCTTACCTATTCCTGATACAAGTGTGCGTTTGGCTAACTTGCAGTCAGGTGATCTTGAAATGATTGAGCGTGCTGCCGCAACTGATCTTGGCACTATTAGTAGTGATGCCAGCCTCATTTTGCCTTCAAGTGCAAGTCTTGGCTACCAAGGCATTACTATTAACCTTGCCAACCCTGGCCCTAGAGATAATCCTTTATCAAATGACGTAAGAATACGCGAAGCCTTTGATTTATCTATTGATCGTAATGTTCTTAATAATGTTGTTTTTGACGGTCAATTTATTGTAGGTAACCAAGCGGTACCCCCTTCAAGCCCTTGGTACGTTGCTGATTACCCCATTATGGAACGTGACGTTGAAAAAGCCAAAGCACTCTTAGCCGAAGCGGGTGTTGAACGTGTTGCCTTTGAACTCATGGTAGCTAACAACCCTCAAGGTGTTCAAGTTGGTGAAATTATCCAAGCAATGGCAGCTGAAGCCGGCTTTGATATAAGCGTCAGAGCAACTGAATTTGCAACTGCCCTTAACTTACAAGAAGAAGGCGAATACGACGCTTTTGTGGTTGGCTGGTCAGGTCGTATAGACCCAGACGGAAACATTCACAGCTTCCAAACCTGCGACGGCAATTTAAATCAAACAGCATGGTGTGACCCGAGCGTAGATGAAGCTCTTAATACAGCTCGAGCTGCCGCTGATATTTCAGCACGTTATGATCTTTATAAAGATGCTGCTATGTCTTACTTACCTAACCGTCATATTGTTTACCTTTATCACAGTCAACTGTTCTTCCCTCATACCAATAAATTAGAAGGCTTTAATGCCTACCCTGATGGCATTATTCGCTTTCAAGGCGTTAGCTTAAATTAAGTCTAAAGGGCGCACAGTTATGCACTGTGCGCCCTCAACCTTATGTTTCCTTATATTATTCAACGCATCTTAACGGCCATACCGACACTTATTATTGTCACCATTATGGTCTTTAGCATTCAGCGCATGCTACCAGGTGACCCTGCACTCATTTTGGCAGGTGAAGAAAAAGACCCGCAAGTCATTGAATATATTCGCGAAAAATACCGACTTAATGACCCTGTACCCATCCAATATGCCGCTTGGTTAAGACAAGTATTACAAGGTAATTTAGGTCAATCTATACGCACCAACCAACCCGTCACGCAACTTATATTCCAAAAGCTTCCTGTCACACTCGAGCTTTCTTTGTTAAGTATTTTTATTGCTATTCTCATTGCTATTCCTGTGGGGGTTATTTCGGCAGTTAAGAAAAATAGTTTTATTGATTATATGGGTACTCTATTTGCGCTTTCTGGTTTATCTATACCAAATTTCTGGTTAGGTATTATGCTTATTTTGCTTGTATCTGTGCAGTGGCAACTCTTACCTGCCTCTGGCTTTGTGCCTTTTGCAGAAGAACCTATTGAGAACTTAAAACGCATGATTATGCCTGCCTTTGTTTTAGGTACGGGCTTAGCTGCTGTTCTCATGCGCCAAATGCGCAGCTCTATGCTTGAAGTCTTAAAGCAAGATTACATTCGAACAGCTCAAGCAAAAGGCCTTATTTATTACTTGGTTGTTTTAAGGCATGCCTTAAGAAATGCACTTATTCCCATTATTACGATTTTGGGCTTGCAGCTTGGTGGCTTGCTTTCTGGCGCAGTACTCACCGAGCAAGTATTTACCATTCCGGGTTTTGGTAAACTCGTAGTTGATGCTGTTTTTAATCGTGATTACGCAGTAGTGCAAGGCGTTGTACTGTTTACAGCAACCAGTTACATTCTTATCAATTTACTGGTAGATGTCGCTTACGCCCTTGCCAATCCTCGTATTGACTTACGCGGTGGAAGCTCATGACCGCGCAAACCATAAACTCAGCAAAAAGTAGTCGCTTCAAAATCAAAAATCGTGCTTTAAAACGCTTCCTAGCACGCCCTATTGCCTTATTTGCAGGCGTTATCATTTTAATTTTTATAGGCGTAGCAATCTTTGCACCTTATCTTGCACCCTACGACCCAGCCAAACCCGACTTTGCCTCAATACGCAAAGCAGCCAGTGAAAGCTATATCCTAGGTACCGACGAAAATGGCAGAGACATTCTCTCAAGAGTTATTTTTGGCGCTCGAGCTAGTCTGGTAGCAGGTGTCATTTCAGTTTTTATTGCGGTAGCACTGGGCGTACCTTTGGGGCTAATTTCTGGTTACTATGGTGGTTTTATTGATGAAATCATCATGCGTTTTACCGACGCCCTGTTAGCTTTCCCGTTTCTCATTTTGGCAGTAGCCTTAGCCGCTGCACTTGGCCCTAGCCTTACCAACGCCATGATAGCCATTGGCATTGCCAGCACGCCTGCTTTTATTCGCTTAACTAGGGGGCAAGTATTGAGCGTTAAATCAGAAGAATTTGTTCAGGCAGCCATTGCTTCAGGTGCAAGAGATTTACGCATCATCTTCTTATATGTCTTGCCTAATAGTTTTGCACCCATTTTGGTTCAAGCAACCGTCACCATTGCAGGCGCCATTATTGCAGAATCTTCTTTAAGCTTTTTAGGCCTAGGGGTTCAACCCCCCACACCCAGTTGGGGCGGCATGCTTAATGTGGCCAAGAACTACATGAACCAAGCACCATGGATGGCCGTCTGGCCCGGCTTAAGCATTTTTGTAACCGTGCTCGCCTTTAACTTATTTGGAGATGGTCTTCGTGACATGCTTGACCCCCGGGATTAACCTTAATACCTTCTCCATAGCAGCCCGCTCAAAAGACGCAAAAAGCTTTGGCGTTGCTGTATCTACCGCCCGACCCAACGTAGGAAGTCTAGTGCCCTTTGTCAGTTTAAAAGCTGCCATTGCCACCCAAGCACGTGTCAATACCGACTTCGGACGGCACGGCCTTGCCTTAGTCGAAACAAACATTCCTATAACAACAGCACTCGAGTCTCTCTTAAATGCAGATGCTGATAAAGACATAAGGCAGTTACATGCTGTTGATGCGAACAGCAGCTTTGCCTTTACAGGTAAAAACTGTGTTGGCTGGGCAGGGCATCTTCAAGCAGAAGACTTTAGTATTGCAGGCAATATGCTTGCAGGTGAGCAAGTTATAAGCGCCATGGCAGAAACCTTTCAAGAAAACGAAACACTCGAGCTTAGTGAGCGCTTAGTTCTCGCTCTTGAAGCAGCTCAACTGGCTGGCGGTGACAAGCGCGGTAAACAATCAGCAGCACTACTCGTCGCCAGCCAAGCACCAAGGCTTTACCATAATGTTCGCGTAGATGATCACAGTGACCCTGTTAAAGAATTAAGACGCATTTACGAACTTATAAAAGAAGAATCAACCAAACTAAAAGCCCAATACGGTGAAGCAGGCCTAAGTTTATTTAGCAAGGTAAAAACATGACTTTTATACAGCGAGCTATTCGAAACTCGAGTGTTAAAGTACAACGATTAGTTACTAAGGAGGAAGGTCAGCGTCTAGCTTGAGGGTCTTCACTGACAACTTACGACTAACTACTGACTACTGATGTTATGAATTTTAATTTCCCTTATCCATCTCAAACCATGCCTGTCATGGCAAAAAATGTTGTAGCAACCTCTCAGCCTCTAGCAGCCCAAGCTGGCCTGCAAATGCTAGCTAAGGGTGGCAATGCTGTTGACGCTGCACTCGCAGCAGCCATAACCCTAACAATTGTTGAACCCACCAGTAATGGCATTGGTAGTGACGCCTTTTGTATTTTGTGGGATGGTAAAGAGCTTCATGGGCTTAACGCCTCAGGCCGCTCCCCTGCTGGCTTAACAGCCGAGCGTTTTACTGGTCATGACAGCGTACCTTTACGAGGCTGGGACGCGGTAACCGTTCCCGGCGCAGTATCCGCCTGGGTTGAATTATCAAACAAGTTCGGCAAACTACCCTTCGAAACCCTATTCGAAGCAGCCATTCGCTACGCACATGATGGCTACTTGGTTTCACCCATAACAGCCAGAGCATGGTCATTTGCACCCCAAACCTTTGCTGGTTTTGACGCCTTCGCAAAAGGCTTTTTACCAAACGACAAAGCACCCCAAGCAGGCGAGCTATTCAAATTTCCTGAACAAGCAAAAACCTTAGAGCTAATAGCCAGCTCCAAAGGCGAAGCATTCTACCGAGGTCCACTTGCTGAAGCCATGGCAGCCGATGCTAAACGTCAAGGTGGACTCATGACTGAAGCTGACCTAGCCAATCATAAAGCAGACTGGGTTGGAACCATCTCAAAAGCCTACAGTGGTGTTGAACTCCACGAAATTCCACCCAACGGCCAAGGCTTAGCAGCCCTACTCATGCTAGGCATCTTAAAGCACATGAACATAACGCAATATGAGCTAGATTCCGCTGACTTTTTGCATGTTCAACTTGAAGCCATGAAACTCGCCTTTGCTGATACTCACCGCTATGTTTCTGACTTTGACACAATGGATATGCGTGTTGAAGCCCTCTTAGATGACAACTACTTAGCTGAACGCGCCAAACTCATAGACATGAGCAAAGCCCAAGACCCCAGCTACGGCGTACCCAAACGAGGCGGCACCGTTTACCTAACCGCCGCAGACGAAAACGGCATGATGGTCTCCTTCATTCAAAGTAACTACTACGGCTTTGGTAGCGGCATAGTCGTACCAGAAACAGGCATAAGCCTACAAAACCGAGGCGCAGGCTTCACCCTACAAGAAGGACACCCCAACCAAGTAGCAGGCGCAAAACGCCCCTTTCACACCATCATCCCAGCCTTCTTAACCCAAAACGGCCAACCCCTCATGAGCTACGGCGTAATGGGCGGCCCCATGCAACCCCAAGGGCACGCCCAAATGATAATACGCATGATCGACTTTAAACAAAACCCCCAAACCGCCAGTGACGCACCGCGCTGGCGCATCATAGAAGGCCGCGAAGTCGCCATAGAATCAGGCTATAAAGATGACGTTATGAACGAACTCGAGCGCCGTGGGCACATCATTCATAAGGCAGAACTCAGTACCGACTTCTCCTTTGGTGGCGCGCAACTCATTTACAAAACAGAAGGTGGCTACATAGCTGGCTCTGACTCTCGTAAAGACGGCCAAGCAGTCGGCTTTTAAGCCAACACAAACGATGCAGAATCAGGCTCTTTAAACTGCAAAAGCGCAGTTGTTTCAGCCAAAGGTTCTGCATCAAAATTTTCTAGTAACAACTTAGCAAAGCCATCAAAACAGCGCTTCGCTTCACGCCGTCGCCCCCTAACGCCTGAAGCGCTTCTTCATGCAAAGGCTCG
>CAZWJZ010000117.1:0-12344 GCA_964634665.1 uncultured bacterium | reverse complement strand
TCAACATCTACACGCACTCGAGCGCTTCCTCGGTAGGCTTGTACGGGTGCTAGGAGTTGTTCGAAGCCTTCGTTTTGTAGGTCTCTTACGAAGAGTTGGTAGCTGTAAAGGCCTTTAAGTTTGGTTATGGGTGCAGCGTTGGGGCCTAGTACTTCTGCTTTTTGTTTGACGTGTAGCTTTAGGGCGTCTGCTAGCCATTTGGCTTGGCTTTGAGCATTATGTTCTTGTTTGGCACTTATTTGTATTTTGGCAACGCTGGTATAGGGTGGGTAGTTAAAGCGTTTTCTGCGTTCTAAAACGCCTTCTAAAAAAAACTGGCTGGCTTTTTCGGGGTCTTTTGATTTTATGAAGTCAAGTAAAGGGTGGCCTTTTTGGAAGGTTTGCAATAGGGTGAGGGGACGTGCTTGGGGACTTAACTCGGCTAGTTGGAACCAGAGTCTGAAGGTTTCTTCTTCAGCTCTAAAGTCACTTACGCTGAGTAACGTGTCAAATAGGGTTAAGGCAACTAAAGATAAGCTTGCTAAAGGTGGATGCCTGAGTATAGCGGTGGTGGCAATGACCACGCCTGCTTCGCCGTTCATGAGGGGGCTTAGGTCGTCACGTTCATCAGCATCGTAGCGGTAAACAGGAAAGTCTTCTAAGTGTTTACTAACCTCTTTAGCAATCCATTGGGTACCAGCACCCCGCATGGCACCCAAATCGTAATTTTGGCAGTTGGGACACTCGAGTGGCACACTACTTGTGTAACCGCACTGGTGGCACCAGAGTTTTTGGGTTTGCTTGTGGTAGCGCAAGCTTAAATCGCAGTTAGGGCAGTCTGCCAGCCAACCGCAGTCATTGCAGCCTAAAGCAGCTGAGAAGCCTCTACGGGGTGCGAGTAGGACCGCGCGGCGCTCGCGTTCTTTGACTTGTTTTAACAGTTGAATAAGCTCGCTGCTTAGAGGCCAGTTTTTTTGTTGACTTAAGTCAGCAACATGTAAGCGTCTTTCAGGAAAAGCTAAGCGTAAGCGTTCATCTTCTGTAACCGTTTTGAGGGTCTCAGGGCTTAGCAGACTATCCGCCATGAGCAGATCAATGCTTAGCGTTTCAGCGAGTAAGCGAGCAACGGAAGGTACAAACAAACGCGCACCTGATTGCAATTTATAACTCGAGCTTCCTTCTTCTAGTACCACTATGCGCCCTAGCGTGCTTAGGGGTGCAAGCAAAGCTAAGTAAGTCCCCACCAAGACAAGGGGTTCGTTAAGTTCTAACTCTTGCCAGAAGCGCTTGCGTTGTGCGTCATTCAAATCACCAGATAAAACTTGCACAGGCAGAACGCTTTGCAAATACGTAGCAGTTTCTTCTAACAAGACTTGTTCTGGCACCAGCACTAAGGTACTTTTTTGCTTACGAATATCCTCTTGTAAAAGGGGAATTAAAGCTGCCAAACGCTCAGCCCTGTAACCACCAGATACAGCCTTATGCTGCTGCGTAGCATAAGCAGTTACAGCAGGTAAATCTTTTTGAGAATAGCTAGGCAAAGCAGGTGGCGGAGCAATCACTTCATCATAAGCAGCAAAACCATTTTTAATGAGTGAACGCACACTACTCTCAGGTACACCTGCTTGGCGTGACAGCTCAGCCGCACTAGGCAGCTGCTCAACTTCAAAAAGCCACTCGAGTGCCGCTAGTTGATTTAGTTTTGATTTCTTGTTTAACGACTCATCAGGTCGCTTTATAGGTAAAAGCACTCGGGCTTTGGCTTGAATGATGCTGATGCGCTCACGAATGAGTCCTTGACGTCTAAATAAATCTAGTTGCGCAGGGCTTAAACTACTTGTTTCAGCCCAATCTGCGTAGTCTTCTTGTAAATCAGTTCCTTTAATTGCTCTAAACTCATGTAGTAAATCTTCTGTTAAACCCGTAGGTAAAAGGGTTGATAAAAGTTGCCCAGCGGGTGACACAGTTGCTTTAGATAAAGCCTCAATAAACGCCAAATGCCCTTCTAGCACAAACGCTTCGGTATCTAGGCTAGCAATAAGCTCTTTTAACTCTAAAGCCTTCGTTGCAGATACCAGCTCGAGCTTAGCCACTATGCCAACACGCACACCTGACTGCCACGGCACAACCACTCGAGTGCCTAGTTTGGGTTCCTCTTGGTCAAAAGGAACTAGGTAACTAAAGGCAGGTAAAGGTAGGGGGAATAAAACTTGAGCAGCAGTAGGCACGCTTTAATCATAGCGTTGAAGTGACAGCCTAGAAGTAAGGAGAAAAGAACAAAAAGAAAAGATTAGAAAATTCTTTCCACTCATCGCTCATTGCTCATTACTCATTGCTTTCCACTCATTACTCATTACTATCTTAGTCACGTTACAATTAGTCATGTCTAAGAAGTCTTCTGCTTATGAACAAGCTGGCGTTACGCTTGAAACCAATGAGAAAACCATTTCGCTTATTAAAGATGCGGTGCATAGTACTTACAATGAACATGTCTTGGATGGCCTTGGCGCGTTTGGCGGGCTTTATGATTTTACGCAAGCCAAAACGCTTGATGCTCCTGTGCTGGTTTCTTCTACGGATAGTATTGGTACCAAAACGAAGTTAGCGAGTACTGTGGGGCGTTTCAATACCGTGGGGTTTGACATTGTGAATCATTGTGTTAATGACATTTTGGTGCAGGGTGCAAAGCCGCTCTTTTTTCTTGATTACTTAGCTGCTAGTAAACTCGAGCCTGAGTTGTCTGCTGAGATTGTGGGGAGTGTGGCGGCTGCTTGTAAGGATGTGGGTGCGGTGCTTATTGGCGGTGAGCTTGCTGAAATGCCTGGGGTTTATGTTGAGGGTGAGTTTGATTTGGTAGGCACGGTGGTGGGCTTGGTTGATAAGGCTAAGGTGGTTACGGGTGCAAGTATTAAGGCTGGCGATAAGGTGATTGCGTTTATGTCGGGTGGCTTGCAAACAAATGGCTTTAGTTTAGCGCGTAAGGTGATGGATCCTTTTTTAAGTGAGTCTTTTGCTGAGCATACGGTTGGTGATGAGCTTTTGACGCCGCATAGGCATTATTTGCATCCTGTTACTAAGCTTTTAGATGCGGGGTTTATTAAGGGCATGGCGCATATTACGGGGGGTGGCATTCCGGGGAATCTGCCGCGTATTTTACCTGAGGGTCTTGGCGCTCATATTAACAAGGCGTGTTGGCCTGTGCCTAAGATTTTTGAGCTTATTGAGGAGCGTGGCCAGATTGATGAGGATGAAATGTATCATGTTTTTAATATGGGTGCTGGCTTTTTGGTAGTGGTAGATAGTCATGTTGAGGCGGATGTTTTGCAGTTTGCGGGCGAAAGTGCTTATGTTATTGGTGAGATTGTTGAGGGCTTTGGGGTTAACCTAGTAAAAAGTTAGCGACTTAAAGAACAGTCGCTAACTTTTTATTCGATGTATTAACTTATATCTTTATTGCGTTGGGGGTAGTGCTGGTGCTAAATTGTTGGTTATGCCTCGCACATCAAGTAAGAAGTTGCCATCTGACGGAAGCATAATGGTTTGAATGCTTGGTGCTAATTTTTCAGCCACAACAAGCTGAATAATTTCTGGGTTAGCACGAATGGCGTCACCACGTAAAGTTAAGGCTTGCGCTTCACCTTCTGCTTCGGCAATGGCTGAGTCACGGCGACCTTCGGCTTCAATAACGGCACGTTCAGCAGAAATACGTGCCTGTTCACGACGGTTAACCTCAATTTGTACTTGCTGCTCAGCTGCTTGTTTTTCTTCAATTGCGTTAGAGATGCTCTCAGGAATCTTAATGTCTCGTAAAAGCACATCTAGTAGCTCAATGTTATCTTCAATAAGTTGTGCTTCTAGAGTGTCTTTAATGAGTAGCTGAGCTTCTGTCCTTTGACTACTAATAAGGTCAGCAGCTGGGTAATTTGCAACCACGTCACGCACCAGCGAGCGAACTTTAGGGCGAATAAGACTCGTTACATAATCTGTCCCTAGTTCACTAAATATTGTTGAGGCTGCACTTGGCAAAATTTTGAAACGCACGGTACTATCGACCCCAATATCAAGCCCTTCGCTTGATAGCGCGGCAATAGCATCATTGGTTTCAACTGCAAAGGTTACGCTTTGCTCACGCGTATTAAAAAGCGTGACATCTTGCAAGAAGGGCAAAATAAGGTTAAAGCCTTCAGTGCGTTCTCTATCTTGAACACCACCAAAGACATTAAAAACAACACCTGTAGCGCCTGCTGGCACAATAACAAAGGCAGAAGAAAGCACGGCAATAGCTGCGCCCAGCACAACAGCAGCACCACCAAGGCTTCTTAAGGAGCCTTGTTTTGCTTGAATTCCTTGCACAATAAGCACGGCACCAAACACAAGAATGGCCAAACCAATAAGTAAAATCATTTTTTGTACCTCCAAATACTAGTTATTTGCCCTAGTTTTAATACTAAAGTGAGTTAATCATGTTGCAATCTTAAAAACCCTCTTTACTGACTTTCTTAGATTAAATAATCACAACATTCATAAATCCAACGCCTAGTATGCTTAGCTAAACCGTAGCATTAAGTTAAAGCACAATAACCCTACAGAATACCTAGCTAAGCCCGACCCACTCGAGTTTCCGTTGAGAGGTCGTAAATTAGTCTTAGGGCAGCTAGCCTTAGTTTAGCGAAATGCCTTTTGACATAACGTAGTTTAGGTAGAATAGTGCTTTGGATTAACTGAGTCTTTATTTGCTTACTGTGAAAAGACATATGCGTAAGGTAAGCATAAACATTTTAGAATGGTTTTAAGAATGGATTTTAAAGCCGTTGCAGATAATTCTTTAACTGACATGTGGGTACTTTCTGCCCTTAATGATAAAGGTCATTCTCTTCGCTATAAAGACCCTGAAAAAGCAGTTAGTTTAGCTCGTAAAGCTGCTAGACAAGCAAAGCACTTTGGCTATAAGCAAGAAAGATTACGAGCACTTGTTATTGAGGCGCAAAGCTACTTAATTCTTGGTAAGAATTATCATGCAGCGCAAGCTGCCCTCACACAGGCTTTAGCACTTTGCCCTAAGACTAATAAGCGTCAACAAATCAGTTTACTTTTAGCTTTAGCAGATAGTCATAACGCTCTAAATCAGGCTAATAAAGCCCTAAAAATACTAAAGCAAGTCTTAGCCCATGAGAAGCTATGCGCTAAAGAACAGCATGTAAAAGCACTTCGTTTGATGGGTCAAGCATTCATCGCAGAAGGCAATTTTGCTCGAGCTGTAAGTTACTTACTAAAAGCTTTAAAACAGTGTGAAGCCCTAGGTTTTGAAGCGCTAGATAAATTCTTTGCAACCCAAAAACATGAAGAAAAAGCTATTTTGTTTCGCTCCATTGCCATTGCCTATAGTCACTTAGGAAATTACGAGCAAGCTATTGCTTACTACAAAATAGCTTTTCCTATTTTTGAAAGTCATGGTTCTAGCCTTGCACCACGCACGCTTTACAATATCGGCATTGCTTACCAGCAACTCGAGCGTTTAGATGATGCCATGCATTATTACAAACGAAGTGCTTATGCTTATGAGGCGCAGCATAACCGTGTGGGTGTAGCTATTAGCAAAATTGGAATTGGAACTATCAATACTGAAAAAGGTGCTTTTAACGCGGCAGAAAAAAATTTACTGCACGCCATAGGCATCTTAGAAAACAACAAGGACTATAGTGCTTTTTATGAAGATGCCTTACGTGAATTAGCTACACTCAAACTCAAAACAGGTCACTACGATGAGGCTTTAGAAAAGTTTAAGCAGCTTTTAGTTCTTTTTGAAGAAAGCCAAAGACCCATGGTGCATGTCGCACTACTCCATGAAGATTTTTATAAAGCTTACAAAGCAAAAAACGATTACCATAACGCCTTAAAGCACCATGAGCTTTACCATGAACTCATGAGCAGCTACGAAGAACAAGAACAAGTAGAAAACATTAATCAGCTCATGATTAAATTTGATACTCAAAAAACGCAAGCTGACAAAGAAACCTTAGAACTCAAAAGTGAAGCTTTAGAGCGCGAAGTCAAAATGCGCAAAGAAATGCAGCTCGAGCTTGCCAAAGCTAAAGTCTTACTACAAAAAAAGAATCTTGAACTGCAAGAATTAAGTCATCAGGATGGCCTAACTAAACTCAATAACCGGCGTTACTTAAACTATGCGCTAACAGAACATTTTGATAAAGCAAAAACAAGCTCGAGTTTTTTGTCTATTGTTATGCTAGATATTGATAATTTTAAGAAAGTGAATGATAGTTTCTCGCATGCTGTTGGTGATGAAGTCTTAAGGATCGTGGCTATCTTAATGCAAAAACACTGCCGTGATGCCGATGTGGCAGCACGTTTTGGCGGTGAAGAGTTTGTTGTTTTACTACCCAATACTGACCTGAACGCAGCAAAGCTAATTGCTGAAAGCATTAGGTCTGCCCTAGAAAGGTATGACTGGGCAGTTGTTCATACGGAGCTAAGCATTACGGCTAGTTTAGGCTTAGCCTCTTTGCGTGAACACGCGCAGCCTGAAGCACTTTTAGCAGAAGCTGATGATAATCTTTACAAAGCCAAACGAACCGGTAAAAACAAAATCTTTTACTAAGCCTGCGTTAAAGCTTTAGCGCTTCCCTAAGCCACTTTAAGCTACGCTTATGCATAGCATCTTCTAAAGCAATCAGCTCCTCATGGCTAAACAAGTCAGGCTCGAGTAAGTATTGCTTGGGGTTTAATCTAAGATTTTTAGCAAACGCAAAACTAGCTTGCCCCAATAAAGCTTTGTTACGCTCAGTCATATAGGCTTCTTTAATAAGCGCCCTATAACCATAAGAATTCTCAAACACAATGTTAGAACAACCCGCCTCAAGCAGCACTCGAGTTGTCTCCAAAATAGGCAGATTCCCTTCGCCTATGGGTACACCGAGTACAGAGAGTTTTTTATCTGGTGAATCTTTGGCTTTTATAACAACATGGTCTTTTAAGTGGGCTGAGCGTGCAAAGGCTGACATTTCTTTAAGGCACTCTAAGGGGTCTTCTAAAACCATTTGTGAGTTACCGTAGTCATAAAGAGCAGCTATAAAAGGCTGATTAACGGCTTCAAGAATATGCTTAATGTCTTGCCCTGTGAAGGTTTCATGGTTTTCTAGTAAAACGTAAACCCCTAAATCTTGGGCAATAGGCGCAACTGCTTTTAGGTCTTGAATGGTTCTATCAAGCACCGCTTCACTGTTGCCCTCATAGCGCGTGTAGGTACGCAAATGCTGCGCCCCTAAGACTTGCGCAACTTTAAGCATCTTTGTTAAATGCTGAGGTTCAGTACTACTCGTATCAATATCACAGTGCAAATTATAGTGCTTTAAAGCTGCCGCTATGGGTTCTAAACGCCAGTCTTCTGTGCCGCCCAAATGCCTATACTTACTATCATTAGCACTTATGCAAACCCCAGCAAAGCCCTCTTGAGCAGCACGCTCAATAAAGGCAAAAACATCAAACCCTTCTTGGTAGGCAAGGTGAAACCGCAAACTATAAGTGTGCAAATAAAGACGTAAAGGTTCAGGCATGACTTAAATCCTTTATGAATCTAAAAAAAATATTTTTGTAGGCAGCAGCTGCGTGTGGTTTTGCCTTCTCTAAATCTTGAATGCGTGTGAGCGAATGCGCTGCCACTCTGTAAGCAAAAAAAGGCTCTAATGTTCTTAAACGCGCCTGCATAGCTGCGTCCGCGTAAGCATCTAAAAACAAAGCTTGTTGCTTAGCGCTGTACAACTCTAAACCAATAAGCTGCTGAAAGCCTGAGTAAAGGAAGGTCCAGACATCTTCAGCAGGATCACCCAAACCCGGGCATTGCCAGTCAATTAAGACTAGCTGCTCAGCAGAAGCAATAAAATTACCCTGCCAAGCATCCGTATGAACTAACGACAGCGCCTCTAGCTCTTGATACGCAACAAGCTTAGGACGCACAGCCAGCAAATCAGCCAGCAAATCATGATTGCAGCCTTCAAGCAGCGCATCAGCCTGCCTCAAAATAGCCTGCGGATGCGTAGCTAGTTTTCGAAAAGACCCAGCCTCAAGCTTAAAGCGATGCAAGCGCTTCAAAAGCTCAGCTACTTGTACAAAGCCTCCTTCTAGCCTTTCACCCACAGCAAAATCATAAAGCAAAACAGCCTGCTCAGTATCAGAAGCAGGAAAAAAAGCTACAAATTTAGGCGTAATACCCAAAGGTGATAAAAGTTTAAATGCTAAAGCTTCACTTTCAGGCAAAATAGGAAAAAGACGCTCACGGCTAGGCTCAGCAAAAAAACGCTTCAAAACCCAATCAAAAGCTGCTGAGCGCAAACGAAAAACCTCATTCCAATAGCCCCCCTCAAGCTTCTCAATAAGCAGCTCAGTAGGCTCAGAAATAAGACCCCTCTCTAAAAGAAAAGCTCGAGTATCAAACATGTAAGCATTGTATCTTAGCTATTTGGATAGGGTGACAAAGCAAAGCTCGAGTTTTAGCAGAAGCATTATGCAGCTAATCTTTAGACAGCTCTAAAAGAAGCCTCCTTTAAAAACTAGAAGGCTTCTGCGAAACCTAACCCAAAAAGCTAAACCAGCTTATCAATAGGGCTTAGTTTTCAATCAAGCTTGACTTAAAAAACAACGACCCTACAGGGTTAATAGGCACATCAAAAGAAGCACTTACGGCTACTACAGCGGCATCATCTTCGCTTGTAAGATTCTGAGCTGTAAATGAACCTACAAAACGCTCATCACTAAGCGTATCAATACTCAAGCTTGCTTCACCCACATACACAATGTCACGCTCACCAAACTGAATACCCACTTGCACCAAACGCTCCCCCAATTCATTGTCACCTTCTACCAGCGTTACCGTAAATGAATCAGCAGCATCATCACCCACTCGAGCTAAGGCTAGCGTGGTGAACGCTTTGTCTTCTTCATTAGTACCCCGAATGGCTACACCTAAACTAAACTCTTCTTGCCCGGCTGACGGCTCACCGCCATCAAAACGAAATTCACCTGTCAACGGCGCGTTACCTGAAATGTCGACATTGTATTTACCCGTGTAAATATCAAGAGCAAAATTATCTCCGTACTCTACTTCGCCACCCACGCCAAACATACTGTCAATAGCAGATGCAATAAATAAATCAAAGACATTGGCAACAATCCTGTCAACTGTGCGTCTAATGAGTGAATCAATAGCACTCTCAACCGCAGTTTCAACCGCCTGATTAGCGGCATTCTGAGCAATTGAACCAATATCTAAACTTGGTGCACAGCCACTCAACACCATCACCAAAACCATAAACCTAAACACATTTTTCATAACAGCCTCCATAGTTAAAGCTTAAAGGGAAGGCGTCAAAAGGGTGTTAAAAATCAAACTCGAGTCCAGATGATCTCTTCTTCAGTTGCAGATTCAGCCAACACCAAAAAAGCATCTTTATGCTTTGTTTTACTGATATTTGTCACGATAGATGAACGCCCGTAAGCATCTAAATCCCAAAGTTTACCGACCATCATGGGGTTAATGCCATAGTTTATGTTTTGCCTATTTTGAATTTGCTTAGCAAGGCCATAAGATAGCCACGCTTCGCCTTCTGTTAAGCTTTTATCTGGTGGCCAAGGTCTATCCCAAGCTGCATGATTAGCACTTGGCTGCACTATAATCTCTGCACCCAAGCCGTCAAAATGCTCAATGACCGAACCATAAAACGCATCTAAACAAATCGCCACGCCTACCCTAGCCACAGGCAACTGCGTAAGCTGCAAATCTTCTAAACGCCCGCGACTAAGCCCTGCTAATGACTCTGCACCCTGCGTTAAGTAAACCTTCTTGGTACGCCCCAAAACGCTACCTGTTGGCGCAAACCCAAACGAGGTGTTAAACACCCTCGCATTAGCAATATGCACACCCCGACTAGCCTCCTCTTCAATCAAAGGCAAGAAACTCGAGCCTGCCACTATGCTCACCGCAAAGGTTTTTGCCGCTTCAGAGAAGGTATTTTTATAAGCAAGATAAGCATCTATGCTTTGCGGTAAATAAAGCGCATTAAGACCAAATACCTTGTGTTTAAAGGCTGCTTTCAGCACATCTTGCCAAGAGTGATTAAGGTAATTAAGCATAATAGCTTTGGTGCTTTGCAAATCTTTCACCTGCTCAAAACGACCAAGTGTAAATAAAAGAGGCAAGCCAATGGTTTCAGGAAAAGCAATCAGCGTATCCCCTACTGGCAGTCCATCAGTTGCTTTTTCGCATAAAGCAAAAATTTTCTGCTTAAATGCATCAGCAGATTCATAATCAGCAAGCTTCATGTGTGCTTGAACAGCAACAAGATTCACAAGCTACACCATACAACGCAGCCTACTCAAAGAATAATAGATTTTTCAATGCAAGACACCTACCCCACAATACTAAACTGATTTAATCGTGTCATAATACTGAGTGAGTCAGAGCGTACTCCCCTAGGTCGGAATTATAAAGCCTTACGATAATTATAATTCAGCTAAGGATAATTTAGAGACAAGCCTTTAAGGACTTGCCTCTTTTTTAATCATCAAATTTTAGCCATCAACACCTTAAAAACTAAAATGAGTCTCTTAGGGTTGTAAAGCTAACACTCGAGCTAAGTTCGTGACATTAGCATATAAGTCACTTTCAGATGCCATCGTTGCAACTAGGCTAGCCTCTTCACAGCCTTTTTGATTACCTCGTCTTTTCTCTTCATAGCTTTTATAAAACGTATGTGAACCTTTGTAACTAAACCCCCAGAAGCTAAGTTCGTAAGAACCCTCAACAGAATGCTGTGTGCCTGCCCCTAAACACACGCCTGCTAAAGCTGAACCTGTCATAAGAGATGATATGGAGTAGATATTATCAATCTTAACGGAACTATCTGGACTAAGCTTAGTTTTTAACTTGATACGCGGTGCCGATACTGCAAACGTTGCACCCACTGGCCCTGCTGCACCCGCAGCTTCTGCTTCATTAATTTCAAGACTTTGTGAACCCGTTGTACCTTTAGGATTAACATTAGCAGTACCTGTTTCAAAACCAGCATTCCCACTATAGCTGTAACGCATGGACACTCGAGTCGAAGCACTAGCAGGCAACTCCACTTTAGCTAATAAGGCAAAACTAAAGCTAAGCTCTAAGCCTAAAGGCACAGGCGTTGCAATAGGAATGCTTAACTCTAGCGCTTCTGGCAAGGCAAGTTCAAACTCAGCAAAACCTGCTTCTGCACCAGCATAAGCTACTTCAAACTCATAGCTAATATCATCTAAATTAAAATCAAAATCTTGACTCTCTCCCCCTTGAATACTGGCACTCAAACGCTGCTGCTTAAGACCCACCACACCTGTACCCGCAACCTTAAAGCTCGTTTCACCACCCCCCGGTTTATTTTCTACAATCACTTTAAGCTTAAGATTTTGACCTGCCAAGTCAGGCTCGAGTTCTAAACTAAGATCAAAGCCATTCACCTTAGTTTTGTAAGCAATACTGTCACCTAAAGTACTTATAAAGCTAGGCTCGAGTTCTTGCTTACCTACCCTGAGTGTTGGGGGGTTAGCTGCAGAAATGTTGAGTCCTTGCACTAAATTAATATCTGCATTTTCAAAAAACTCATTGAGTGCCGCTGGTTTAGTACTTACAATTAGATCTCCGCCCTCCTCTGTTAAAGAAACAACTTTGACCAATGCCGTATCTTCAAGCAGTAATACCTGCCCTAGCTCTAGATTTAAGCCCTGACTTGCTAGCTGAGCTTTATCAAATACAAAAGCATTTTCAGAGCTACTTTTTAAAGCTGTCATTTGACTACTATCAATCACAATCGCGTCAGACTGTAAATCATAATCAAACGTCATTTCACTAGGATTGGCAGGATTTTTAGGCTTATCAGAACTCGAGCCGCCACAAGCAGTTAAAAGTAGAAGTACAAAAACCATGATGGTGTAAAGAAGTTGTTTCATTTGGCAATCCTTTCGGTAAACATTAGGAAGAATGTTTTTAATAGCAGTTCTACGATTTACCCTCTCAGATAAATCTTTAATCTAGAATCGTTAAACTAAGGGGCAATTTCGTGTCCCTTAGTTTTGTCGTAGACCCACTGGAAATAGGGTTTACAAGGGTGAAATAACGAGATTATCTATGTAGGCAGGTAAGTTTTCGTTAGCCCTTAAGCCAATGCCAATACCCCCTTGGGCATAACGCGCATCAGCGTCACTGTAGTCAACCAAAACCCGACCATCTAAAGATACTTTAAGCGTACCTGCTGATCTGCTTTCAACTTCAATACGGTGAAAGCTATCATCACGCAAGTCAAAACCTAAACCATCACGATTGAGTA
>CAZWJZ010000116.1:0-12483 GCA_964634665.1 uncultured bacterium | reverse complement strand
TCAAAGGCGTTGATTATCAAAGGACAGATTGTTTCACCCATGAACAAGAGGGCTTCAAGATTCGCCTCTTGCCCTGCTCGAGCTATAACTTTTCAAGCGAAGTTGAAACAGCCATGACTGAGTATTATCCTGACAAGAAAGTTCTTCACTTCAAAGGTCGGCGCAAATCAGCCATGCTCCCTTACATGCAAAGCTTCTTAAACCCTGACTAAGATAACTCACGGTGTTAGATGACAAGCGCTTGTTCAACTAGATGATCCATAGTTATAGGTATTCCTCCCTAAGTTCTTAGTTTTACACGAAAGGTTCTGGCATATGGACATCATCCCCCACATAGATATTGTTGATCCCAAACGAATTGAAGCACTACTTAGAGACCCTAAAAATTTTGTCTGGCGAGCTGTTGATAGCGAAACACTCGAGAGCTGGACGCCAGACTTGGGACTGACCTCTTACCCAGTACCCAGCATTTTTCGCTCTTCAATGGTTGCTCAATCGAACAAAGCTTCAACCCTGCGCCAGCGTTTCTGGGGAACGGTTGAAAAACAAGCCGACCATACAGGACAGCGCTACATTGGCGTACTTGTTTACTTAACCGAAGGGGAACCCTGTCCCATGGAAGTTCGCTTGGCGTCAAACGATGTAGGTCGCGTTGAACCACGCCGTTTTGACAATCGTCTTCATTTAATTATTTTTGACAAAGCCGTTACATTTATAGGTGAGATGGAAATTTTTCAGTTTATTGCGCCAGGTCCAGGAACGTACCGCATCGAGCAGTTTATTCTATTCAAAGACCGCCCTGAACCGATTCGCTTTAAGCCTACTATTGAGCACTTGAGCGTACAGTCCTCTTCTCAAGTTAATGGACTTTGGCAAGCTAAGCTTCATTTTATCACCTCAGAAATAGCCTCTGCACAAGTGCGCCTGGAGGTTGATGCGCAGGAAGCTGATAAACACAATGAAACTCAGCTGTTTAAACAGAGCGAATTCACAGCCCTCCATACTATTCACCTTTCAAATCTAAAACCAGATAAACGGTATACGGCTATCATTACAGTGACTGAGCCTGGAGGGGAAACGGAAACTCAGGACATCAACTTCGAAACACGCCAGCCAACTACCTTAGCTCAAAACCTATCTGTACCGCTTGAGCTAATAAATTTGACTGATGCCGACCTCAAAGGATTTCCCCTAACATTCGGTGTTCCCTTACCCCAAGGAAGTGTTACAAATCGTTCCTCGTGCCAGTTAGTGGTGGGTGGAGATTTGCAGTCTGTCCAACTACAAACGAAAGTAGTTTGGCCTGATGGCTCAGCCCGCTGGGTGCTGGTTGATGCTTTTGTTCCACCTGGTCTGAGTAAGAAAGGCAAAGCCCAGGCCACGCTCGAGTTCTCACCTTCAACAACGCAGTTTGAGGGACTTTCGAGCCAAATAGACAAAGATAAAATCATAGTGTTTAATGAAACCCTAAAGGTTACGGTTGATCGCGAGACGGGGTTGGGTATAGAACGACTAGACAAGGGAAACTGGAAAAGCTTACTACCTGATGGTCAGGAACGCTTGCTGTCTTTTGCCGCTGTCCTAGGCAATGACCTGCCCCTGTCAAGCGGCAAGCTTCTGGCACTTAGCTTAAAGGAAATGGGACAACGGCGAGCAGTCATCCACTTTGTAATTCCCCATGAAGATGAACACGGGGTGGCTTATTTGCAAAGTGTCATTCGTGTCCATATTTTTGCAAAACAATCTTTTGTCAAGCTTGTTCACCGCCTGGAAGTTATTAGCCCTGTTTTAGCGCCAGCCGCAAAAGGAGGTACACTTTCGGAGACGCTAAGATCAAGTTCGGTAGGTTCCGCTATACAGGGTCTAACGGATGAAGAAAGTACGCTTTTAAAACTCAAGTCATTTGCGTTGGATTTCCATTGTCATTCGATAAGCTCGTTACGGACTCTCGAGCAAGCCTGGGACGTTAATCAAATTTGGCAACTACGACATGAACATGACTTGGCTTATAGCATCACTGAGAATACTATAAAGAAAAGACAAGAAGGACGCGCTTCGGGGCATCTTCTACTTGAGACTGCCACCGGGCCGCTAGGAATTGGAATAAAAGACTTCTGGCAAAGCTATCCTAAAGGTTTAACGGCTACTGCCGATACACTCAGTATAGAGTTATTTCCCGAGTTGTCTGGCGAGCCCTTACCTGGTGATGAAGATGCCTGGCATCGTCTCTACTTCTGGTTGCGGGAAGGTGTTTATCTGCTTAAAGCTGGCATGGCGTTAACAAGCGAGATCATGCTTGATGTTACCTGTCAAAACGAGGCAGCCTTTGCCTGGTTAGAAGCTCCACTTGTCGTCCGACCCTCCCTGGACTATCTAAATTCAACTAGGGCCCTCTATCCTATAGGCTCTAAAAACAATTCTCCTTTGCCGGCATATGAAACCTTGGCAGACAAAGCTCTTGTATCTTTTCAAGAAGACCAGCACCATTTTCGCGCCTTTGGTCAGCTGAATTTTGGGGATTGGTACGGAGAAAGTGGCTGGTCCTGGGGTAATAATGAGTACGACCCTGCTTACTGTGCATATGTTGAATGGCTACGTGGGGGTGACCCCAAGTGGGCGGCGTGGGGAGCGCAGTCAGTACGGCATTTGGTTGACGTAGATACCCTGAACTATTCTGCTGACAAAGCAGAAATCGGCGGGCAGGCGATGCATATGCCTGGACATTTAGGGGGTTATCTCCCACCTCTATTTCACAGCAAGATGAGTGGCACAAACTCGATTCCCTCCCATACCTGGGTTGAAGGGCCTCTCTTGCACTATTTACTGACGGGTGATGAGACCGTGCATGACAGCGTTAAGAAAACCAAAAGATGGCTGTTGCAAAACGACTGGTTTAACGCTTATGACTTTTCAAACTGTCGTGAAGCAGGTTGGCATATTATTCATCTGTCCATGCTAGCCTCGGCCACGAACGACCCTAATTGTCTTAATGCAGCGGCAATTATCGTGAAGAAAGTGCTTCAAAGACAGTCACCCGAAGGGGGTTGGGTACGAATGTTGACAGAAAGTCACTGTGGCTGCGGTTATCCGCGCTGTAGTGGCGAAGCAGGTTTTATGGTGGGGGTTTTACTCTCAGGCTTAAAGCGCTACTATCACCTCACGGCTGATCAAGAGGTTGCCCTCGCCATTGTTGGTGGTGCGCACTGGCTCATAAAACATACCTTCGATGAAAAATCGGGACATTTTCGTTACACTTCTTGTGAGAATCGCACGCTTGGCGGCGGCTTTCAGCAAACCCAGTGGGTCTTAGAAGGACTTGCAGACGCCTATGAAATTTCTGGTGACGCAGAGATTGGCGCTTATGTCAAACGTGGATTAGACGCCATTGGACGCTTTCCCGAAGGTATAGACCATCTAGGTTTTGGCAAAGCCATGTCGCAGCAAATGCGCTATGTGCCCACCGTTTTAGCGGCATTGCAAAAACGACCTTTGTAAGGAGGGTGTTATGACTGATTGGAAAAAACGTCTTGCCATTGTCAGTGATGAAGCGTCTGACTCTTTTGCTGAAGCTGTCGCTATCTGTTTACCGCTTGGCATCAGAGCTTATGAACTTAGAGGTTTAGAAGGCAAGCGCTTTCCGAGTGTTAGCAAGGAGACGTTAGCGTCCATCTTAAAAACCGTCAAAGAACTCGAGCTAACCTTAGTGGGGGTGAGTCCAGGTTTTTTCAAGCATGAAGTAAACAGTAGCAATACAATGCATACTTTCCAACAGGGCTTCTCGCAAGCCTTCAAGGTAATGGAGTACCTTGGCGTTAGACAAATGACCGTTTTTAGTTTCAAACGCGAAGGGGGACGAGAGGCATCTATTCCAGATCGCGTGCTCGCGCATCTGCAAAAGGCTAAAGACTTATGTGAGACCGAAGGGGTTGAGATGCTGATTGAGAACAACCCTGCTGGTTGGGCGAATACCGGCGCAAATCTAGCTTATATTGCTAAGGCACTAAACGCAAAAGTTGTTTGGGACCCTGCTAACGCCGCCAAATCGGGAGAACAGGCTTTTCCTAACGGGTATCAACAGGTTCGTGATCTCATCGCCCATATACATTTTAAAAACTGGACCGCTCAGGCTGACTATGTAGATATAAAAGACGGTGTTGTTGATATGGTTTCTCAGATAGGTGCTTTAAAAGAGGATGTGTATACTGGTTACTACACCCTTGAACCACATCAGTGGCATGACCGCAAGAACGCGACGCAACGTAATACCGAACAGTTAGTGGAGTTGTTAGAGCATGTCTGAACATCTGCTAAAAAGTATCGTGGTCGGCATGGGCAGCGTAACTGAAGCTATGCTTCGTGTTTTGCAAAAGAAGCCGTGGCATGAAGTGGTTGCTGTGGTAGATGTGCGTGATGAGTCACTGAGCCAAGCGCAAGAAAATTTGGCTCTAACTGATAGTGCCTTGTTTTATAATCTGGATGAGGCGTTAAACTCGATTAAAGCAAATACGATTGAAGCAACGACGGTTTTAATCAATACGCCTGCAGAGTTTCACTTTGCGCAGACAAAAACTGTGCTCGAGGCGGGTCTAACCCCACTTGTTGCCAAACCTTTAACCCTCAACTTTGACCAAGCAGCTGACTTGGTAGCCTTAGCCCAGCAAAAAGAACTTAAACTCTGCGTGGCTCAGCAGATGCGTTTTATGCGTCATTATCGAGCGCTGGAAAACTTTATAGCAGAGGGTCAATTGGGTGAGGTGGAACAGCTTGTGTTCTTAAATGCCAAACCCAGACATGAGGTTCGTAATTTGCGCGATATGAAGCAGCCTGTGCTTTATGAAATGACCTGTCATCATCTTGATGCTATCTTATCCATCTTTCCAAAAGCCCTACCCGAAGCTATTGTTTGTGATGGTTTTCAGCCGTCATGGTCAGTTTATGACGGTCCTTGTATGGTTAATGCTCTTATTCGCTTCGCAGGTTTGCATGTTCATTATCATGCAGGGTATTCGTCCCAGGCGAGTCTTTATGAACTACGGCTTGAGGGTAGCAAAGGTGCGTTAAGATGCCGAGGTGTACATATGTCGAATAATGAAATGACCTATGAGTTTGCAGCTCGAGGTTCAGACTTTAGCCCGATTTATTTAGACAAGGATATTTCTATGATCGAGCCTTGGGAACTTTTTTTAGATAACTGGTATAGCTATCTTTGTGGTGCTGAGGAACCCGCTTTTAGTGGGCGCAATAATCTTAAAGTGCTGGCAATTGTCGCGGCTGCAATTGACTCGTCCGAGTCAAATGCCTTTGTCGAGGTTAGTACTAATCCGCGTTTTAAAGCTGCTTTTGAGGCTCAAGCTGATGCTTAGAATTGATGCACAAAGCCACGTTTTTCCGCAAGCATACGCTGAGCTGTTAACCCGAAACAGCAATACGTTGCAGACCACTAAAATCGATAAGACGTATCTTATTAACTACGCGGATGTTCAACGGTTTAAGCTTGATTTAGCTGACTATAGTGTTGAAAAAAAGATTCGTGATATGGACGCAGCAAAAATTGATATGAGTGTACTAAGTGTCAATATTCCTAGTCCGGACTTATTAGACGCAGAATTGTCAGTTGAAGGGGCACGTCTTTGCAATGACTATCTGGCAGACCTCTGTAGCCGCTATCCTGAGCGTTTTGTTGCTATCGCCAGCGTGCCTTTGAACAATGTCCCTAGCGCTATTGCTGAATTAGATCGTGCCATTGATGAGCTTGATCTCAGGGGTGTGTTTTTGGTGTCACATATTGCTGGTAAAGCCCTTGATGCCGCTGAGTTTGAACCCTTCTACGCACATGTGGCAAAGCGCGGTGTTCCTTTGGTCTTGCATCCGACCGTGCCTACTTGGGGTGAAGCCATCAAAGACCACAGTATGATTCCTATGCTGGGCTTTATGGTGGATACCTCTTTTGCCATGTTGCGGCTCATCTTAGGTGGAGTTTTAGAGCGACACCCTAGCCTAAAGGTTGTTCACCCGCATGTGGGGGGTGTCCTGCCTTATTTGATGGGGCGTGTTGAAGAACAAACTGAAGTCAAAAGACGGGGGCGCGAGCATATCAGTAAGCCGCCCAACCAATATTATCAGCAAGTCTATTTAGATTTGGTTTCGCCTTCTTTGCAGGCACTCGAGTATGCCTATCAGTTTGCGGGTGCTGAGCGCTTGCTTTTTGCTAGTGATCATCCCTGGGTGAGTATTGATAGCATGATGGATTTAGTCTTACAAATGAAGGTTTCAGTAGCTGAACAAAAAAAAATAATGGGTATAAATGCACAGACTTTATTTGGGATTAGCTAATGGTATTATTGCCAGTTAGTTCCGTCAGCGATACTTTTTGCCTTACGATAGTAAAACTATGATTAAAAATTTTGATTTTGAAAAACTCGAGTCTCAACTAGCTATCCTACCTCGCAAGCAAAGTCAATTAGCTAGAGCGTTGCTTGATAAACCAGAGGTTTTTGCTTTTGGCACCCTCAAGACACTTGAGAACCTTTTTAAGGTGAGTGGTATTACTGTCATTCGTTTAGCTAAAAGTCTTGGTTACGACGGCTATAGCGATTTACAAGCTGCGGTTCGTCAGAGCTATTTTGAGAAGGTGGGTGTTCAGATGCCACTTGAACATCAAAGTGAACCCGAAGCTTCTGGCATACTCGCTGCGACGATGGTGCAGCAGCGTAATAATTTTGAAACAGCTCTGACTGGGTTAGATGAGTCAACACTCGAGATTGTTGCTGAAGCTTTAATCAAGGCGCGCAGAATCCTTGTTTATGGAACGGGGTCTGCTGCCGTTGTTGCTCACCTACTTGTTCGTTTGCTTAGGCATGTTGGCTTGCGTGGTGAATTGCTTGACAGTGGCGGCGTTGACGGGGTTATTGCCCTTTATGATGTAACTCAACAAGATGTAATGGTAGCTGCAAGTCTATGGTTGAACTTTAGAGATTCGGTACAGGTTTTAAGTTTAGCTCGGCAACAAGGTGCCAAAACCGTCGCTATTGCAGGGAGTTTGGGTAGTGCGATTGAGGAGCTTGCTGATTTTGTTTTGTTTGCCCCTGCTCAGGGAGTGGCACACACGTTCTCAGTTGTGACGCCTGTTGCTATGGTAGAGCTTTTAATCGCCAAAATAGCTTCTTTGCGCCAAGACGAAAGTCTGGCTATTCGGCAAACGCTTCATAACCTTTATATTGAAGAAGACCTTATTGCACCCACATATATGGTAAAAAAGTTATCAAATAATAACAAATCAAAATAAAGTCACCTTATATTGACAAATTAGCTTGGCAGCATTATAGTAAGCTAACTCAAATTGTCAGCAAACTGCTTGCTACCATGTCAGACCCTCGACATAAACTAGCAACATAGTTCGTTGGAAAGGAAAGTTTATGAGCCGACCTAAACCAAGGGGTATTTTCCCAGCCATTCCTATTCCGTTTAAGTCTGACTGGTTGTTAGATGAAGCTGAGTTCCGTCAGTATTTGAGGTGGATTAGCCAGCAAGGTGTTCAAGGACTTGTTGTCAATGGTCATACGGGTGAAATCAGTTCACTCAACGCTGAAGAACGCCAACATGTTACTAGAATTTGTGTCGATGAGGTCGGTGATCTTTTACCCATATACTCAGGTATTTCTGCTGAAGGCACAATAGAAGCTGTCGAACATGCCCAAGATGCCCAAGCCGCAGGTGCCAAAGGTATTTTGCTCATGCCGCCTCATAACTGGTTGCGCTTTGGCACTAAACCCGAAGCCAAAGTCAATTTCTTTAAAGATGTTGCTGCCGCTATCGATATTGACATTATTGTGCATTTGTACCCCGCCTGGACCAAAACTTTTTATACGGTAGAGATGCGGCAGGCAATGGGAGATATCGATAACGTAGTTGCCATTAAAGATGGCACAAGAGAAATGGCACAATACCAGAAAGACCTCAACATTCTTAAAGCTAGTCACCCTGACATTGCCATTCTCACCTGTCATGACGAGTATTTATTACCCACCATGATTTTCGGAATTGATGGTGCGCTGGTAGGCTTTGGTAGTCTGGTGCCTGAGCTGATCATGGGACTCTGGAAAGCTGTCGAGGCTAACGACATTGTGACAGCTCGCACTTTTGAAGATCGTTTGTTACCCCTTAAACAGGCTGTTTACGGCATGGGTGAGCCATCTGGTGATGCCCACGCACGCTTAAAAGAAGCACTTGTCCAGCGAGGTTTGCTTAACTCATCACGTATGCGCCCCCCCGTCCCTACATTGAGTTCCGCTGAGAAACAGCAGATTTCCCAAGCACTCGAGGCAGCTGGTATTAGCAAAAATTCTACGGCTGTAGTCTGAGTATTAAATGGCTCGAGGACAACTTTGGCCTGCTGAATCTTTTGTATATACAGATTCCGAAACGGGCTTGACGATTCGTCAGGTAAGCAATCACCCCTCAATTCACCATCATCCGTTTTTTATCGTCCCTGCTTATGACGACGCGATGAGGCACCTAGTGTTTGTCTCACACCGAACGGGACGACCAGAGATCTTTGCCGAGGATCGTATAAGCGGAAACTTAGTTCAACTTACTGAGCGAACTAACTTAGCTGAGTACTCGGTTTATCCTTCCCACAATGGCAAGTATGTATATTTCACGGCGGGCTCGAGTGCGTGGCGGGTTGATATTGATAGTTTGAAGGAAGAGAAACTAGTAGATTTTGGTGAAGTTGCCCTGCGTGAAAAAGGCATGGTGGCTGACGCCATGGGAACAACTGCTTTAAGCTGGGATGACCGCTGGTGGGCAGTTCGGTTTGGTTTAGACGATAAAGCCTGTATCGCTGTTATTGATACTGAAACCGGGGAATCCGACGTTATTTTAGTGCGTGACACGGTGGCACATATGATGTTTTGCCCTGATGATTCAAGCCTTCTTTACTATGCAGGTCCGCTTAAAGACAGAGTATGGTTGATTAACAGAGATGGTTCAAATAACCGTCGGCTTTATCAGCGAAAACCTGCTGAATGGATTACCCATGAAGTCTGGATTCCAGGTACAAAAGAACTCGCTTTTGTTGACTGGCCCAACGGCATAAGATGTGTCCACGCTGAAACAGGACTCGAGCGAAGGGTAACTTCATTCAATGCCTGGCACGCCATTTGTAACCGCACTGGTACCCTGATGGTTGCTGATACCAATTATCCTGATCGGGGCATCCAGCTTTTTAACCCTTTGGACGGTGTTGGGAAACCACAGCTTCTCTGTCAGGCAAACGCTTCAAATGCTGGTCAGCATTGGCGTGGACCTTTTCCATACGAACATGGTCCTATCAAAGTGAATGCACCGCAGCACACCCACCCGCATCCTTCCTTTTCACCTGATAGTCGTTTTGTTGTTTTTACTAGCGATAAGACAGGTCATGCTCAGGTTTACGAAGCAGAAATCCCATCTCAACTATTAGAAAGGATTAATGATGAATCTCATTGAACCCCTAGCCGTCGCGTTAATTGGTACAGGTAACCGTTCCCAAACTGTGTATCGCCCTCTCTTCGAAGCGCTAAAACCTTGGGTCAAGATTGTGGCTGTCTGTGACCCTGTGCGTGAATCAGCTGACGAATTCGCTGCGTCCCTGAATGTTCCAGCTTTCTATGATTTAAAAGACTTGGTTAAGGCACGCCCGATGGAAGCTGCTTTTGTGGTGACACCGATCCCTTCCCATCATGCTATTGCTTGCTACTTACTTTCACATGGCATTCATACTAATGTTGAAACTAGCATGTGCAGCTTGCTGGTGCAGGCACAAGAGATGGTCAAGACCGCTCGTGATAACAACACCATTCTGCGTATTGCCGAGAATTTTTTCAGGTTTCCTTTTGACCGTATGATGAAAGCAATTTCAAACGATGGTTTTATTGGTCCTATAAAGCGTCTGACCTGCTGGCACGATCACACGGGCTATCACAATAACTCCCGCTGGATTCATTTTTTCGAGGCGCACCCAGTTGCGGTGCAAGCCATCTCGCATACCATGCCAACAGCCCCTCACTATGAACAGCCACACCGTCACCACGAAAGCGAAACCTACAAGGCTAACTTTTACTGGTTTCCAAATGGTTCACTGGTAATTGACCATGCCGCCAATATCAAAAGCATGTTGGGTAGATATCCACGACCTGGCTATACCGAACTATCAGGTGCCAGAGGAACAGTAGTGCAGCAGGCAACGGAAAACTGGCTTAGGAATGCTGAAGTTAGATTTTGTAGTGACGAAGCTCTAAAGAACGGCGCTGTAGCTGATTCAATATTTCCTATTGAACACCTGGTGAGCGGTAATAACTGGTTATCCTCGTATGTTGACTTGCCAACAGGTCGAATTGAATATATCAATCACCACCACTATGATGACAAGGTGCTATATAAGCATGCTCTAAAACGGTTTTATTATGGTTCAGCAGTCATGGGGCATATCGTAGATTTTGCCGAGACCATCCGTGGCGTAAAAACCTCTGACTATAGCGACGAAGATGCCCTCATGGCTATGATGATGGAAGTTGCTACCCGTGAATCTGCTCTACAAGAAGGTAAACGTTTTTCTTTACCTCTTTTAGGTACATTAGAATCTGAAGAACACCTGAGAGCAAAGGAAAAAGCGCTTTATGGTCTAGACCCTCTTGATATTGACGGCATGTTAGCTTTCAGTTATCCAAGACCCTGAGTGCATTCGATAACGCAAACCGACACACTCTGGGTTCTACTAGGGGGTAGGTCACGGTCGTAAGGAAGATCACACCCTTCCCTGATCGGGTCGGAGGGAGAGTCACCTCTCCCGACCGCCCACATCAACGTGCGTATGGAACCGTACGCACGTTGATTCAAGTGATTTGACGAGCTTTAATATCAATTCCGAAAAGCTAGTTAATAAAGTAAACTAAAGTCATGAAGAAGATGGGAAGACCAAGTCTAGGTTTGAAGTTGCATTCAGGCGATAGTGTTGAGAGCTTAAAAGCTGCATATCAAAAAGCAAGTTCAGCAGTAGAACAACGAAGACGACTAGTCATCTGACAATTAGCAGGAGGCAAAGGTCGAGAAGCTGTACAAGCATTAACGGGGTATAGCAAGGTCAGTATCATAAAAATAATAAAGCTTTATACCGAAAAAGGACTGAGTGGTTTAGATGATAAACGTTTAGAAAGTAAAGGACGCCCTAGACTACTAAAGGATGAAGAGATGTTGTTATTGGCACAAACTGTACGCAAAGATTATGAACAAGGCATTTACTGGCAAGGCGGAAAGCTAGTACAGGTTCCCAGAAATCCCCTACCTTTTACTGACAAAGGGGCCTTCCAGCAAAGGTCCACTTGAAAGGCTTAGCCATCGTAGAATTGAAGTAAGTAATAAAGTCAAGTATTTTTTGTTTTAAGTCATCGGTAGAGGTGAAACTACTACGCTTTAGGAGTCGTCTAACAAGAATAGAGAACCAAATTTCTATTTGATTGAGCCAAGAAGCATGTTTAGGTGTGTAGACAAAACGAATGCGGTGGTTCGGATCAGAAAGAAAGGCTTTTCTAGTTTTCATGCTCTGCAAAATACCCGACTCACCCTTGACGCCTAGATCAGCTTCGTCAAGCTTGGGAGCACAGTGCTCATTCACTAAACGCACTAAAGCTTCAGACTGATGGGTGTTGAGTTGATGACAATAAATATCCAGTTTACTTCAGGGTCGTTAGCTATCGTTTGCTCAATATGACGAACAAAGTCTTCTTCAGTGCGCGTCGCTCCGACAGAAGGACTAAGCAACTTGCCTGTAGCAGGCTCTAAGAAAACGCTTCATTATTGAAACGATCAATTATCGTAACTACTTACCCTATTGACAAATTGGAGACATTATGATCTTGCGTCTAGGACAGGATTGAACATGAGGAAAAACCGTGCTCTTCTCATAAAGGTTCGAAATCAGCGTATAAATGGGTGAATTTTCGAATTTCCCCTTAAAAGTTTGCGTTACAGACGGCATGTCAAGGGGGGCAGTACTTACCAATTATCAACTTAAGAACATCTCCCAGATTGATCATTCTAGGCATCTTAGTGTCACTAACTTTGCTATTAATCTTTTAGCTGGACTTATTGCTTACACCAAACAAGCTAAAAAGCCTTCTCTTAATCTTTTCCAGCAGCCTGATAAGCTTCCTGTTCTTCTATAAACTCCGAACTCAGGTTACCTATGTATATAAGTATGTTTATGTTTATGTTTATTTCTCAGATCGATAAGGCTCACAATTTGAATTAAATTACTCTCTAGCAGGTTTACAAAATACTGAATAGGTTTATCCATACGCTTCACTCAGTACTTCGTTACACTTGCTAAAAAGCCTTTAGCCAAGAACAAGTCTCGAACCACAGGATCAAAGCGGCAATGAAGGTCTACTCAGCAATCAAAGAATAGGGTAACTTCTCTAGAAGCGAGTCCTAAGCTAACTTCTC
>CAZWJZ010000115.1:12101-12503 GCA_964634665.1 uncultured bacterium | reverse complement strand
TCAACCTAGCTGTTTTCAGTAACGACTTTAGCAGCGAAGCAAGCAACGAAATAACAAACATAAGTCACGCATTAAGACGCGACTTTGTAGAAAAATCACTCCTACGCTGCCACAGCTCAAACAAACGCTTCTCATCTCACCCCCTACTCAAACGAATACTAAAAAGCAAACTCAACACCCTAAACACCAAAAAAGAACTACAAGACAAACACGCAAACTACTACCTAGACAAACTCAACATTCTATTTAGCGAAAACAACTCCCCAAACGACCTCAAAATACTGCTACCTGAAAAAGAAGAAATAGCCACCGCATGGAAGCACGCCTGTGACAATGCTTGGCATGACAGACACATAAACTCAGCCAAAGCCCTACAACGCTACGCAAACCTAGCCCAATGGT
>CAZWJZ010000115.1:8403-12091 GCA_964634665.1 uncultured bacterium | reverse complement strand
ACGGAGATACATTACTAAGCTACGCGTTAGAAAAAACCACTGAAACCAACATAGATGTGCAAGCTGTTCTTTACAGCAACTTAAGTCTATTTAAATATTTTGGAAGTGATTTTGATAATGCAATAACCTTAGCAAATAAATCCTTAAATTTAATTGATCAAAGTGATTTAGTAGAAGAGAGAAGAGTATCAGTTTCGAGACTAGCACTTGGCATTCTTAAGAGTTGCTACTCTGCTTTTGGAGAACATGAAAAATGTGTAGAAAAAGCTCAACAAATTCTTTCGCTTGTAACAAAAACTCAACCCAATAGCTCAGCTCATGCCAACGCCTTAATAGAACTTGAAATAGCTGAATATGATGCCTATGGAATAATTAATTTAAAACGAATAGATGATGCAGAACAATTGGCAAGTTCAGTAGGTATTTTTTACTTGCCACAAATATTGTGGGTAAAATCAAAAGCGCTGGTCCTGAAAGGGCTATTTATAGAAGCGCAGCAAATCTTAAATGAATCGCTAACTAGAAGTGTTGGATTAGGGCTTACAAGATGGCAGTTTCAATGTAACTTGTTACAGGCGGAACTCTTTTACTTAACAGATAAAGTTGAAGAGGCTAAACAACTTTGTCTAGATTTATATATTCAAGTTCGGAAAGAAGCTCATAATAATCTAATTTATAGAACCCTACAATTGATTGCTAAAATTGAACAAAGTTTAGGTAATTTTGAAAAGGCCGAGTCTTATTTGGTCGAAGCTTTAACTTACATAATCAAGAAACAAAATATCACTGGTTATTTGAGCATCCGCGTTAGCCAATATCAGCTATATCAAGAAACGAATTCAAAACGAATTGATGAACAATTTCAAAATGAGTTGCTTATACATATAGAAAAAATTGACTTTGCTGATCGTTCTGTTTTGAAGAACCATCAGCAAAGTCAATCCTTATCTTTTATCGATTAGTTCGATAATTATCCTCCTCCCGGATTGGCACCATCACCACCAGCCAACTGAATCGTTTGACTTCCTTTCTCAGCCATCCCGTTACTCGGGTTTAGCTTAGTGAGTGAGAAGAAGCTTGCTACGGTTAGCAGACCCATCACTGCTACGGTTACTATCGTATTTCTACGTTTTACCTGAACTGCATTCTTACTAAGTGTTGCGTTTTTTGTACTCATTGCCTTGCTCCTTTTGTGAGCAAGAAACCGGTTTCTTTTACTCTTTATTTCCCTTGCGCTTGGGATATCTAAAGTATGCAAAATGCTTCATCCGCTTAAAATCTTTTTGCTGTTCAGTAACAGCAAATTTGTGTCCGTTTGTGTCCGCTAAATTTTTTTTTGGGTTATAGTTTAATGATGTTGCATTTGAGAACGCTGGGGAATTTATCGTTATTTAAAGAGCAAGTTGATCAAAAAGTTGGTAACAATGAGCTTATTATTTTGACGCATCTGCTTATTGATGGGCCACAAGATCGCAATAAACTTGCAGAACGAATCTGGTTTAGTAAACGTGAAGAGTTTGCTGAACAAGGCAAGTCATTAGCCCATGCAAACCTAAGGAGTGCCCTTTCACGCTTAAGAATTAAGTTGCGTGACCTTACTGATTCTGATGAGGATGTACTTGAGGAAAGTGATCGTAGTACTCAGATTAGTTTAAACACGCAGTTTATTAGTTGTGATTACACTCAGTTAGAAGAGGCTTTAGAAAATCCTGAATCCCTTCAGTTTGATACAACCATGCAAGCTAAACTTGAAAAGTCATTCCTTGAGGGTATTGAATTTAATAATCGGCTTGATGTTAAAGGTGAAGAAGATCATCCTTTGTATCTTTGGATTCAGCAAAAACGAGCTCATTTAGAAACTAAGATTGATTTGATTTTTGCAGGTAAGCGTTTGGCTTTGAGTTTAGCTAAACAGTCAGTGCAAAGTCTTTTAGATGCAGACCCTAGCCCTAAAGATCTGAATGACTTGTTTGTATTTTGTTCTTCAAAAGATTACCCGCATACGCAATCACAACAGCGTAGAGATCTTGATAAATTAATGACTTATCTTGTTGATTTATTTGATGAAGATCTCATTGCAGATGTGAGTAGTAACCTTGTTATTCTTGCACTCGTAGCTTTATCTGGCGGAAAGCTCAAATCACTCTATGTAGAAAACGCTATTGATAAATTTGCTGAACTCTACACAGATGAAGACAAGGCACTCGAGCATTGGAATATGGTTGAGTTTCTGATTGATGATGGTTGGCTTAGTGAGAGTGATACCTTGCAGCTTAAGCATTCTGAGATTATTGTTGAGTGGCTTAATAAGCATCCTCGAATATCCTCAAAGTTACTTCAGGCTTTGCTTGATGTTACGCCTGCTGATGAAACTGAATTACTCACAGAGCTTTATACAACACCTCTTGAAGTGATAAAGCATTTAGCTAAAGATAATTCTAAGCTGGTTTTTAAGGCTAGTCAGGAGAACCTAAAGCGGGGTTTGCCTGATCGGGCTAGTGAGTTGCTTAATTATGGTTTGCAAAATGCTTTTCAAAAATCAGAGCATGATTACGCTAAGCTTCTTTTAGCTTATGCTTATGAGCAGCTTTCTAATTTTCAAGATGCACTTAGTTTACTTAATAGCATTACAGAATCTAGATTTGTAACGGTTTCGCCTGATGCCAAGTTACCAAGTACTTTTCAGGATGCTCAGATGATGAAAGCCTTCGCGGAGTTAAAGCTGGGAAGCTTAATCGAAGATACCATTACTCAATTTGAACTTAATCCTGACCCTAATGATATTACTTGGGCTGAAGCAAAACGCTTTAACATCATGGGTAGTTACTACATGAATCAAATTGATCCAAATGCTTCAGATGTTTTTCAAAAAGCAATTCAGTATTTTACTACCGCTAAAGATTTTTGGGAGCAAGTCATCGGGAATCAAGATCATGTTATTAGTGAACTGAATAATATTTCGATTTGCTACGCCATGAAAGAAGACTTCGAAAAAGCTGAAGCTTTAGCAAGAGATGCCCTTAGCGTAGTTGATAAGCAAAATGCAAATAGTCTTTCACTGTTAAGAACACGCTATAACTTAGCTTGCATAGTGTGTAATCAGCTTGATTACAGTGGGTCCAAAAATTATCAGAAAGCCTTAGAGCATTATGATGAGTGCTATAAAGTACCTTTTGTTCAGAACTACAAACCTTTTGTCTTGAGGGTCTATTTTGATAAAGGAATGTTATTTGAAAAACAAAATCAAACCGAAAGAGCACTCGAGTATTATGAGTTAGCACGAGATTTAGCCATTGAAATAGATGATAGTGGCTTTAGAGGGGCTTCTATTGCTTCGATTGGGCTTTTAAAACAGCAAATGTTTCTTGTGAACTTAGGTATTAAGCTATTAAAGGATTGTGGTGAGTTTGGAGAAGCCGAGTTTTATGGTCAACAAATAGATAAGTACTTTAAAGCAGCATAATGCTAGCCATGCAATATTTATAGACTTATAGCTAATCACAGTTAGAATCTCCCATAGCTTAAAATTGAATGTCTGGACTTCAATAGGCTCCTTAAGCCATCATACTAAGTAATACTAGCAATATTCTTATTAATTAACTTCCTAGCAATATTACTAGACTCCCGATAACTCTCCAAATCACTACACAAAAGATTCAGTGCCTCCAAAGACAATTGACCTTTTTTG
>CAZWJZ010000115.1:7692-8393 GCA_964634665.1 uncultured bacterium | reverse complement strand
GCTCATAAACTACTTCAAGTTTAGAATTGTACAACTTGTGGTGCTGCACTTCAGCCACTCGAATTTGATGCTCCAAAGTGCGTGCCTTTGTTGCTAAAAGAATCGCTTTTGTATCATCATCAAAACCCACATCAAGAGCCAAATCAAAAGCCTCAATCACAAACTCATGCCAATTATTCCCATGACACAAGCGCTCCAAAACACCTACCAAAAACGCAAGCGTAGCAGCCTTCTTAGTAGCAACAAACCAACGCCACGCCTGAATGATATTCATAAGTTCAAACAAAAAAAGACGTTCCGTTCCCTCCTCAAACCCCTTATGACGCAACTCAAAAGCCAAACATTTATTCTTAAAAAATTCAGCATGCCTAGCTGCTAACGCCTTCGCCTTCCCAAACTGCAAAGAAAGCTTCTTAAAAGCATAACTACGAATTAAAGGATGAAACTGATAACGCTTCTGATCTTCAAAGTAACTTAGTAAAGACAAATTTTTCAAGCGCATCAAATCAGAAAAAGAAGCCTGCGTTATTTCAAAGGCAGCCTCCTGAGAAAAACCACCTTCAAAAACAGCTAACGCAACAAAAACCTCTTTTTCAGCCTCAGTTAAAAAAACCCAAGATAAATCCAGAGCAGTCTGCACACTACGAAAATTCGGGCTAGACGTATGATCAAGCAAATTCAAATCATGCGTTAATTCGTAA
>CAZWJZ010000115.1:0-7682 GCA_964634665.1 uncultured bacterium | reverse complement strand
AGTAGCCAATTTAATAGCAAGAGGCATGCCTTCAACAAGCTTAACAATCCCAACAACAGCAGTAAGATTAGCCTTACTCAAACTAAAATCACTCTGAATACGCTGAGCCTGACTAACAAACAACTCAACAGCAGCATAATTTTCTGCTTCAGAAACCGTTAAAGGCATAGCAGTAGGTATAGCTAAACTCTCAAGCTCATAATGATAAACCCAATCTGACCTTAAGCTAGACCGAGACGTAACAATTAATTTTAAATTAGGACAATAGGAAAGTAACTTATCAAAATAAAAACAACTATCACTCAACTTATCAAAACCATCTAAAAACAAAATGATTGATTTCTTAGCAATATAACTAATAAGAGCATCTACTGCCTCCTTCTCATTAGTCTCAACAGCAAACACTCGCAGCATGCCAGCAAAAACCTCATGAACAGAACTAAGCTGCTCAACCCAAAACACAAAAATTCCATCCTTAGCAGCTAAGTAACCCCTCAAAGCACGACTCAGCTCCAAAGCAAAACGAGTTTTCCCAATACCAGGAAGGCCGGTTAAGCATAAAAAACGACAATCCGTTTCACTAAGCAAAGCAAGGCACTCATTAAATTCAGCCTGCCTACCAACCAACTCATGATTAGGTGTTGGTAAATTATGTTTAGCTGCAAACGATTGCCTAGCCTGCACTGGCGATAGTCTATTTAACTCAACAAGACCCCTATAACTATGTAATTCTTTATAAACACTTAAACTCTGAGGAGCCTTACAAGCAGCTAGTAAAACATAGATTCTTTGTAACTCCTCAGGAGCTAACAAACTATGCTCTGTCTTAAGTTCCCAAGCTCTTAAAACAAACCTTTTGCATTCATCAAAAGCTTCCTGCGCAGCGTAACGCTCAGCTAAACACAAGCAGTTATCTCGCATGAGATCAAGCAAACGCTCCCTTTCACCTAAAAGCCAATCATACAAATTAGGCTTACTACTAATATTCAGTCTTTGATTATACTCAATCGTAGATAAATAATGGTCCTCATACAAAGCCTGACTAAGCTCATAATTTTCACGTTCCGTGGCAGCCAAAAGCTGCTGGATGTCACTACGCACACGCACTGAAATAAGATCATCCTTAGATCGATTAAGGCAACCAGGAGCCGCATTATCAATACGCCTAAGGTTTTCCGAAAGACGCTCAAGCCTCTTTTCTTTGCTTAACTCTGGCCAAAAAGTATTAGCAACATCAAGCCGCTGCTGACGCCCATTACGCTCTAAGTAGCAAATCAGTAAAACGGGTAAGCGTTGACTATAACTATTATTTTTAAGATCAAGTAATTCAGGACGTCTACAAAGCGTTTTTAAATAAAGCGCCATGACCGCCATCTGGTGTAACACCCAATGAGCACAACATTATTCATACTTCCCACCTGACTCCCTAACAAGATTTGAGCTTTCCTCTAAAATTTTAATCATAAGATTTTATGATTCCTATTTCATAACACGCCGCTCAAAAAACCAGTACAACAATCGTCACCTTTTTCAAAAAAGAGGCATTTAAAAATAATTTCAGGGGGGGGGTTAGCCGTTACTGCTTGATTAAATAATACTGACTGATGAAAAAAGGAGGGATGTTGAATGCAAAAGAGCTAAAACAAGAAGAGACGTTTTTGCTTCGAAAATGGCGTTTAGAAGGAGATGAAACTTGGCGTTTCAGTGTCAAAAGCATCACGTCAGGAGAAATTTATTTCTTTCATGCATCAGACGCTCTAATGGCTTTTTTAACGCAGGGAGACTTTATTCTTCCTCATTCAAACCAAGTGTTCGAAGGACTATAAATCAATGATTCTCGGCAATTAAGACCTAAATCCACATCCTGCCATTTGAAATCAAAGCTTTATCAATACAAAAAAATCATTCAGTCAAAAAAGCTGCAGCTTCAAATGCTAGTCATAAAAAAGCAAAACGCATCATCAGTAAAAAGTAAACAAGGTCAAGCTATTTGGGTTCATAGGCAAAAGTCTAAAACCCATAGTTCTCAATTAACTTGAGAAAGGAAAAGGTATATGTCAAAACGCTTTTTAGCGCTTTTCGGTATCATCATGCTAGTTGTATCAGCATGCACGCAACTAAACCCACTGACTAACCAAACACTTCCAATAGGAGATCTAGAAATCATAATTTCAGGAGTTGCTGAAGCTGAAGTTTTGGTTAGTAATGCTTCTGAAACCGTTTATTCAGGCATGATTTCAGGTTCACACAAACTAGAAGGCTTAGCAGCAGGTGACTACACTATCGATGGTATGCCTTCAGCAGGCATTATCGATCCCTCAGCCATCATCACTACCGTAAAAGGTGGACAAACCAGCAAAGTTGAACTCATTTATGCAACGGCAGGAGAGCCCAGTGGTAGTGTTGCTAGCCTCGAAGTTATCGCCGTTGTTGACGATAGAGGTGAAACTTTACCAAGCGTTACTGAAGACAATATCAATAAACTAGTTGATATTTACGCAGCTCAAACTGAAGAGCCCGTTTGTATAACCGTAAGCGCTAAAGACAGTGCAGGTACAGCGGTTAAAAACGCAATGCTTACTATAAGTCTCGCTGACTTCTTCGGAAGTGAAGACCGAGTTGCCATCATCCGAGGTTGCGCCACAGGACTAGCAACCGCCGCAACTAAAGATGGCATTTACACTGGTCAAGATGGTCAAGCAACCTTCACGCTATTTGCAACAGATGGCACATCAGTAATTGCAGATCGTGATGACGTAGCCAAAGCTGTCATATCTGCTGAAAATAACGATGGTACCGCAGCGCTAACCGAAGAGAAATTCGTTTTCTACAACATTTCTCACCTATTCGCAGGTTTTGACACTGATGATATCAGTCAGGCAGAACCAACAAATCAGCGTATTGGTCAAGCATTTGGACCCATCACCAACTTATTTAACCCTAGACATGGTGCAGATAACAGCTTCACCGTACACTCTTTCCTTTATCAAAAACAACCACAAAAAGTACTTGATATAAGTCAACTAGGTAGTATTCACTACGAAATTCTTGAACTTCTAGACAAAAACGGTAATGAACTTCCAAGCAGCAGCGTTAATGTCATTGTAGACGGAGTGCACCTAAGCATCGAACCAAGCGCACATATTGGCTTAGAAGACTTACCCATTACCGCAAAAATTAAAGCAACCCTAAAAGTAAAACTTGACTACGGTCACCAAGTTTACGAGTTTGCACTCAAAGACTTCCATGTAACCAAAAAATGGGTAGGTAGCTTCGCACGAATCAAAAAAGAAGTTGACCATCATGTATTAACTTGGGCAGGTCCAGAACATACCTTAGCTGCAGCAAATGCAGTTGCTAAAGATAGTGTCTTCACCTCAACCATTACACTAACTGCCACTAACGAAGGTCATGATGACATCTATACTCTTTCATTAGAAGATCAACTACCCGCTGAACTTGGTGTTATTGAATCAAGCTTCCAGCCAGCAGGTGGAACTTATGATGAAGTAACGCATACCGTAAGCTGGAATTGGGACTTAATCGAAAATGTTCCTGGATATTCTAAACTGGCACCAGGGGAGAGCATCACAGCAAGCTTCCAAGTTTACATACGTCAAAAACCAGGCTACTGTGTAGATCCTGAAGATCTAGCCGCAAGCAGCTACTACCGTAACCAATGGACATTCAGTAATCCAGCTAAATCACAAAATGATGTACCTTGTTACGATGATCCTTACGACATTATTAACGGTGCAGAACAAAATGATGTCACGGTATCTTGGTATACAGGTGCACCTGTAGCTCAAGGTGGCGCACAAGATGTAGCTGACTTTAACGGATGGGTTAACAAAGATCACGTTATCATCTGGGCAGTACGTCCTGTATTCACCATCGACAAAACCCTAGCTAATAATGAAGATAAAGCATTGCCACTACAAATTGGCGAAAATGCTCACTTCAATATTGAACTTGAAAATACTGATCGTGCCATTTACGCTAGCTTAGCAAGTCGATACCCAGAAGAATTCAACGGTAAAGATCGTGATAATCCTTATGCGCGTAACGTTGTAGTTTATGACTTCTTCACGGTTGGTCTTGACTTTGTCAATACACCAAAACTCACTGTAACTGATGATGATGGTGTTAAGGCTGAGCAGTTGATTGATGCCGAGCTTTACAGAAAAGAATCCACAGTCCTACCCTTCTTCAAAGATCTTGGGGTAGCTTGGAAACCAATCCCTCTCATGGGTGGTGGTGATACAGCAAACGTCACATACCTAGACTTAGCTGTTGACTTAGCTCGTGATGTTAAAGAAATCAACATTGCACTTGCTACTGCAAGCAACATGAATCAGCATGACACTGGTGATTGCGAATCACCTATTCCAGCTCAAATTGCCGCGTCTTTTGCTAATGTCGTTGCAGACTGTGAATACGTCTCTACAAAAGCTCCAACTGATCCATGGTTAGAGTTAAGCAATAAAGATAACTACAGTTCAGATCTTAAACTCATCATTACAGACCTTGTTCCTGAAATTGCGTTTGACTCCACAGTAAGAGCTGAAGAAACGTATTACTACGTTTACTCTATTCAAAATAGTGGTGATGCAACAGCTGAAAAGACAAGTTTTGCAATGAAGCTTGATAGTACCTCAAATGCAGAGCTAAGCAGTGGCACCATGTACGTCTTTGATGCAGGGTTTAATCTGGTCAATACAGTCACTATGAGTAGCAGTTCAGATTCAGCATCCATTAGCTATGATCATCCAGCTGAATATACAGCTATCATGATTATTGAAGCTCAAGCTAATTATGTTGGAAATGTAACAGCAACAGCAACAGCAACTTGGGATGCAGGTATTAATAATACTCAGTATCCATTACTACCCCTCGGACCTGTTGTTGAACACACCTCAATTCAGCCTCCTTTTTAAGCGTCTCATTCACTTATAGTAAAAACCCTCCTGCTAAGTCAGGAGGGTTTTATCTTTGTTTGCATTGTGTTTTATAGGGGCACTTCACCTCACCTATTATTGTTCAAAAAGAGTTAGAGCTCGAATTGTTATACTAAGCTGGATTATAAAGCAGCGCGACATTTATAATTCAACTTAGTATTAAAGCAAGGCTTGACACTCCCCTCAGCTAAAGACGGGGGGATTCTTGCTTCACAGTCGGACGGTTTAACATGCTTAAACGCTTACTCCAACTCCACAATTTTAGAGAGGGAATATCATGCCCTCTTGCGCCTTCAATAAGAATGTTAAGGGCTGCATTTTCATCACGGTTTACGGTTTCGCCACATTCACATACAAATGTGCTTTTGGCTTGTAACCCTAAGTCACTATTTATTACACCGCATTGCATGTGTAGCTTTGAGCTTGGAAAGAACCTATGAATCTTTTTGTGGGTACCACCTTTCCACAAAGTCTTATACTCGAGCTGCCTTACAAACTCACCTAGCGCAGCGTCACTAATACTTTTACCAAACTTAAGGGCTTGCTGCATACCTTTCAGGTTTAAGTCCTCAGTGCAAATCAAGTCATATTTCTTTACAAGTTTACTGCTTAGATCGTGCAAAAAGTTTGCTCTTAAATCAGCAATACGCTTATGTAGCGTAGAAACCTTGAGCTTGGCTTTCGCTCTGTTCTTGCTACCTTTACACTTACGACTTAATGCCTTTTGTGCTTTAGCTAGCTTTGCTTCAAACTCACGAAAGAATTTAGGTGCAGCTTCATGCTCATAGACTTGACCATCCGTATAAACAGCAAAGTCAATCAAGCCAAGGTCAATACCTATATCAAACTTCATTTCATTAATGGGTTGTGCTTCAAACGCGACTTGGCAAGTAGCGTACCAGTCACCTCTAGCATTTTGCTTAACCGTGACTTAAAGTCATCACCCCAACTGTTAAAACAGCGCAGCCAGCCAAGTTTAGGAAGCTTAATCTTCTTGCCTTTAAGCTAACAACCGTTCGGGTGTCTCATACTTGGCATAGCACTATGCTTGCTCTTAAACTTGGGGAACTTTGCTCTACGTTCAAAGAAGTTCTTAAACGCACGTTCTACATCTTTCAGACTATGCTGCAAACTATTAGCAGGACAATCATACAGCCACTCATTAGCTTTCTTATAAGCGGTCATTTCAGCACTTTGCTGATTGTACGTCAACCCTTTGGAGGTTTCCTTGTAATGCTCAATGCGCCTATTCAATCCCCAGTTATAAACATGTCTAACAAGACTACATTGATAGCTAAGTTGCTTAGCTTGGGTAGCGTTAGGACGCAATTTAAGTTTAAGGGTTCTAATACATTGTGGCATAGAATTAAGCTTCAATCGCTATACCTTAATACCTTAAATCAAAACAATACGCTACGCTTAAACTACCTTTCCTCCCCTCAGCTAAAACAAGGGGTTTCCACTACGTTTAGGTCTTTTCTATGAGTATACTTCGAGCAACGAACCTAAACGAAACTCCTTTATGTACATAACTATGTGCTATTATGTACATAAAGGAGTTTTTCATGAAATGGAATATCGCTAAAGCAAGGCAAAACTTTACTCAACTACTTCAAGAAGCAGAACAAGAACCCCAAAGTATTTATAAAAGAGATAAACTAGTGGCAGCTGTCCTTGACGCTGAAACCTACGAAGCCTTTCAAGTCTGGCAGAAAAGCCAAAAAACTTCGATTGCTAAAGACCTTCAAGCAATAAGTGCTATCTGTCAACAAGAAGACTATGTTTTTGAAACGTCCAAACGAGTGGATAGAGCTAACCCGTTTGCATGAATCCACTTATAGACACCAACATCATTAGCGAACTTGTTCGCCCTAAACCTAACCCTAAGGTTAGTCACTGGGCAAGTCAGCAAACAGGCTTTTTCTTAAGTGCTATAAGCATAGAAGAAATCCACTACGGTTTAAGTTGGAAACCTAACGAAAGTGTTAGTACTTGGATGACTCATTTTCTTGAAAAATATTGTGAATTATTACCTGTGACTGAAACGACTGCCAAGCAAGCAGGTGACTTACGTGGCAACCTGCAACGGCAAGGTAAAACAAGAACGCAAGCAGATATTCTGATTGCAGCAACTGCACTAGAATACCAACTTGTTCTTGTAACACGTAACGAAAAAGATTTTGAAGATTGCGGCATCAAGCTAATCAACCCTTTTTAAGATAAATATCTGGCCTATATATATAACTCTACAAAATTTATTATAAATGCTAGCCTAAAAAACACTTTGCAAAGCCGGAATACCGCTGCGCAGCTACAGGTCGCTTAAACAGTTTCAGCTAAATCAGTCATGCAGTACTAAATTTAGAAATACCTAACTTGATTTGTGCGATACTTTGTGCAACTATATGCACATGGCAACCAATTTACAGATAAATGACAGTCTAATGCAAGAAGCGCTTGAACTTGGTGGACATCGAACCAAACGTGCAGTTGTTGAAGAAGCCTTACAAGAATATGTATGGAGACGTAAGCAGCTACAAGTTGTAGATCTCTTTGGAACAATTGATTATGAAGAGGATTTTGACTATAAAGAACAACGTAAACGCGAATGAAAGTTATTGTCGATACTGTCATATGGTCATTAGCTTTTAGAAGACAATCTGCAAATGCTAAGTATCAAACTGTACTTAAAGATTTAATTTCAGATGGTCGCGTTGAATTACT
>CAZWJZ010000114.1:0-12516 GCA_964634665.1 uncultured bacterium | reverse complement strand
ATTAAATGCACCAAGCGCAAACAAATCTTTTGAAGCTGAACCCAGTGTTTCCCTAAGTTCTGCCAAGGGTCTAGCCAGAAACCCTTCAACACTCTCACCAAACGCTTCAGGATGTTCACGTAACGCTCGAGTGCGTAGTTTTCTAAAGGCTGCTGCGTCATTTGCTTCTAATCGTCTTATTTTCATAAAAATTTATGAGGAGCAGACCCTCTGCTCCTCTAAAAGGCCTTTAAGCTTTTTTCAAACTTAGGGTGATTGCGGTTTCGTCTACTTCTTCTTGTTCACTGTAAAGCACGTCACTTAGTTTGCTGGTGATTATGCTTTTAGCGAGCACTTCGTACATTATGTTTTCTTTATGCTCAGTTATGGCTTCTAGCAGTTCACCACTGGTTTCTAAACTTAATTCAATACTGTCAGATACTTCTAGACCAGCATTTTTACGTGCATTTTGCACTAAGCGCACAACATCTCGCATGAGGCCTTCACGAATGAGTTCTGGCGTTAGTGTGACATTTAAAGCAGCTAGGTAGCCTCTGTCTTCAACGGCTGAGTAGCCATCTGGGCTTATGGCATCTAACAAAAAGGCTTCAGGTTCAAAGTCAAAGCTTTGCTCACCTAAAACAACGTTTGTGTGTTTGCCTTCACGAACATTAGTAGCGATTTCTTTAGTGTCGCAAGTGCTCAAGAATTTGCGCATGTCAGGTACAAGCTTGCCTAAGCGTTTGCCTATTAGTGGTAAGTTAGGGCGAATGGAGTAATTGACAAAGTCCGCATGCACATCTAGGTAACTCACTGCTTTGACATTGAGTTCTTCTATAAGTTGGTCTTCAAGGTGTTTCAGGCCAGCGAGTTCTTCTTCGCTGCGTACTCGTACTAGAACTTCAGGGAGGGGTTGACGAATTTTTACGCCACTGGCATTGCGTGCGCTGCGTCCTAACTCTACGACTCTTAAAAGTGCGTTCATATCTCTAACTAAGTCAGTATCTATTAGGCTTTCATCATAGCTTGGCCACTGCGCTAAATGCACTGACTCTACTGAATTAGGGGTAACGGTTAAAACCAAATTACGATAGATTTCTTCGCTGATAAAAGGTGCCATAGGGGCAATGAGTTTAGCTATTGTGACAAGTGCTTCATAAAGGGTTGTGTAAGCTGCCAGCTTATCGGTATCACTTTCACTCTTCCAGAAGCGTCTGCGGTTACGGCGCACGTACCAGTTACTAAGCTCATCTACAACAAAATCACGAATCATGCGTGTGACAGGTGTAGGGTCGTACTTTTCTAAGCCTTCGGTAACCTCCTTTGTCAACTGATTTAAGCGCGAAACTAACCAACGGTCAATTTCAGCACGTTCACTGACAGCTACATGCTTAGTTAAGTCAGGCTTATCAAGGTTTGCGTAAAGGGTAAAAAAACTATAGGTATTCCAAAGGGTTAAGAAGAAATCACGCAAGGTCTCATCAACAAGATCTTCTGAAAAACGACGACTCGAGCCTGGAGGTGCCGCGCTGTATAAGTACCACCTTAGGGCGTCTGCACCTTGCTTGTCGAGTACGGAGTTTGGTTCAACAATGTTGCCTTTTGATTTGCTCATTTTTTCGCCTTTGGCGTCTAAAATGTGACCAAGGCAAATAACGTTTTTAAAAGAGGATATGTCGCCGGCTATGCCTGCTTCAGCTAAGACTCCGGGTTTGCGGCCTTTAGCTTCATCGCCTGAGTCTGTCAGTAGGGTTGAGAGAGCATGAAGGCTATAGAACCAACCGCGTGTTTGGTCTATGGCTTCGCAGATATAATCAGCAGGAAAGTTAGCTACAAACTTGGCTTGCTCTTCGGGTGTGCTGTTTTTACCAAGATAATGCCACTGTGCGTAAGGCATAGCGCCAGATTCAAACCATACATCAACAGTGTAGGGTACTCGCTTAAAGGTTTTACCGTTTTTCTCAAACGTTATGTCATCAACATAGGGTCTATGTAAATCCATTTCGCTTAGGTCTTTACCTGAGAGTTCAGACAGCTCAGCGACACTACCAATGCAGTGATTTTCGCTACCATCTTCACTTATCCACATAGGCAAAGGGCAACCCCAGTAGCGTTCGCGTGATAGCGCCCAGTCAATATTATTTTCTAACCATTTACCAAAACGACCGTTTCTAATATGCTCTGGAACCCAGTAGATGGCTTGATTGTTGGAAACAAGTTTGTCTTTAACTTCAGTGGTTTTTAAGTACCATGCGCTTTTAGCGTAAAACAAAAGGGGGGTTTTACAGCGCCAACAAAACGGATAGGTGTGCTTTATGCGTGCCCGACGGTAAAGCAAGTTGGCAGCAACTAAGTCACGTGAAATGGCTTTGTCAGCTTCTTTAAAAAACTGCCCAGTGTAAGGCCCATCTTCGGTATCGCTAGCATCTAATGCACGCACTTCAGCGTACATTTCACCGTTTAAGTCAACACTAAAGAGCGTCGGTAAGCCGTGCTGTATACCTAAGTCAAGGTCACCATACGCAGGTGCTAAGTGCACCACGCCGGTACCTTCACCACTGGCATCAATTTCAACAAAGTCATCAAGAATGACTCTAAAGCCTGTGCTTATATCTTCACTACTAGGTATGCGCCCTGCAAGAACAGGGTCATAACTTAAGCCTTCAAGTTCTTCACCTTTAAAGGATTTTAAGAGCGCGTAGTTACTTTCGCCAAAGGTTTTTTCTGCCATTGCTTGCGCCAAAATAATGAGGTCGCGTGCATTATTTTCTTGATTCTTTTCAGGATGTTGAGCAGGTGCATCATAGATACCGTAAAGCGCATCGGCTTTAACAGCTAGGCCAGAGTTTGCTGCGAGCGTCCAAGGTGTGGTTGTCCAAGCAAGAATGTAGACTTGTTTAGAAATATCATCAATCAAGCCTAAGTCTTTAAGTTTCGCCATATGCGCAGGAAACTTAGGCCAAACACTAGGGTCATCAACATTATCTTCATACCCCTGAGCCACCTCATGCGACGCCAAACTGGTATTACAACGCGGGCAATGCATATTGACTTTGTAATTCTCGCTTAACAAGTCACGTTCCCACAAAGACTTCATGACCCACCAGCAAGACTCAATATAACTATTGTTATAAGTTACATAAGCATCCTCTAAGTCAACCCAAAAACCAATACGCTCAGTATTGTAATTCCAATCTTGAATATTGCTAAAGACAGATTCTTTAGCTAGCTTATTAAACGCCGCAATGCCGTAATCCTCAATATCTTTTTTGCCTTTAAAACCCAACTTCTTCTCAATTTCAAGTTCAACAGGTAAGCCATGGGTATCCCAACCACCCTTACGACCCACACGGTAACCCTGCATGGTTTTAAAACGCGGAAACAAATCCTTAAAACAACGCGAAATGACATGATGAATACCTGGCTTGCCATTTGCAGTAGGAGGCCCCTCATAAAACGTATACGAGCCTAACGGTGCATCTTTAGCTACAGACTTCTTAAAAATCTCCTGCTCACGCCAAAACGCAATGATGTTACGCTCGAGTGCAGGAAAATCAACGTTATTACTAACTTCTTTAAACATGGAACCTCCGTAAGGGTGAAAAGGTAAAGGTGAAACCTAAAGTAATGTTTAGTTGTTTAATTAGGTACATAAAACTCAAATTCTATTTCTGCTATGCAGCTAGCATCGGGTGCTTGATTAGGGTTATTAAGAAACGCTTCTATTAGCTTTACGGCGCATTCACCGCTAGCAAAAACACCATGCGCTGCATTAGGGAATTCATAAAAGTAACTGTTGCTTAGCGTTTTAGCAGCACGTAAGCCCCACTCGGGTGGCGTTATCGGGTCAAAGCTACCTGCTAAGACAAGGGTAGGCAGATCACTAGTTACAGCTTGGCTTTCAATAAGCTCACCGCGAGGAGCCTGCCAAGCTCGGCAAGCTGCAAACATTTGCAAGGCACTCTCATTAGCAAGTTTTTCTAAGACAGCTGGAAGATTTTGGGTTTCACGACGAACCGTACGGAAATGCTGAAAAAAGGTATCTTCAGGACATTCCGTTGAAAAATAAACCCCTTCAGACTGAACTTCACGCCAAATAAACTTAAAAATATCGCCCAGAGCCCGAAAGACATCCAGAATATTAAAGTCGCCAGTATCAAGCTGCTCGGCAGTAGCTAAGCCAGCCGCAATGACCACAAAGCTATTAAAGTCATCCTCAGCTAGTTTCTCAAACGCATAAGGCAAACTAGGAATAAGCTGCTCATCATACATAGCCTGAAACAAGACATTCAGAATCTCCTGCGCACCAAGCTCGAGTTCGCTAAAGGGTTGCACAATCGGGTTAAGCTCGAGCCAGTTTAGCGTTTCATAAAAGCTGTCTTCTAGATTCGGGTAGCGACTTGAGCAGGCTTGACTTTGCGCGCAACTGTTAAAAACTTGGATTAAGACGCGTTCGAAGTTTGCTCCAAATTCGTTTAGTCTGTTTGCCTGGGGTGGATAGGTTGAGTCTAGGATGACGCTGCGTATGCCTTCTGGAGCGTCACGCATGATGGTTAGGGCAAGACGTGTGCCGTAAGATACGCCTAGTAAATTTACGCTTTCAAACTCAAAGGCTTTTATGAGTGCGCTTACATCTTGAGCATTTTGGGCACTGTTAAAGGTGCTTAAGTCATAGCCTTGCCCGCTTAAGCGTAGTCTACACTCTGCAGTTGCTTCTTTAAAATCAAGATTGCGAAATAATTCTGGGCATTTTAAGTTTGGCTCACCGTAGCCAGTACCACGCTGATCTAGCAAAATAATGTCGCGTGAGTCACGCCAGCTTAGCTCTTGCCAAAACTCAATGGTTGATAGGGCTGCGCCACCCGGGCCACCTTGTAAAAAAAGAATGGGGTCAGCTTTGCTAGGACCACGTGATTTTAAGGTGAGTACCGCAAGTTCAATGCTTTTACCTTCAGGTTGCGCCCAGTCTTGAGGCACCGTAAAGCTATGGCAAACAGCGCTTTCACCTTCAATTTCGTTTTGCATGAGAAGACGAGGGCAGTCTCTGGGGCTAATAATTTGTGAAAATCCTATAGATAAAAAGATGACGAAACTTAAAGCAATGAGTAGTTTTTGCGCCATGAACGCCTCCATTTCTTGCTAAGCATTCAAAAAAAACGCCTAGCACAATCTTGTGCTGGGACGTTAACAACGTGGTACCACCCAACTTTATTAGACTTTCATAAGTCTAAGCTTAGTCACTGCCCAGCCTAGCTGGAGAGTGTGCCCCGATTACGAGTGGCGAACGTCCTTGTCTACTTAGCTTAAAAGCTGTTCGGAAGGCAGCTCAAGGAGGATTTTGGGGTTTGCGGTTCTGCCAGACTTTCACTATCACTGACTCGCTTTAAGACCAAACAAACCTTAGTTGTTCCCGTCATTGCTTTTCATAAATTGTGAAGCTGTTCACACGTGCTTTACAAGCACTTGCTAAGCTGCTTATACTAAACGTTAGCAGTAGGCGTTCTTTAAGTCAATACGTTTGCTTCATCATCCCGAAAAACTTGTTACTAAAGATTCGTTTGACTGGTATTCAGGGCTGATGCAAAACTACCCCTATGCTACTTAGCGTAAGCCCAAACATGGTACATTACGTGAAATTCACATCTAAAGACATTAGGAAGCGTCAACCAGAGCAGTCATTATTGCTAGACCCTGCCTTAACTATACAAGGCAAACCCAGACCCAAAAACATAGAAAGAGATTAGTTATGGCAGATAATGCTGAAATCAAAGAAGAAACCACCGAAGAAAAACCAAAGAAGCGTACGTATAAAAGAAAAACTAAAGTTGAAAAAGAAGCGGAACTTGAACTAACAAGCGAAGCACAAAAAGCCGAAGAACCCAAAGTTGAAGCTAGCTCAGAAGAAAAACCCAAAAAAACAACGCGTAAAACTACTAAGAAAAAAACAGAACCCATAGAAGATAGCGATGCTGAAACAGTAGCTAATGAAGAGCTAAAAACTGAAGAAGCAAGTGATGACAGTTTTGACAATAGTGAATCTGACAATAGTGAAAATGATGACGAAAAAGAACAAAGCTCGAGTAAGCGCTCAAAGTCACAGTCACGCTCTAAGGGTAAGCAGAGTCGCTCTCGCAAAGCAAGTTTAAATTATCGTGATTTGCAAACCAAAATTTTACCTGAACTGCACCTTTTAGCTAAAGAAGTGGGTGTTGAAGACTATCGGAAGTTAAGCAAAGAAGACTTATCAGTTGCTATCTTAGAGCGTAGTGCTGAAAGTGAAGGCCTTAAAATTGTTAAGGGCTACCTAGAGATTTCTTCTGATGGTTATGGCTTTTTACAGGACTCACTGTTACAAAACAATACGCGTCAGGTTATTGTTTCTGCGGGCTTAATCAAGCAGTTTAAACTTCGTACAGGTGATTATATTTTAGGTAAGTCACGCCGTCCACGTGATAATGAGCGGTATGGCACGCTCATTAGGGTCGAGGCTGTAAACGGTGTGGATCCTTTTCAGGCATCTAAGCGTCCTCGTTTTGATGATCTTATACCCACCTTCCCTGAAACACGTATTAATCTTGAGACAAGCGCTAATGAAGTGTCAGCAAGGGTTATTGATTTATTGGCACCTATTGGTAGAGGGCAACGTGGTCTTATTGTTGCACCGCCTAAAGCAGGTAAAACCACCTTGCTTAAAAGAATCGCTAACGCAGTTGTTGCCAATGAACCTGATATTAAAGTTATTGTTTTACTGGTAGATGAGCGCCCCGAAGAAGTAACAGATTTTAGAGAATCTGTACAAGGTGTTGAAGTCATAGCTAGTACCTTTGATGAACCCCCAGCTAACCATATTCGTGTGGCTGAGTTTGTTCATGAACGCGCCCGCCGCATCGTAGAAGAAGGTGGTCACGTGATGATCCTACTTGACTCAATCACACGTCTTGCTCGAGCTAACAACTTAGTAACCCCCCCAACCGGCCGTACCCTATCCGGTGGTTTAGATTCATCAGCATTGCACTGGCCCAAACGCTTTTTAGGTGCTGCCAGAAACATTCGTAAAGGTGGCTCACTAAGCATTTTGGCTACGGCACTTGTAGAAACAGGTTCTCGTATGGATGACGTGATTTTTGAAGAGTTCAAAGGTACAGGCAATATGGAATTACATTTGTCACGCCGTCTAGAAGAACGCCGTATCTTTCCTGCTATTGACATTCTTAAGTCAGGTACACGCCGTGAAGATTTGCTCCTTGGAGAAGAGGTTCTTGCCAAAATGTGGCTACTCCGTAAAGTTATTAGCGATATGGATCCATCAGAAGCTATGGAAATGCTCTTATCACGTCTTAACCGAACCAAAAGCAACGAGGAGTTTTTATCAACTCTAGGTCAAGGCTAGTGCTACGATCTCTCACGTGCAACCGAAACTTCCCCTACTAAGACATTTATTAAGTTGTGCACTCACCCTAGTTTTACTCAGTGTGAGTGCACAAACTTCGCTTTATACAGTTGCCCAAGGTGACACGCTTTTCAGCATTGCCAAGCGCTACAACACAACTGTTCAACAAATCACTATTCTAAATAACCTAAGTAACGAGCAAATAAAGCTCGGCCAAGAACTCCACCTACCCCTTGTACAGCAAAATGCACAAAGCAACGCTGCTATAGGTGGACCCAGCAATGGCGATTCAGAAGCAGACCAAAGTGCACAAAAATCAACCATAAAATCACACTGGGTATCTGAAGGCGAAACCCTTAACCAACTAGCCCAACGCTACGGCCTACAAAGCTCGAGTATTGTTTTGAGTAATACGAGTTATTATTTTTCTTCAGCTGATGCGCCTTTAACGCAGGGTATTACTTTACTGATTCCGCCTGCAAATGGGCGAGTGGTTAGTATTGATGCGTCTTCAGACTTATTGCAAATTGCTTTGCAGCATGATTTAAGTGTTGCTGCGCTTGCTAAATCAAATGGATTTGTGCAACTTAAGCCTTTGCCTGCAGGGCAATTACTTTATATTCCAGATAGTCATGCTGCAAAACAATTCCTTAAGGCTGCACCTGTAGCCGTAGAATCAAGTCTAGCTGCGCCATCGCAAGGTTACATTTGGCCTATTCAAGGACCTATTACGTCTTATTATGGTTATAGAAATATTAGTGTTGGGGGTAACACGTTTCATGCTGGTATTGATATTTCTGCAAAAACAGGTACGCCGATTCAAGCAGCTCAATCAGGAACGGTGAGTCGTTCTGGCTGGGGGGGTGGCTATGGTTACGTGGTGTATGTAGATCATTCAGATGGTAGTCAAACACGGTATGCTCACATGAGCAACATGAATGTTGATGTGGGTGCCAGTGTAAGCCAAGGTCAGGTCATTGGCTGGGTTGGTAGTACCGGTGCCTCTACAGGGCCACATCTTCACTTTGAAATAAGGCAGGCGGGTAACTCGATTGATCCGTTAACTTACCTAAGAGTTGAACGTGCAAGCCGTTAACTAAATTTTGTAGGTCAAGTATGAAAAAAACCTCAGCCAAGCTGCTAAAGAAAGCGAGTAGCTTGGCTGAGTGAGTTATATATAAAGAAGCACGCGAACTTAGCTTAAGTAGAATTTTAAATTAAACATAGCCTGAGATTTTAAGCAACTTACAGAAAACTAAGCACGGATTAACATTCTTTAACAAATACGCTCGAGCGTAAGTTAAGGGCTAGCCGCTGCACTACGCATGAAGTAAAGTTAGCAAGTAATCAGAAGAATAAGAGAGAAAAGGCTTTAATCATTTTTAGTGAAAAATAATGTTTAGGTGCACCTGCAACTCTATTTCTCACAAAGAAAAATAAACTAACATGTATCACAAAGATTCAATAACAAAGCAAGCTCGAGCTTGTAAAAAGATAAATACGAGGTTATGGATATAATACGCTAAACCGTTACGGAGTTCGCTAGAAATTATGATGAAAATTGGCTTAATCTTAATGACACATTCATGCACTAAGTCTATACTTAAGCAACCCCTATGATAGATACTTTTAAACGTGTTTGGGGCAATATTTATTTGCGTGTCCTACTTATTGTTGCTCTTTCTTACCAAATCACTGTTGTCCTAAAATCAACGCAGATAGCATGGAGTAGCTTTCTTATAGCTTTCTTAATAGCTTATCTCTTTGAACCCTTTGTACGTAGACTCGAGCAGGCTAAGTTGGTGGCTAGGTGGCTTAGTGTTGCGCTTACGGTGCTACTCATTTTGGTCTTTTTTGTGGTAGGTGCTATCTTGCTTGGCAATATTTTGGTGGAGCTTTCTAATTTACCGGGCATGATTATTCCTTATGTGACGGGTACACTGCCAGATCAGTTAGATGCTTTACAACTATGGATTATAGAGCGCACACCGCCACGTGTTTTAAATTTGGTGGGTGAAGTGCCTAGTGTGAGTAGTATTTTGGAGCAACAGCGCAGCCCTATTGCCTTATGGATTCGTAATAATGTTGGAAATTTAGTAGGTGCTGTTCGCTTTGTTTTTGGGGGTTTAGGTCGTGGTCTTGTCATTATTACCTTGGCTGCCTTTATTATGTTGGGTTACAAGTCGATGCAGTCTGGTTTCCAAACGGTTTTTCCGGAACGCCATAGACCCTTTGCAACTGAGCTTTTTCGTAAAATAGATAAAACTGTGGGGGGTTATGTAAGGGCCAAATTCTTGGAATCAGTAATTATTGGTTTTGTTGTCTGGATTGTGCTGCTTATTCTTAATGTGCCAGAGGCACCTGCTATCGCCTTTATTGCTGCTATTTTAAACCCAATTCCTTACTTGGGACCAGCAGTTGCTACCATTCCTGCAACCTTATCTGCGCTAACGATAGATTGGCAGCATGCACTTCTTACCCTTATTGTTATGGGCATTATTCAAGGCTTAGATGGTAATATTTTAGCTCCCATTTTACTGTCACAAAGCATTTCAGTTAACCCTGTAACGGTCTTAGTATCGGTCTTAGCTGGAGGGGCATTATTTGGTTTCTGGGGAATACTTTTATCAATTCCGTTTGCTGCTTTTTTACAACTTCTCTACACAGATTATTATTTGCAGAGTGACTGGTATCTTGGTAAAACTAAAGAAAAAGCTAGCCTAGATGTTGCTGAGCCTTAGTTTACTAGCCAATAAGGGTTGAACTTAAGTACACTTGAGCATAATTACTGTGTGTAATCGTTAAATAAAAGTGCTTATTAAGCTTGATGGTTTTTCAGAAAAATCTAAACACAGTTTCGAAAGAGGTGAAACATGTCTGCACAGTTACTCGAAGGTAAAGTGGTTGCCGCTGCGGTTTTTGAAGATTTAGCGAAACGCATTAGCGTGCTAAAAGAAAAAGGGATAAGCCCAGGCTTAGGAACCATTTTGGTGGGTGATGACGCACCTAGTCAAGGTTATGTGCGCAAGAAGCATGAAACAGCTGCTGACATTGGCTTAAGCTCTTATCGTACAGACATTCCTTCAACGGCTAAGCAGGCTGACTTAATGCAGGCTGTTACAGACTTTAATAATGACCCGAATGTACATGGTTTTATTATTCAATACCCTGTACCCGAGCAGTTTGATTTTAGTGCTGCAATGGAGGCCATAAGCCCAGCAAAAGATGCTGACGGTCTTCACCCAATCAACCTAGGTAAACTGGTCTTGCAAGAACCTGGCCCTATTCCGGCAACGCCAGCAGGCATAAGAGAAATGCTTATTCACTACGATATACCGGTAGCAGGTAAAGAAGTAGTGGTTGTAGGTCGTGGCCCTACACTTGGTCGACCCATGGCACTTTTACTAAGCATGAAAGCGGCAGGCGCAAACGCAGCCGTGACAGTAGTGCACTCAGGCATAAAAAACATAGCTGATTACACAAAACGTGCAGACATAGTGGTTGCAGCTGTAGGACAACCCAATATGATAACACCCGACATGATAAAAGAAGGCGCAACCGTTATAAGTGGTGGCATAACATGGCAAGGCAAACGTTTACTACCAGATGTAGCTGAAAGCGTCGGAGAAGTAGCAGGCTACATAACGCCACGCTTAGGGGGCGTTGGCCCTACGACCGTAGCCATGTTACTAAGAAATGTGGTTGCCGCAGCTGAAGCAAGTGCATCTTAAACTAACTTTAAGAAAGCTTCATTAAGCGTTAATTTCCTAGGGGCACGGGTTATCTTGTGCTTCTGCTCAGAATATAAACCCTGTTAATTCCAAACTAAGCTCGAGCGTTTCTGCCAGTAAACCTCTGGGGACTGCTCGAGCTTAGTTAATTTTTCCATAGTTTCTTGATTTAAGCTAAGGCTTAAGGCTGTTACATTTGACTTAAGTTGCTGCACGGTTGACGCACCACTCAAGACAACATCCACCCATTCATGCTTTAAAACCCACGCGAGTGCTAAGGCATCCTCGGTTACGCCAAGCATATTTGCTTCCTCACTAACAGGGTTAATCTCGCTATCTTGATTACGATTTGTCAAACGCCCATTAGCCAAAGCCTCTTTAACAATAACAATTAAGCCCTCCTTAGAAGCCCGCTCGAGTGTTTTGGCGGTGGAGTGTTCAAAGACGTTAAAGGTTGCTTGTACACTGTCAAACAAGCGTTCTTTATTAAGCTCTATGCGTAAAGCTTTTTCTAAAGCGTCAGTTTGTTTGCTGCCACTTAAAGACAAACCAATCTTAAGCCCTTCTTGCTTTAAGGAATACAAGCGATTATGAATGGCTTTATTGTCAAGCACCCCTGTTTCTAAGGTTGCTGAGTGAATTTGATAAAGCTTAAGCTGCTTGCCTAAAAGGTCTTGGCTTTCTTGAACTTGTTTGTTTAAATTCTCAAGGGAATGCTCTTTAATTTCGTGCTTATCTGCCTTAATTTGCCACTCAGCTGTGTAGCTATAGCCCCATTTAGAGCCAATTATGACATCAAGAGGTTTATATTTATTAAGCCAAGAAGCTAAAAACGCCTCTGCTAAGCCATAAGAGCGTGCAACATCAAAATAACGAACGCCAAGCTTGTAAGCTTCGCTTAATACTTCATGCGTTCTCGCCTCCATAGCGGCTTTCTCATAATTGTGTTCAAGATCATCTGCGTGCCCTAAATTAATATAGCCAGGGCGACCCAACGCTGCTAAACCTAAACCTATACGCAAAACGCTAGGGCTTTTCTGCTGAAACCATTTTGAAATAGACATAAGGCTTAGCTTAGCTCAGGTTTAATAGAGAATAAAGCATGCAGCAAAACTAGCTGAGGTTGCTGTTTGCTAATAGTGCGTATATCGTTAGTGAGACAGTGGTAGGCTAGGCTGTTTGCATGAGCCATGGGTCACATGCTGTGGGGGAGAAGCTAAGGGAGTTTTTATGTCTAATGTTGATACGCTAAAATTATTAGGAAGTCTTTTAGGAAGCGGGGCTGCTTCACAAGGAACAGGAGCTAGTATTTTGCAATCTGTTCTAGGTTCTGCCATGGGTGGCCAATCACAAAGCAGTGGTGGTTTGGGTGGTGTTTTAGGTGCAGTACTAGGTGCTTCACAGCCGCAGCAAGCT
>CAZWJZ010000113.1:4440-12578 GCA_964634665.1 uncultured bacterium | reverse complement strand
AGCTATCAAATGCTGCTTGTGCTTTCTCTTCCCAGTCTGCTCTTTCCATGCGCTAACTTACTTCCTTAGACCTCATTTTGCTATCCCCATAGGCCGTGATGCACCTCTCAGGCGCTGGTGCAATGTTTCTTAGAACTGCAAATAGTTATAATTCTGCTTTACCTTAGTGAGCAGCAACTGCTCGAGTACGCGCCCAGTCTCGTAAAGCATCAAGCTTAGTTGCCATAGTGACTGATAAAGGAACTGTAGAGGCAATCTCATACTCGAGTATGGCTGTACTTAAATCTTGACCTTCAGCAAAGGCAGTATAAAGCGCAGACACGACCACTTGTTCTAACTCAGCACCACTAAAGCCAAGCGTTTGTTGAGCTAAGTAATTTAAATCAAATGCCTCAGCAGAACGCTTTCGTTTTTTTAAATGCAACGCCAAAATAGCTGCCCTTGTTTCAAGATCAGGCAAATCAACAAAAAACAACTCATCAAAGCGGCCTTTACGAATAAGCTCAGGCGGTAACTTTGTTACGTCATTAGCCGTTGCAACCACAAAAACATCAGCTTTACGCTCTTGCAACCATGCCAAAAACAAACCCAGCACTCGAGTTGACACACCACCATCTTGCTCAGAAGCATCCGTAAAGGCTTTCTCAATCTCATCAACCCATAAAACAACAGGGGCTAACTTTTCAGCTAATAACGTGGCACGCCTAAAATTAGCTTCACTCTCCCCTACAAACTTATTATAAAGGCTTGACGGATCCATCTTTAAAAGTGGTAAACCCCAATCGCTCGCCACAGCCTTAGCAGCCAAACTCTTACCCCCACCTTGCACACCTACCAGCAAAACCCCCTTAGGAAACGACAAGCCAAACGCCTTAGCTTCTTCAGGGCGCTGCAAAATAGCACGGCGCTTCTTAAGCCAAAGTTTTAAATGCTTTAAACCTGCGACATCTGTCATGGCATTCTCAACAGGATAAAACTCGAGTAAACCATCTTGCTCAACAATCGTCTTTTTAGCTTCAATCACGCTCGCCAAATCATCTGGCCCTAACTCGTTATCTTCAACCATGACTTTGGTTAATATTTTTTCAGCCTCAAGTAAGGTTAAACCCTGCAAATTACGTGCTAACACAAGCATCTCTTCAGAACTCAAGCGAAACTCGAGTGCTAAGCGTTTAGATAAATCACGGTAAACCGTGGCAATAAGTTGTTTGTACTCAGCCAAGGCAGGTAAGGGCATACGCAAGACCGTTGTTAAACCTCTAAGGGAAAAAGGAATATCTTCAGGTAAAGCACCCGTAATAATAATGCTACCCTCATGCTTCAAAAACTGCTGCGCTGCGTCACGTAACTTAGCTACCACCGAAGCTTCAGACAAATCATGCGTTAAGCCCTGAAAGTTATAAAGCCCCGAACGCTTCTCAGTCTCAACTTGCTCGAGTGCTGCTAAAGGCGACAAAGTAGCCCTATGAGGAGATTCTAAAACAGTTACATTTGCATCATTACGCCCTGATGCTTGGCGTTCACGTGCTACCGCAAGTTCAAAATGATGCTTTAAGCCTTTGCTACGACTCCAAACATAAAACGGCATTCGCTGCGCATCTGCCAAGTGCATCAACAAACTCTGCACCCTTGCCTTCTCCGTTGTTTCAATAAAAATAATAGGATGCCTAGAACGCACCAGCAAAGCTAAATCTTGCATGAATAAATCAGTCGCCACAGTAAAAAGAGTTTAGCAGTCACATAAAAAAAGAACGCTAAAGTATTTAACTCGAGCGTTCTGAAATATAGCAGCTTTCATGTTGAACACACCATCGACTTAGCAGATCTGTTTTTACTCACCTAATTCGGCATTTAAAACGCTTGCAGTGTTTTAAATGCAAAAGGCTATAGTTAACTTAGTTGATGCTTAAGCGTTATTCATCAGCAATGGTTTTTAACATAGCCGGGTCAGATAAAATGATTTTGCCGTAACCTGCCGAAATGGCACCTGACTTAGCAAGTTCACCAACAACTTTGGTTACTGTCTCACGTACAGAACCAACCGCTGCAGCTAAATCATCATGGGTAATATGAACCATAGAGATGTTATCTGTACTTAAAGTAGATAACGCACTATCTTTTAAATCTAGCAGCTCAGCCGCAATACGGCTTTTCAGCCGCTTACCTGCCAAACGGTGCAAAGACTTATACAACGCCTCCATCGATTGAGCCAAATGAGCTGTGAGCTTAGCCATATCGCTCGCGGTTAAAAGTTCAAGCTCGAGTACTTCTAGTTGGCAGTTGGTTACTGCTTCTGCAAAATAGTGTCTTTGGGTTTGGGCTATGACTTCTTCACCAAAGTAACCACCAGGCTTGACGTAGCGTAAGGTAAGACCGTTACCTTCGTCATCTACTGTGTGAATGCGTACCAAGCCTTTAGCAAGACGATATAAGGCTGATGCTCCACCGGGGAATAGGATAATTTCGTCTGCGTGAAAGGTCTGCATGTTGATTTGTTGGCCTTGCCTTAGGGCGCTGCTCATGATGCTCCTTAGCTAGCTACCCCAAGCTATTTACCTAAAAGTAGCTAAAGTGTCTATGAACAGTCTTTAGTCAAGCTTACCAACTGTAGAAGATTGTGCATTAGGTCACGGTTAAGGTTAAAAGCTTGTTTCTCATAATAGTTAAGTATGAGCAAGCGAATTTATAAACGCCTTAAAAACAGTTATCAAACCACCCTTAAGACGTTTCGCAAATATAAGAAGGTGAGTTTAGCGCTTAAACGTTAAACAAAAAGTGAATTACATCGCCATCTTGCACAACATAATCTTTACCTTCAGTACGAACCCAACCTTTTGACTTAGCACTCACCGTACCACCTGCTTCCACCAACTTATCCCAAGCTATCACTTCAGCTCGAATATAGCCGCGCTCAAAATCCGTATGAATCTCCCCTGCAGCTTGAGGCCCCTTTGCACCCCTTGTGACCGTCCAGGCACGTACTTCTTTTTCACCCGATGTCAAAAAGGTAATCAGATTAAGAATCTCGTAACCCTTCTTAATAAGCCTATTTAAACCCGGCTCTTCTAAGCCTAAATCCTGCAAGAACTCTAGCGCATCTTCATCATTTAGCTCACCCAGCTCACCCTCAATCTGAGCAGAAATCATTACAACTTCTGACTTTTCAGTTTCAGCATGCGCCTTAACTCGCTCAACATACTCATTACCCCTAAGAATGTCCTCTTCAGAGACATTACAAACATAAATGACAGGCTTATTGGTAAGCAAATTAAAATCTTCAGGAAGCTCAATACCTGTTAAGCGCGCAGGAATACCATCAGAAAGCTTTGCGACCATAGCTTCAACAGCTTCAACCACAAGCGCATCCTCTTTATTTGTCTTAGCACTACGACGCAACTTAGTCAAACGATTATCTAAACTCTGAATATCAGCTAGAGCAAGCTCTAAATTAATGGTTTCAATATCAGCAATAGGGTCAACTTTGCCTGCCACATGAATGACATTATCATCATCAAAGCAACGCACCACATGCGCAATAGCGCTCACTTCACGAATATTAGCTAAGAACTGATTACCCAGCCCTTCACCTTTACTGGCACCTTTAACAAGCCCTGCAATGTCAACAAATTCCACTGTAGTAGGAATAACAGGTGGAACCCTGTCACCCTTAGTAAACAAGTCACGCAGCGCAATCAAACGATCATCTGGCACAGGCACCATGCCTACATTTTTATCTATAGTTGCAAACGGATAATTTGCAGCCTCAACTTGCGCTTTTGTAATTGCATTAAACAAAGTACTCTTACCCACATTGGGCAGACCAACAATACCAACACCTAGCATAGATGAACTCCTTGAAACCTAACTAAATAGAAAACTAAAATCATTCCTTAATAACCAAAAAGAGAGTATAGCAAAGCTGATTAACAAAAGCGGCAATGTTGGGTTTGTGCAAGCAAAACAGTTAACCATAAATTCCTATAACTCTGATATTTAACTGCATTTCCCATAAAGATTGCTGCAAACTGAGTATATCTATTTCGATTCACTTAACTCACCATTTAAAAAGAGGAAAGTTGCAAAAACCTAAAAAATCATAAGGTTTATCCTGACACTCTCGCTTCGCTAATTTCATCAGGTTCACTTCAAAGCAGCTCAAAACCCATCATTGTAACTGAAACCCCCAGCTAAGCTAGGTAAAAACGTTAGTTATGAGATTCAAACTCGAGTACTCTTTTCAGAATATCTTTCATAATGGCTTCACTACCGCCTGCTTTACCCATGCGTTCTTTACCTATGCTTGCAGCTTCTTGATAGGCTTGCTTATCGTTCAGTAAGTCTTCAATAGTCTTAGCAATGCTTTGAGCGTCTGGCCCTGAAATGCTTAGCGCATGTGAAAGCAGTCTTTTCTGGTTTTCTAAAAAACTTAAAGAGTAGAGGGGTTCTAGCGGAAAGGAAACAATAGGTTTAGCTAACGCCGCTGCTTGTTCGTTAGCTGTGCCGGCAGTACCCAAGACAAGATCAGCAGAATGCAGCACATCTGCAAAGCGACCCTCAAAGATAAAAACTGTATTTGAGTTAAGCTCGAGTTTTTTTACTAAGCCTTCTTGAGGCGTGTAAGGAACAGTTTGCCATGCATCAAATTGATTAGGTAGTTCGCTACCTGCCCATGCTACTAAGGCAGTTGTGTTTGTTAGCTGAGTTAAAGACTCGAGCATAATGCTTAAGGATTGCTTTGCGTATTGGCGTGTGCCTGGTAATAGCGCAATGACAGGTGATTTAAAGGGAATGGGGTTTCCTTTTAATTTGTCAAGCATGGGGTTGCCTAGTGAACTTACGTTTTTTATGCCTATTTGTTTTAACTTGCTAGCTGTTAAGTCATCTCTTACATAACTGTGTTCAACAAGATGCCTTATGAGGGCTCTTTCTGGGTAGCTTAGGTTTTCCATGAAGAATCTATTTAGGTTTTTGCTTTGTTGTTTTTGATGGTGTGCAGAAACGAGGGTCTGTATGTAAAAACGGTGTTTGCAGCTTACTAGGCTTGATAAGAGCAGCGCAAAGGCGTCACCAACAACAATAAGAACATCTGTTTTTAGGCTTTTTAGGTCTTTCAGTTGCTGGAAGGTCATAGGAATGAAGCCTGCTTGTATGTCTGTTTTGAAGAGTTGCCAGTTGTGCATGAGTAGCCCACCACTGGGCATGCTTTTTCTTGGGCCAAGAATAGGGATATCTAGACCTAGATACGCGTTGCCTTCGTCTACCGTCGGGAAAGCTTGGATTGTAAAGTGAGTTTTTGTCTTTTGCTTTTGCAATACCGTAATGAGTGAAGCAGCAATGCTGTCTTCACCATAACCATTAGATAAAAACGTGACGTTTAAGCTAGTCACGTTTTTATCTTATCGTTTATCTAGTTGAAATGCGCGTGTTTGAATGCCCAGATGGCGTAAAGAGGGTCACCCTCTTCGGGTACATGGCAGCGTGTGCAGACATCTCCGAAGTCTTTTGCTTGCGCAAAGTAACTTTTTACTAGCCGAGCATGTGCCGCGTCATCAGAGGCACGCCAAGCGAGAACTGCTTTGGTTGGGAACATGCGATTAGAAAATGTTACGACAAAGGGGGCGCCAAGTTTGAGAACTCGAGCTATTTCTTTGAAGGTATCGTCGGGTCGGGTCATGTATTGCACGCTTACGGTGCACACTACGCCGTCGAACTGTTGGTCTTGGAAGGGTAATTCAGCATTTAAATTCAAGTCATGAATGACTGATTCGCTGAGGCTAGGGTTTTCACTTAATTCCGCCAAATTAAGTCCTAGGCCTACTACTTTGCTGAATTTATCGGGTAAGTGCGAGTGATAGCTTGACATGAGGTCAAGTATCTGCCCCCTCGCAGGCAAAAGCTCGTTGTATAGGGCTTCTGCTGCCCCCGACGCGGCTTCGTCGATGTGCTTAACGCGACGTGGTTTTTCGTAGAAAAACATGTCGGGTTGCTCATCGACTCGACGAAAAAATTCGGGGAGAAGATTATTCATAGTATAAGAATGCAGGAATTTTGCAAGCTTAGCAGCAAGCTAAATCACAGTTCAACTCATAAAATGCTCATTTTCGAGTTTTTACGTGCGTGAGGCTACAAATCATCTTTATACGAACCTATTTCCAACTGTATTTCAGCTTTCATTTTAAGCTTTCTCATATATTAAGCTAATCCATAGTAGATTTGCAGGAAGCTTAGTTAGTTCATCCGTAGTCACATCTGCTTGGGTTCATTTCCATTCTGATCTTATTGGGAAAATTGACAAAAATCGTAGAACCCTTTGCCGGTTAGCCTAAGTAAAACCTTAATTACATCCTAAAAATACCATTTGTTTTAACGAACCTAGATCGCACTATTTACCCTCTCAGATAAATAGTAGAAATGCTATTAATGACAGCAAGCTAAGCGTTATTCTTGCAATTTAGGCAATTTCCCCCAAGATAATTTAGAGCGCAAAATCTCAAAATAACTTCGTTTGGAAGATGAAATAAGCAAAAAATCAGTAGGCGCAGCACAAACCTGAAAACTATCATTTGGCTTTAGATTCAATCTATCTTGCCCATCTACCACCAACGCTAATTCATCAGCACTGGTCTGCACAGAGCAAGTCATAACAGATGAACCCTCAATAGCAATAGGACGATTGGTTAAGCTATGTGGCGCAATGGGCGTAATGACAAAAGCCCGCAAGCCTTGGCTTAATATAGGGCCACCCAGCGATAAGTTGTAAGCCGTTGAACCAACAGGCGTTGAAATAACCAAACCATCTGCACGGTACTGCGTGGCATGCCGACCATCAACACGTAAGTCAATATTAAGCAAACGATTCATGACACCCTGACCAATAAACACATCATTAAGCGCGTAGCGCGTCTCACCATTAATAGAAACTTGCAGCATAATCTTAGCTTCAATCTGCCATCCTTCGGGGGCAGCACCTGCCAGATAAGCATCCATATCTTCAAGATCATGCTCAGCCAAAAAGCCAAGCTTACCCAAATTAACACCCAGTGTTGGAATAGATGCACCCACCAAACGCCGCGCAGTAGATAACATAGTGCCATCTCCGCCAACTGCCATAACAAGATCAGCCTCTTTAGCCAAATCAGCCAGAGACTTAACCCCATTGACATCCAGTAAAACCTCAACCCCGAAAGACTCGAGCTTAGTTGCCATGCGGTGAACAATAGGATGCGCTGTGGGTTTATGATGCGTACTCACAATGACAACCTGTTTTAAATCTTTTGCTTTCGTTGTAAACAAGCTTGTCGGGGTCATTTGATTTCCATTCACTTAGTTAGAGATTAGTTAGACGTAGCCTTAACGTGCTCTAAGACGCTTGCCACAACTTCATTTAAGCTTAGCTTATCTGTATTAATATGAATAGCATCTTCAGCAGGCGCAAGTTGCTTTTTATCTTTCTCATCACGCAACTTTATGGCAGCCTCAATCGCCTCTAAATCAGCATCACGCTCAGCTACCCGCCGCTCAGCTCGCACTCGAGCGCTGGCGCTTAAATAGAATTTATGCTCTGCGTTCGGGAAAACAACTTTGCCCATGTCGCGACCTTCAATAACAAAAGATCCTTCTACTTCACGCAGGCGTTCATTTACCCAGTCGCGCAGGGAAGCTAAACTTGCAACTGCTGATACATTGGCGTCTACATCATCCGTGTGAAGCGCGCGGCTTACATCTTGATTATCTATAAACATACGGTTAGGTTCTTTAGCAATGGCTTTAAGTTCAACTTTGTGCTTTGCCAAAAGCTCGAGTACCTCATCTTCATGCTCTGCACTGACTTTATGCTTTAGCGTTAAATAAGTAGCTGCACGGTACAGCAGGCCACTTGACACAAAAGCAATAGTGAGGGCATCCGCAATTTCTTTAGCTGCGCTAGATTTACCTGAAGCAGCTGGACCATCTAAAGTAATAATCATAAGCTGCCTAAAACATCAAAAAAGCTAGGAAAGGTTTTGGCTACACAAGCAGGGTCTTGAATCTCAACCTGAGCTACGCGCAAGCCTGCCAAGGCAAAGGCCATAGCCATACGATGATCACCATAGGTGTCAATGCTAAGCTTAGGCTTATAGGCTTTAAGGGGATGAATG
>CAZWJZ010000113.1:2601-4430 GCA_964634665.1 uncultured bacterium | reverse complement strand
ATTGTGCAAATGGCAAAGCATTTTGAGAGTGGGTTGTTGTCTGAATAGAGGGGTCACGCATGTCCTTCTTCAACCTGAACCCCAAATTTCTTGAGTTCATTATGTACGGCAGTTAAGCGATCTGTTTCTTTAATTCGCATATTCCACACATTGTTAATACGCACAGGGCTATCTGCAAAGAGTGCCACGACCGCTAAGGTTTGTGCCTGATCAGGCATATCGTTTAAGTCAAACGTACCGCCTTTTAAACGACCCCCTTTGGGCCCTATCACTTCACAACTGCTTGCCTGCCAGTTGACTTCGCAACCCATGTCAGCTAGCACATCAGCAAGTCTTTTGTCTCCCTGAATCGAGTCACTACCTACATTATCAACTTGAACCCGCCCCCCCGTAATAGCTGCAGCTGCCCAAAAATAACCTGCCGCCATTGCGTCACCCTCAATTAAATAGTCTTGAGCTTTATAAACTTGTGGGCGTATGGTGAATGAAGCGTAACCATCTCGCTCTACCTCAACCCCAAAATCTTTCATAAGTTTAAGCGTCATGTCAATAAAAGGTTTTGACTGAAGCTCACCTGTTACACGAATAGTTACAGAGCTTTTAGCATAAGGCGCAGCCATAAGCAAAGCAGATAAATACTGCGATGACCTGTCACCCGCAATGCTTGTTTCGCCACCCGCTAAGCCTTTAGCCTCAACAATAACAGGCGGGCAGCCCGTCTCAAATTGCGTTCCTGAGCTAACCCCCAAATTACTCAGCGAACTAAGCAAATCTTGAATAGGCCGTTCGCGCATGCGCTCATTACCATCTAAAACAAAAGTACCTTCCCCTAAAGCTACCATGGCAGTCAAAAAACGAATGGATGTACCAGATAAACGCAAGTCAAGCTGCGCTTGTGCTTGAGGAATACGCCCAGCTAGACCCGCTATGCTAAACGTTGTACCGTCAAGCTCAACGGCAAAGCCTAAATCACGCAAGGCAGCAATCATCACGTCACTATCTTCAGCAATAAGGCCACCACGTAAAACCGACAAGCCCTCAGCTAAGGCAGCCACAACAAATGCCCTATTGGTAAGACTCTTAGAACCCGGCACCATAAGAGCTTTATCAATAGTAGATTTAGGAGAAATAAACAGCGAATCAGGATAAGAAACCATAACAGCCTAGCCTAGCAAAAAAGAAGCTAAACGCAAGTAAGAAGAAAAAGAAACTAAGCTAATTTTAGCCTAAGCTTTTTGATAAGCTAAAGGCTAACTCATAAGCTACTTTGGAGCCTCATGTCACTATTAGATAATCCTACATTTACCGAAAAAGAAGCAGAACAGTTTGCAGCTAAGCACTACGGTTTAAAAACAAGCGCCAAGCTCTTAACAAGTGAACGCGACCAAAACTTTGTATTAAGCATAAACAACGAAAAAAAGTTTGTTTTAAAAATAACCAATGCTAGCGAAAACCCTGAACTCTTAGAAGCCCAAAACGCAGCACTCGAGCATGTCTCAAAGCACTTAAAGGGCGCTGCGGTTTTGCTTCGCACCCTTAACGGGGATGCGTTTGTAACAGTTCAAGCTGAGAAACAGCACTTTTTGCGAGTCCTGAGTTATGTTGAGGGTAAACCCTTAGCTAAGCAAGCTTATCAGAGCTTAGATCTTTTTGAAGCTTTGGGAGAGCAGGTTGCTAAGTTAAATAAGGCATTAAGAAATTTTGATCATGAAGCGTTACACCGTGATTTCTACTGGGATTTAGCAAATGCGCCTAAAGAAGTCGATAGGTATAAGCACCTTATTAAAGACACTTCTAAAGCAGCACAGCTTGAGATACTTTATGACTGG
>CAZWJZ010000113.1:0-2591 GCA_964634665.1 uncultured bacterium | reverse complement strand
TTAGAAAAGTTAGACAAAAGCATTATTCATAATGATGCCAATGATTACAACATTATGGTTGGAGGTGGCATTGATCTTTATAGTAAAAATCAGTCGGTAATAGGCATTATAGATTTTGGCGACATGGTTTATAGTCACACCATTAATGATTTAGCTATAGCTATGGCTTATGCCCTGTTAGACAAGGAGGATCCTTTAGCTGTTGCTTTAGCGCTTGTCAAAGGCTATCACTCTATTGCGCCCCTTAGTGAAACCGAACTCAAAGTGCTTTACCCGCTAGCCTGCCTACGTCTTTGTGCCAGTGCCGCTATTGCCGCGCATCAGCAAAGCTTAAGGCCAGATGATGCTTATCTTCGTGTAAGTCAAGAACCCATTCGCAAGACGCTACCCAAGCTAGTCAAACTAAAGCCCAGCTTTGTAGAGGCAAGCTTTAGACAAATCTGCAATTTAGAACCCCTAGAAAAAGCTCGAGCTATTACCGCATACCTTAAAAACTGTTCCGTGCAGCCGCTTCTTCCGCAAGCTTTATTTGACGCAAACCCTGTACTTATAGACTTAAGTGTTGCCAGCCCAGATTTACCTTATGACACGCGCATCGATAAAGAGAGTTTAGAGCCAGATCGTGTTTTTAACCTTATGAAAGAACGCAAAAGTAAGCTAGGAATAGGTCGCTATAATGAACCCAGGCTCATTTATACTGCGCCTGAATTTGCTGACAGCAGTCACCCATTAAGTAGCCGCCGCACCATTCACTTAGGGCTTGACTTATTTGCTGACGTAGACACACCCATCTATGCACCCTTAAACGGCACCGTGCACGCTATTTCAGAAAATCCTCTACCCTTAGATTATGGGCATATTTTGATACTCGAGCATCAGACCCCCAAAGCTGACACTTTTTACACCTTGTATGGTCACTTAAGAAAAGATGTCTTAGAACTTAAAAAAGGGCAAAGCATTAAAGCAGGTGACAGTATTGCCCATATAGGTGATTGGTCTGAAAATGGTGGCTGGGCACCCCACTTGCACTTTCAGATTATTACTGACCTGCTTGATTTAGATACAGATTTTCCTGCCGTATTTAAAGCCAGTGAAGTAGAGGTCTGGCAAGCCTTTTGCTTAAATTCCAACCTTATTACACGCCTAGATGAAAAGCTGACCAGCTATAGTGCAGCTAGTAAAGAAGAAACTTTCGCCAAACGGCAAGAACGACTAGGCAAAAGTCTAAGCATCGGCTACAAAAAACCACTAAAAATGCTACGCGGACGCGCGCAATACTTATTTGATGAAACCGGCCAAACATACTTAGATGCTTATAACAATGTGCCTCACGTGGGTCATGCACACCCCAAAGTTGTAGACGCAGCCGTAAAGCAAATGCGCATTTTAAACACCAACACCCGCTACTTATCTGACAGTATTTTAGATTATGCAGAGCAACTAAGCGCCACTCTACCCGAAAACCTAAACACTTGCTTTTTTGTCAGTTCAGGCAGCGAAGCTAACGAGCTTGCCTTAAGACTCGCTCGAGCGCACACAGGCACTAAACAGCTCATTGTGCAAGAAGGTGCCTACCACGGTCACAGCAACAGCCTCATAGATATAAGCCCGTACAAACACGACGGCCCCGGCGGGCAAGGCGCACCCGACTGGGTTCACACCGTAGCCATAGCAGATACTTACCGTGGTAAGTACAAAGCTAGCGATAAAGATGCAGCCCATAAATATGCAAACTACATAAAAGAAACACTCGAGCGCCTTGACGAACCTGCTAGTTTTATTGCTGAGAGTTGCCCTAGTGTGGGGGGGCAAATTATTTTTCCTGAAGGCTACTTGCAAGCAGCCCATAAACACCTGAAAAAAGTGGGCGGGCTTTATATTGCAGATGAAGTGCAAACGGCTTATGGTCGCACAGGTAAAAGCTTTTACGCTTTTGAAGCGCAAAACGTTATTCCTGACATTGTGGTATTAGGCAAGCCCATAGGCAATGGGCATCCTTTAGGCGCAGTTATAACTACGCAAGCCATTGCTGATAGTTTTAATAATGGTATGGAGTTCTTTGCTACTTTTGGTGGTAATAATGTAAGTTGTGAAATTGGCAAAACCGTATTAAGCATAGTTCAAGAAGAAAACTTGCAAGCGCACGCACTTGAAATAGGTAACTATTTACTCGAAAATCTAAAACCTCTTAAAGAAAGCTATGAACTGATAGGTGATATTCGTGGTTCAGGTTTATTTCTTGGTATTGAGCTTGTCAAAAGTAGAGATACTTTAGAGCCTGCGGCAGAAGAAGCCTCTTTTATTTCAAATAGAATGCGCGAACAAAACATTCTTTTAGGTACAGATGGGCCTTTGCATAACGTTATAAAAATAAGACCCCCCATGCCTTTTGATAAAGCTAACGCTGATGTGCTGCTAGCAAGCTTTGAAAGCATTTTGGCTATGCATTTTTAGGGATAGACTCAGAGAATCTCTTGGGTTCAATATAATGAAGAAATTTCTAGAACTTTTGATACTAAGCTGAATTATAAATGTCGTAAGACTTTATAACCGCGATTCCGCACCCCTAAATATACATTTCGAAGAATTAA
>CAZWJZ010000112.1:9453-12608 GCA_964634665.1 uncultured bacterium | reverse complement strand
GAGTGTAGTGACTTCTTTGATTACCTAGATAACTGCTTAGCACAAGCCCAACTAGCACCAGAAAGACTCAGACTCGAGCTTACTGAGTATAGTCTTATGCAAGATACCACAGTGATGGTTGAGCGCCTTAAAAAACTGCGTGAGAAAGGCATAGCTGTCCATATTGATGATTTTGGTACGGGTTATTCTTCTTTAAGTTATTTACATGCCTTACCTGTTAATGTTTTGAAGATTGATAAATCCTTTGTTGAGCATATGCAGCAAGATAGTGCCATTGTGCAAACTATTCTTGCCTTAGCTAAACAATTACACCTTAAAGTTGTGGCTGAAGGTGTAGAAAATGAAGAGCAAGCTTATCTGCTTAAGCGTTTAGAGTGCGACTTTGTTCAAGGTTACTTTTATGCTCAACCCTTAGCTTTAGAAGACTTAAAAGCGTTGGGGTTAAGCTTAGCTAAATCTATAACTTCTAGTTTAGAAGCTAAAAACCCAGCTAGCCTATTTGTAAAAAATTAACAACAGATCTTTTCAACTAAGGCGCTTTTGTGTCAGTCATAAAGGTGTAAGAGTAGCTATGCTACTTTAAACCTAAGCGCCTTGCTTTAGCTACTACCTTATCAAATGGCGACTTACCTTTAGGAGTTATGGGTTTGTTTCAGTTTGACGATAGCCATAGTATTGCCAGTTATAACAGCTACGCTATTGCTTGCTTCATTAGTAGCTGTTCAGCTGCGTTAAATCTTTTAGGTCTTGCTAGTTCATATGCTTTAAAGATTTTGCTTAAGATTTATAAATCCTTTCAGAATGGGAGTGCCTTACATGCTTGTGCCTGATGATTTGGCGTTTGAAAAAGCACTTCTTAGCTTAACCAACGAATTCTTAGAAAAGGTTAATTCAGAAACATGGTACGAGCAGCTTTTTAAAAAAGGGCTTAGTTTGGTTTCTGAACTAAAAACAGCTAGCCTCGTTGTCAAAACAAAAGACCACTATCGCTATCTTGCACATCTCGGCTTACCTAAAGCCTGTCAAAAAACATTACAAAGCTATCGAGGTAACGAGGCTGAGCTAATAAACAAAGATGATTTCTTGTTTAATAAACAAGGTACTTCAGCTAGTCTCAGTTTAAATGCACAAGCCCTACTGAGTGAGCGGCAAGCTTGCCTAAACAAAACCATACAAAGTGAAACCAAAGCTCTATTTGTAGACCTGGAACTTAGCGCCATTCTTATCATAGATCAGCCTGAAAACACCCCCATAAGCCAAAACGGAAAAGACAAACTCGAGCGTTTGCTAGAGCAATTTACAATCCTTATGCAGCACAGGCGTATCTATGAGCAAAGTCAGCAAAAAACGAGGGAGCTAGATTTACTCGAGCGGGTTCGGGGCTCTTTGGCAACGGAGCTTGATTTTGATCATCTTATGCCTTTAGCGGTTCATGCTATTGCGGATGTGTTTAAGGGCAGTTTTGTTAGTTTTTATAGCCTAGATTCTGGCGTGCTGGTGTTTAATTGTGCTGCTGGTAAACCTATTTCTAAGGCTAAGACGCCAGTTCCTAATAGTTCTGTAAAGCAGGCTGTGAAGTCACTTGGGCCTGTTTTGCTCATGGATAAAAGCCAAGGTGTTAAAACCCTAGTGCAAACCGTGCTTTCTGAAATTGCTGTGCCGCTACTTTATAAAAAGACCATTGTGGGTGTATTGAGTTTGGAGAATACCCAAGCTTTGTTTAGTCAGGCTGATTTTAAGCTCATTCTTGCTATACGCAAGCAGCTAAGTATTGCTATTGAAAGAAGTCAGCTTTTTAATAAGAGTTTGCAAACAGAGAAGCGTTTTAGGCTTTTTGCTGAGTACAGCTCTGACCTGATTAGTTTTCATGATCAAGAAGGCCGCTTTCTTTATGCCAGCCCTTCGAGTAAACGCATCACAGGCTATGAACCTGCTGAGCTTTTAGGTAAACTTTTACAAGACCACTTAATAACCGAAGATCAAGCTTTTATGAGTATGCAGTTTGAAGTGCTTAGCCAAAATACTCTGCCTTTAACAGAGTATGCCTTTAAAACCAAAGAGGGCAAAATTATTTACTTAGAAGCCTCTATGCAGTGGCTTAAACCAGAAGGAGATGAAACTGGCTATATTGTTTCCTCTGCTAGAGATGTCACGCAAAGTAAAGAAATGCAAGCGCAATTAGAGCATTCTGCTGTGCATGATGCGCTTACAGGTCTACCTAATAGAGCGTTGTTTATTCGTTATTTAGAAGCCTTGTTAGCACGTGAAGAAGGAGGGCAGCTAAATGCAGCTGTGCTTTACCTAGATTTAGACCGCTTTAAAATTACCAATGACAGTTTAGGTCATTTGGTGGGCGACGCTTTACTAAAAGAATTCTCTGAGCGCTTAAAAACTTGTGTAAATGAAGGCGATATTGTTGCTAGATTATCTGGTGATGAATTTGCTGTACTACTCAATAATTTAACAAACCCAAGGGCAGCCAAAGTAATTGTAGAGCGTATAAATGCTGTGCTAAGTAAAGCTTTTAAACTCGAAAATCTAGATATCTACTCAACTGCCAGCATTGGCATGGCTTTTGTAAATGCCAGCACCAAAACGGCTGAAGATATTCTTAGAAATGCAGATGTAGCCATGCACTCTGCCAAACGCGCAGGCGGCTCGAGCTTCACGGTGTTTAACTCATCTATGTATCAAGGCTTTATTGAGCGCTTAAGTTTAGAGGCTGACTTAAGAACCGCGATTGACGAAAATCAGTTAAGCCTTGTGTATCAACCGATTCATGATTTACGTACGCGTACGCTTGCTGGGTTTGAAGCTTTACTACGCTGGAAGCATCCTGAATTAGGCTTTATAACGCCAGATAAATTTATTCCTATTGCCGAAGAAACAGACCTTATCTTACGCGTAGATGAATGGGTTGTAACAGAAGCTTGCCGTCAGACGCTAGCATGGCAAAAGCAATTTCTGAAAGCCCAAAATGTTTTTATGAGTATTAACTTATCAAGCCGTCAACTTATGCTTGACGGCGCCGCTGCCAAGATAGCCGCCTTAGTGCGTGCTCAAAATGTAGCACCTGAAAGCATTAAGCTAGAAGTTACTGAGGGTGCCATGATGACCAAAGCAGATGCAGGTGCAGCAGCACTTGCAAGATTGCG
>CAZWJZ010000112.1:0-9443 GCA_964634665.1 uncultured bacterium | reverse complement strand
TGATGATTTTGGTACAGGTTACTCATCGCTAAGTTACTTGCATAAATTACCGCTAGACTCTTTAAAAATAGACCGCTCTTTTGTGCAGCGCATGGAGGGGGGCAGGCAAGATATAGAAATTATTAAAACCATCTTAGCGCTAGCCAAAGGCCTTAATTTAGATGTTGTTGCTGAAGGCATAGAAACGCAGTATCAACTTGAAACCCTAGCTTCTATGGGAACAAGCCACGGACAAGGCTACTTTATTGCCAAACCCCTCATGCCCCACGTGGCAGAAGCCAGATTTTTTGAAGAAAGACAAGAAAACGTTTTTGCTTAAACGTAAAGCCTAAGCCAAAAGAGGCAAGCTTAATCTAAATTCAGCACCCTGAGCCTTATTACGAGCACTTATGCTGCCCCCATGAAGCTCAACAAGCGTTTTTACAATAGATAAGCCCAAGCCACTACTTGTCTGCACATCACGACGCTCACCACTTACAAAGCGCTCAAAAATAGTAGCAGGATTATCAATGCCAGGGCCATCATCCGAAACCAAAATCACAGCCTTATTACCCTCGTTAAAAAGCTCGAGCTTAATGCTTTTCCCTGCCTCTAAAACCTTAAAAGCATTATCTAGCAAGTTATTAATAATTTGGCTAAAACGCTGCTTATCTAAGTTGACATAAAGTTCAGTTGCTATTTGAAGCTCGAGTGTCACGCCTGTGTTTTTTGCTTTTTCTTCATGTGTGCTCACACTTTGCTTTAGGGCAGCACTAAGTTCAGAGCGCTCTAAATTAAGCGACAACTGCCCAGCGTCAGCCAAAGATAAGGTTCGTAAATCCTCTATCAGTCGAGCTAACAAACTAATTTGCAGGTTTAACTGCTCAGCCTCATTTTGATTAAACTCGAGTAAACCGTCAGACAAGGCATCTAGTCTAAATTGCATACTAGCAATAGGATTTCTGAGTTCGTGAGCAATATCTGCAATCATGGCTTTGCGTTGCCCCTCAGCAGCTTCTAAGTGACCCGCCATGGTATTAAAATTGTGCGCTAAAGCTTGCGTTTCTAAAGGCTGACGCGCTTCATTACGCAAAGACACTCGAGTGTTGAGTTTCCCTTGCGCAATGTTACCTGCTGCAAATGACACAGCTTCTAGGGGTCTGGCTAGACTTCTGGCTAACCATAAACTAAGCAAAATGCAGCCCAGTAAAGCAATGCTTACGCCAAAGACAACGCCACGACGTTGCGCGCTACGGTAACTACTTAAGTAATCAAAAAGGCGTACATTCAGGTTTTCTACTGTCGTTGCAGCAAGCAAATCTGTATCAGCTGCAGGGTTAGGTCGCCTTGGGTTCAGTGGTTTAGGGTTTGTAGCAAGATCCTCATAAGGCTTTATATCATCATCTAAAGATCTGTTTCTAGCTGGATTTTTTTGTCTAAACCAAGGTGAGGGTTGAGTTCGGTCATTAATAAGCGCCCTAAATTCTGTTTCAAAGTTTTCAGATGCACGCCTTAAGGCAATACTTTGAGCAATAGGCACAATAGCTAAAGAAACAAAACTGATAATCAGCATGGCCAGAATAATGCGAGTAAACAAACGATTCATTTAAGCCTCAATGCGGTAGCCAATACCCCTTACGGTCTGAATAACATCGTTAGCGCCAGCATCTTTAAGCTTACGTCTTAAATTAGTCATATGAATATCAACAGCACGCTCCAAAGCGTCACTTTCAGGCATAGACACCTCAAGTAACTCAAGGCGCTCAATCGCCCGACTAGGCGTAAGCATAAGATGATGAAGCAAGCGAAACTCAGTAGGGGTTAATAAAAGATGTTTACCTGAAACCTTAACTTGGATACTGTAACTATCTAACTCAATAGTATCTAAACGCAAGACTTCTTGTTGCACTTCAGACTGACTACGCTTTAACACAGTTTTAACTCGAGCCATGAGCTTGCGAGCACTAGCTGGTTTTACAATGTAGTCATCTGCCCCTAAGCCCAGTCCTAAAAGTTCATCTAATTCTTCAGCTCGAGCTGTTAGCATAATGACAGGTACATTTGATTCACTGCGAATGCGTTTTAAGACTTCTAAGCCATCTAGTTTAGGTAAGCCTATATCTAAAATAATAAGATCAGGTTTTACGGCGCGCCATAATTCTAAGGCTCGCACGCCATCTGCTGCGCGTTCTGTCTGATAGCCTTCATTACGCAAATATAACTCTATGGTTTGCGCTAGGCTGAGTTCATCTTCAACCACCAAAATAGAAATCATCTCGTCTACTTTAGCGTTTAATCCTTCTAATAGCATAGCTTCAAAATAAACAAACAGTATTTAGATTTGGTTTGCAAACAGGCTGGGAATTATTTTTAGATAAAGAAGCGTCATTGCTAGCTGTTAGGCATTAAGCTAAAAGGAATGAAAGTAACTGCGCATCATTCAATTAAATAACCATGAGCAGCTTAACGAGTTTTATAACAAGCGTTATAATGCATTTATCAATAAGAACATAAAGGCTTGCTAAAAAGCTTTAAGGGTTTAAATGAAAAAATAACGTTTAAGACAAGCTTACTGTTTACTAACCATAACTGTATGCCAGAAGGGTACAAGCAGAACTATGAAAAACTACGACATCATTATTATAGGTACAGGCATAGGGGGCGGCACGCTCGCTTATGCACTCAAAGACTCAGGCGCAAAGATACTCATGCTCGAGCGGGGAGACTTTTTACCTCAAGAAGAAGAAAACTGGCAAGCTGACGCGGTCATTGGTCAAAAACGCTACCAAGCCAAAGAACAATGGTTTGATGATGCTAGCGGCAGAGCCTTTCAGCCCGGAACTTACTACTTTGTAGGTGGAAACAGCAAAATGTACGGCGCAGCCTTCCCGCGCTTTAGAGAACAAGACTTTGAAGCTACTGAACATCCAGAAGGCTTATCACCCGCATGGCCCATAAGCTACGCAGACTTAGAACCCTACTACGCTCAAGCCGAACAACTTTACCTTGTACACGGTAGACAAGGACAAGACCCCACAGAACCATGGCGAAGTACAGCCTTTCCTTACCCAGCCATAACACTCGAGCCTTACCAGCAGAGTTTAAGTGAGCGCCTTAAAGCAGCAGGCTACTCACCCTTTTCAATTCCTGTGGGGGTTGATTTACGTGAAGGCGGTAAATGCATTCGTTGCGGAACTTGCGACGGCTTTCCTTGTAAATTACTCGCCAAAGGAGACGCCGAATCTTGTGTTGTAAGACCTGCACTAGCAAGCCCAAATGTTGATTTGCAAACCAAAACTTTTGTTAGAAAGCTAGTTACAGACTCGAGTGCTAAACGTGTTGTGGGTGTTGAGGTTGAGCATGAAGGAGAGTTTAAAACGCTTTTTGCAGATACGGTTGTAGTGGCTTGTGGTGCAACAAATTCGGTGGCGTTGCTGCTGCGTTCAGCTAATAATAAGCACCCGAAAGGCTTGGCTAACGGTTCAGATCAGGTGGGGCGTAACTACATGGCGCATATCAACTCGACCCTTATTGCGATTGATCCAACGCAGTACAATAGCGATGTCTTTCAAAAGTCATTAGCGCTAAATGATTTTTACTTTGGTTCAGATAGCTATAAGCACCCTATGGGTAATTTGCAAGTGATGGGTAAATTACAAGCTGCAGGTTATATTCGCAATGGTAAGCCGCACTTATCTCAGCAAGAGAGTGAAGTTATGGCGAAACGAAGTGCAGATATTTGGGTGATGAGTGAAGATTTACCTGACCCTAATAATCGGGTACTTTTAGGCGCGGATGGCAGCATTCGGGTTAGACGTGAATTTGTGGGTTTAGGTAGCCACAATAAACTCATGCAGCATGCTCAAGAAATGCTGCGCGCTATAGGCTTTGAAGATATGGTGACGGAACTCATGCCGATAGAAACCAATTCACATCAGTGTGGCACCATGCGCTTTGGTACTGACCCTGAAACAAGCGTGCTTGATGCCTACTGTAAAACATGGGAGCTAGCTAACCTATACGTTATGGATGCATCTTTTTTTCCCTCATCAACCGCTTTGAACCCTGCACTCACCATTGCTGCGCAAGCGCTGAGAGTTGGGGAGCATCTTGCTAGTAAATGATGGCGTTAATCTAAAGTGATTTAAGCGTTTTGCTCGTAGAGAGTACAGTTTCAGGTAAAAATAAAGCATGATTCCGTTTAATAAAATCATGCTTTAACTCATTTGAAATGCTTTTAGCCATTAAAAAAATTCAGTAAAGCCGCTGTTGTTTCATTCGGAGCTTCTTCGGGTAAGTAGTGCCCACTTGGTAAACCAAAACCACTTACTTCAGTAGCCCATTTGCGCCATTCTGCTAGCACATCGTACTTATTACCGACATAGCCTTTTTCACCCCACAACGCCAATATAGGACAAAGAATACCTGTGCCTGCGTCAATATCTGCTTTGTCGTGCTCCATGTCTATGGTGGCGCTTGCCCGGTAATCTTCGCAGCTTGCATGAATGGTTTCTTCTTTAAAACAGCGCAAATACGCCTGCATTGCCTCTTCAGGAAACGCTGTTTCATCTCGACCCCACTGACCAAACTTTTTCCGTAAATAAAATTCAGGGTCAGCCCCAATCATGGTTTCAGGCAGCGGATAAGGCTGAATCAAGAAAAACCAATGATAATAAGCAAGCGCAAAATTAAAATCCGTGTTTGCGTACATGCTGTAAGTTGGCGCAATATCTAAGACAGCTAACCGCTCCACCTTATCAGGATGATCTAAGGCCATACGATGCGCAACCCGCCCACCACGATCATGCCCAGCTACTGAGAAACTCTCAAAGCCCAAGCTAGCCATAAGCTCTACTTGATCTTTAGCGGTAGCACGCTTTGAGTAAACCGCATGATCAGCACTTGTTTTTGGCTTAGCACTATCCCCGTAACCGCGTAAGTCACTGGCAACTACTGTAAAATGCTCAGCCAAACGCGGCGCAACCTTATGCCACATGACATGCGATTGCGGGTAGCCATGAAGCAGTAAAAGGGGAGGCCCGCTACCCCCCATAACATAATGAATCTGAATATCTTGCAGTTGCGCTGTTGTTTTAGAAAAACCCTCAAACATAAGCCACTCTTTCTCCTAGCCTATAAACAGCATCAAGCTACTGTATAGGCAAAACTCTTGTTTTAATAGCGTTAGCCAAAAACCTCACAATACGTTGCTTGCGCATCAGCAGTTAGGAATAGCTAAAGCCTAATACCAAGCTGAATTACGAATGTCGTTAGACTTTATAATTCCGACCTAAGGGACTACAGTCAGACTCGACAAGTCTTATGACACGATTAAATTAGTCTAGTATAAAGCGCAACTATTTCCTATAAATGGTTAACGTATGGATTCACGCATACACTCGAGTTACTTTTAACCGTAACGTATTAAGGGTTTGGGAATCCAAACTAAGGCTTAAATCAAGCCTTGTGAGCGTAAAATAAAAAAAACTACAATAGCTATAACGCCATAAATAGCCCATTTGAAAAAACGCTTTAACTGAGGACTACTGTTAGTTAAAGAAGCTCGAGCTTCTTCGCGTAGGGTTTTTTGGCTTGCAGTTTGTGCTTTCTTTAGGTATTTAATACTTTGGTTCATATGCCCTTTTTTGCGGTAAGCAACGCCTAAATTATGCAGCGCGTTAGGGAAATCCTCTTCTATTTTTAAGGCTTTTTCGTAAAATTCAATCGCTCTATTGGTTTCACCTGCTTCTAAAGCAAGATTGCCTAAATTGGTTAAGGCTCTATAGTGCTTTGGGTCTAAGGTAACGGCATGCTGAAATGCAGCTTTTGCACTTGTAATGTCATTTTCAAAAATAAAGGCTGTACCACGCAACGTTTCAAGCTCAGGTTCTAATAACTTAGAGTCTAGTTGTTCTAGCTGTGCTAAAGCTTCAGCGCTATCATGTTGATCTATAAGTTCAGCACTGCTTTGAAGCGTAACGAGTTGCGCTTTTAAGTCAGCCCAGTTGACTAAGTTAGGCGCATCTTCATTTGTATCAAGCAGTTTAAGGGCTTTAGGCCAGTTTTTTTCTCGTAACGCATTCCGAATGGCTGAAAGAACTTTAAGACTTTGTAATTCATCTGCGTCAGGCACTTCGTTCAGTTGATAGCTTAATAAAGCTTGATCAATTTGCCCATTTTTCAGCAAGGCACGCCAACTTGGCTCGGTTGGTATCTGAGGAACATCAGCATTCATAACTTAAAGTTTAGCCACAGACTCATAAAGGTCTATGTAAGCCCGAGCTGATTTTTCCCAGCTATAGTCTTCTTGCATGGCGTTTTTCATCATGGATTGCCAGAAGGCTTTATTATCAAAAGCGTCTCGAGCAACTTTGCTGGCCCATAAAATGCCTTCTAGACTGAGGTGCTCAAACAAAAAGCCAGTCTCACTATGCTTAATGGTATCAACCAGACCCCCTGTGGCTCGAGCTATGGGTAGGGTTCCGTAGCGCATGGAAATGAGTTGCGTTAAGCCGCAAGGTTCAAATCTACTAGGAATAGCTAGTGTGTCTGCAGCTGCATAAATAAGATGTGCTAGGCGTTCGTCATAAGCAACATAACTTGCGAAGCGTTTTGGGTTGAGGCTACTTAAACGGTACAGGTCAGCTTCAAGGGCAGCGTCACCTGAACCTAAAACCACTATGTTCCAGTCTTGCCACAGTAACTCAGTAGCCGCAGCTAAGAAAACATCAATGCCTTTTTGTTCTGCTAAGCGAGATACCACAGCCATAAGAGGTTTGCTTTCATCTAAGCCAAAACGCTCACATAAAGCCTGTTTATTAAGTTGCTTCTTCGCTAAAGTCTTGTGCGTGTAGGTTTGGGCAATATCAGTATCTGTTTTTGGGTTCCAAATGTCCGTATCAATGCCATTCACAATGCCTGATAACTTATTAGAAATATGCCTTAAAGTACCGTCAAGCCCATAAGCATATTCGGCTGTTTGAATTTCCTGAGCATAAGTTGGGCTGACGGTTGTTACATGGTCAGCAAAGCCTAACCCCGCCTGCATGGCGTTAGCACTGCCAAAATAATTCATAAAGCTATCTGCTAAAAAGCTAGGCAAACGCAACCACGTTAGGGTGTCTTGAAGCGCAGAGTTTCCTTGGTACTGTACATTATGAATAGTGAACACACTGGGTTTGCGTACAAAGCCACTGGGCATATGCCAACCGTGCTCTAAAACCATAGGTAAATAAGCTGTGTGCCAATCATTAGCATGAATCACATCGGGTACAAAATCTAGTTTGGCGGCAGCTTGTGGAATGGCTCTGGTAAATAAACAAAAGCGCTTTAGGTCATCTTCATAACCATAAAGGCTATCGCGTTGAAAAAAACTGTGACTAATAAAGGCGTAATCAACGCCCTTTTGTTGCAAGTGCCCAATACCACAGGTTTCTATGCTGCTGTCAAAGGCTACCCATTCATCACCAACCCATAAAGGTGCCGTTGTACCTTTTAGGGTTTTGTACCAAGGGCTTACCACTAAAACCTTATGGCCTAATTTAACGAGTGCTTCAGGCAGTGCGCCAGCAACATCTGCTAAGCCCCCTGTTTTAGAAAAAGGATAAACCTCACTGCTTGCCAGAAGAATGTTCATGTTCAAGAGTATACCTAGATGAAGAAAGTAATGAACAATAAATAAGGATAGCTAAGATTTTATTTAGAGTCTCTACGTTTTGCCTTTTGGTAAAAGCTTGCACTATCGTTAGCGTAGATTTTTATTTCGCTTTTGAGTACAACCCTGATTAAGTAAGGCGTGAAAACTATTCTTATCAATTCTTTACATTCGATTAAAGCTACTCGTTTTATAGTTAAGTGCTTATAAGGAGTTTCTCTTATGTCTAAATTTGATATCACTATTATTGGTGCAGGACCCGGTGGCTATGTAGCTGCCATACGCGCAGCCCAACTTGGTTACAACGTAGCCATTATCGAAAAAGAAGCTACCCTTGGGGGTACTTGCCTACGGGTTGGTTGCATACCCAGCAAAGCCTTACTTGAATCAAGCGAACGCTATCATCAGGCAGAAACACAATTACAAGAACACGGCATAAACGTAAGTGAAGTAAAACTAGACCTAAAAACCATGCTCGAGCGTAAAGATGCTGTGGTTAAAGCCAACACAGACGGTGTTGCTTACCTCATGAAGAAAAACAAAATAACCGTTTTTCAAGGTCTAGCAAGCATTAAAGCTGCAGGACAAGTCACTGTGCAGAGTAAAGATGCAGAGCAAACACTCGAGTCTGACAAAATTATTATTGCAACAGGAAGTCGTGTGGCGAGCATTCCGGGGGTAGAGCCTGACGGTGAGTGTATAAGTACCAGTAATGAAGCTATTAATTATAGTGAAGTACCTAACCATCTGGTGGTAATTGGTGCGGGTGTCATTGGCTTAGAGCTAGGTAGTGTCTGGAAGCGTCTTGGCGCAAAAGTAACGGTTTTAGAGTATGTAAATACCATTTTGCCCGGCATGGACGCAGAAATCGTTAAAGAAGCCCTAAAAATCTTTAAGAAACAAGGACTCGAGTTTCAACTAGGTGTGCGTGTTACTAAGGTATCTAAGCGTGGTAAAACTTGCACCGTTGAAATAGAAGGGCAAGAGGCCATTAAGTGTGATCGTGTGCTTGTAGCAACAGGTCGTAAACCTAACACTGAAGGCTTAGATCTGGAAGCTTTAGGACTCGAGCTGGATGAGCGGGGCAGAATAAAGGTTGATAAGTATTTTGAAACAAATATTAAAGGCATTTATGCCATTGGGGATGTCATTGAAGGGCCAATGCTGGCGCATAAAGCTGAAGAGGACGGGGTTGCTTGTGTCGAAATGCTTAAAACTGGAGTTGGGCATGTTGACTACAACATTATTCCGGGTATTGTTTACACGCATCCTGAAATAGCAAGTTTAGGTAAAACTGAAGAGCAACTAAAAGAGTCAGGTCGAGAGTACAAAAAAGGCGTTTTCCCTTACATGGCAAATGGTCGAGCTCGAGCTATTGCAGAGACCGATGGTAAGGTCAAAATTCTGGCGGATGCTAAAACAGATGAGATTTTGGGTGCGCATATTATTGGTGCGCAGGCAGGTGATTTGATTGCTGAATTGGTGACTGCTATGACCTTTAGGGCTAGTAGTGAAGATGTGGCCCGTACTGTGCATGCTCACCCAACGCTTGCCGAAGTAGTTAAAGAAGCTGCTTTGAGCGTTAATGGTGGTGCTTTACATATCTAAATCTTATCTGATGTATTTGGTGTCTATAGCAGCCTAAGCGTGACAAATTAGATCGGCTTAGGGTCTTTGTTTTGACTCTCCTAGCTCGAAGATTAAGATGCTGTAGCGTCGTAATCTTAAAAGGCTAGAGAATGACTTCTTATACTAAGGCTAGCTGAATTAAATAATCATCCTATCTGTAAGTAAAGGAGTAATTTTAATG
>CAZWJZ010000111.1:11337-12639 GCA_964634665.1 uncultured bacterium | reverse complement strand
TCGGGGTCCCCGGGGGCATTGGGAACCACAGGGCCGCGCATCTCCTCGACGGCCCGGTCTTCGACTTCGGAGCGGCTCTGTTCGCCGGCGTTGGGGGCCAACGCCAGCAAGCCTGCGAGCAAGGCGACGACGGTGACGCGCCAGGTCCAGCGCTGTGCCGAAAGAGTCGCCAACCTGAATGACATCGCGAACCGCTCCCTACACCGGCGGCTCCCGACGCTCTGTCGACAGCCCGTACTGCGACGAGCGTGAACAAGCTGCACCCGCCGCTGCGGCAGTCAGGCTGCACGAAAGGCCTGATCGAAGCCAGCAGATCAGGACCATCGGCTCAGACCGTCCACCAGTCAATGGGCCATACGGACCAGAGCGTGTTCGACAGCGGTCACGGCACTCGGCCGCGACGCCACATCGTGCGATCGAGCCCGCTGCGGCGGGGAGCCCATACGGGACGTTCGTGACGGTCCGGCGGGCGGTCGGGACTTCCTTCCCAGAGGGTCTCGCATCCCCGCCGTACTCCGCAACGAAGGCGTCAAGTAGTCGAAGCGGTGCTGGACTGCCCTGGAGCTGCCTGCCTGGGACCCGACACGCCTGCCCATTCGGATCCGGTGGCTCCGAGCCTCTAGCGTGACGGTATGAGATCTCCAACTGCAGAGGCGACCGGCTGGTGACGGAACGCATTCTCTTCGTCGCCGGCACGCTGCGCACCGGCGGCGCCGAGCGGCAGAACCTCAACATGGTGCGCGTTCTCCTCGAACGTGGCCACGACGTCATGGTCATCGGCCTCGAATCAGGAGGCTCGCTCGAGCCGGCGTTCCGGGCCACCGCAGCCCAGGTCATCGTCCTCGACCGACGCGAGACCTCCTTCGTGCGCAGGCTTCGCGACGTCATCCGCACCGCTCGCGCCTTCGATCCCGACATCATCCAGGCGGCCCACAACTGGGTGACCTCCTACGCGCTCCTCCTCGGCGTCATCCTGCGCCGACCCTCGATAGGGGCGCTGCGGGGACAACCCGAGTCCGTCCTCGACGAGATCGGCCTCCTCGGCCGAGTGGCGCTGTACGTGCCCCGCGCCGTCGCAGGCAACACCGAGCGGGCGGTCGACGGCATGGTGCAGCTCGGCGTGCCCCGCCAGAACCTGTGCTACCTCCCCAATGCCGTCGACACCGACTACTTCAGCCCACATGGTCCGCGCGCCGGCGGACTTCGTCTCCTGTCGCTGGGCCGGCTGAACACCCAGAAGCGGGTCGATCGATTCGTGCACCTCGTCGCCGCGCTGCGAGACCGCGGTCACAACGTCGCAGC
>CAZWJZ010000111.1:3286-11327 GCA_964634665.1 uncultured bacterium | reverse complement strand
GTGGGAGCCGGCGACCAGCGAGCCCCACTCGAAGTCCTGGCCCGCTCGCTCGGCCTCGATCAGCAGCTACTCACCTTCGACGGCGATTCCGATCCTCTGCCCTTCTACCGCAGCTCCGACATACTCGTATTCACCGCCGATCCCGGTGACGGCATGCCCAACGTCATCCTGGAGGCCATGGCGACAGAGATGGCCGTCGTGGCCTATCCCGAAGGCGGCGTTCGCGAAGTGATCGATCACGGGATCACCGGCCTCATCGTCGAGCCCCGAGGCGACCTCGACGCCCTCATCGAGACCGTCGACGCATTGCTTCGCGATCGCGAACGTATCGAGACACTGGGCCACAACGCACGGGATGCGATCGTCTCCAACTACTCACTCGCCGCACTGGGCGATGCCCTGGAAGAGCTCTATCGCACCCGGCAGCAGATGCCCACCGACCCACTGAGCCTCCTACAGCACCTCACCCGGAGCGTTCGACTGGTCTCAGGTATCGACACCCTTCGGGCGCGGCGTCGTGCGCGCCACTGACAGGACTCAGCCCGCCGAGCGGAACCACTCGACCGTCCTGGCCAGCCCGACTGCGAATGCCACGGCCGACACACCAGGAAAGAGCTCGACCAACCGACTGCAGTCCGCGTCGGAGTGACGGACATCGCCGACACGAGGCTCGACGTGGTGGCGCTCGACCTCGACCCCGAGCAACTCCTCGAGCTGCGCAATCACCTCGAGCAACGACAGAGGTACCCCGAACGCCAGGTTCACCGGCTCGGGCGACGTCGTCTTCTCGACCACAGCCCGCCCGAGCACCGCACACACCGTGTCCACGAACGTGAAATCCCGCGTCTGCTCGCCATCACCGTTCACCGTCAGCGGCGCGCCCGACAGCGCAGCGTGCACGAACCGCGGGATAACTGCTGCGTACACATGGTCGGCCGGCTGCAACGGGCCGAACACGTTGAAGAACCGGAAGGCCAGTACCGGCAGGTCCATCGAGTGCTGGTACGCCAGTGCGTACCACTCGGCAGCCAGCTTCGACGCTGCATACGGGCTCATGGGCCGAGTAGGCAGCGCCTCGTGTTTGGGCAGATCGGGCGTGGCACCGTAGACGCTCGACGACGAGGCGACCACTGTGTGCACGTTGCCGGCACGCCGAGCCGCCTCGAGGACACACAACGTGCCTGTGGCGTTGTTCACGTGCGTCGACAGGGGGTCCTGGATGGACCGAGGCACCGACCCGAGCGCCGCCAGATGCACCACCGTCGATGCGCCATCGAGCGCCTCGTCCATGCGCGCTGCGTCCGCGATGTCGGCTTCGACGAAGACCGCCCGGTCGGCGACCGGGACGTTGCTGCGACGTCCATTGGACAAATTGTCGACCCCGACCACGCTCGTGATCTCGGGCAATGCGAGCAGATGGCGCATGAGGTTGCCACCGATGAAACCGGCGGCGCCCGTGACCACGACCTTCACGACTTGCGACGATCCGCTAGCGATAGCGCAGAGATGTCGTCGTCATCGTCGTCGGTGTCACTCTCGGCATAGGCGGGCGACGCAATCCTGTCGGGCGCCGCATCCCACAACGTGGGATGCGGCTCAGAATCCCCCCCGTCGTAGGACTGGATCCCCGAAGACGCATGGGGCATCTCTGCGGTGGACAACAGCGCCGGCTCGAGGCCGACCTTCTCGTCGGGGTACGCACTACCGACCCGTCGCTCGGCGCCAGAATCGGAGCCCTCGGGAAACTTGGTGGCCCGGTCAGTCCACAGCGTGCGGAAGTTGCGGACTCCGACGCTTCGGGCGTAACGCTGGGCACGCGAGTGCGAAGGCTTGCGGCCGTTCACGATGAACCCGAGCAGCGGAATGCCGCTGGTTTCGAGCTGTTCGAGCGTCTCGGACAGGCGCCTGTGGTCAGTGGCATCGAACCGCACGACGACGATCAGGCCACCCAGATGATGCGCCATGACCGCAGCGTCGGTGTACACGTCCAAGGGCGGGGTGTCGACCAGCACGTAGTGGTAGTGCGACTGCGCCCACTCGATCAATTCGACCATGCGACGGGACCCGAGCAGCTCTGCGGGGTTCGCCGGCGGTGGACCCGCAGGCAGAACGCTGAGGCCGGCGGCCAGCGGCGAGGACACGATGAACGATCCGGGGTCACCACCGCTGGGGACCACCTGTGCCAGGCCGGCATCGTTGGCCGTACCGAGCTTCATGTGCACAGACGGTCGTCTGAGGTTGGCGTCGATCACGAGCGTCGAGAACCCCGACTGCGCCAGACTGACCGCCAAGTTGACGACAGTCACGCTCTTGCCCGCGCTCGCCCCCGCACTCGAGATGACGAAGGACCGGCGATTGCTGCCGTACATCGCAAGCAGCGAAGTCCGCAGTGACCGGTAAGCCTCCGCGGCGTACCACGGTTTGCCGGTCGACACCGCCAGGTGTGGCTGATTGAGCGTGCTGGTCATCCGTGGCACGGCCCCGATGACCGGCACCTCCGGAGCGAGGTCGTGCAGATCTGACATGTCCTTGACGCGGGAGTCGAAGTATTCGAGGGCCAATGCAAGCGCCACCCCGAGCATGGCGCCGAGAATTCCGAACAGCACCACGTTGCGCAAGACACTGCTGTTCTGCACCAACTCCGGCGACTCAGGTGGCGACACGATCTGCGCACCGGTCTGACGTCGGTACGACGCCTCGATGTCGAGGTTCGACGCCTCCTGCCGCAAGAACGTCTGCTCCTCCGACCGACGCGCCCTCTCGCCGAGGAGAATGGTCTTGCGACGGTCGAGATCACGTTGCTCGATGGTTGTCGGCACCAGCGCAGCCGGAATGGAGTTGCTCTCGTCGAACGTCCGGTTCAGCTGCTGCAACGCGATCTCGAGACCCACGAGGTCTTCCTCGATCAGGTCGAGGTCCTCGTCGATGCGTTCGATGACACCGTCGAGTTCGTCAGCCGACGAACGCAAGTTGGTGGCACGGGTCTCCAGGTCGCGCACGTCGAGGCGACTCTGTTCCTGGACGTACGCCTCGGCGTACGTCCGGCTCGCGTCGAGCGCCACGGCTGGGTCGAGACTGTCCACCCGGATCTGGACGAACAACGTGTCCGAGACCGACGAGACCTCGAACAGGGAGATCTGCGCAGCGCGGTCAGGCCCCAACTGCGTCGAGACGATGCTCTCGACCTCGTTGCCACGAATCAACTGGATCGCCGAGGCAATGATTCGTTCGGTGTCGTTGTTCGATCCGGTCTCGCCTCGATCCGAGCTGAACACGGACGACTGCGTGGGATCCGGCACACGGACAACCGACGAGGTCGACCACGTGTCATCTCCCTCGGACACGCTGTACAGCCCGTAGAGCAGGCCAAAGCAGAGCGCAGCGATGAGCACCCAGCGTCGCCGCATCAGCGTCTGGAGATGCCGCCGAGCCTCACCATCCATGGACCCGGTCGCGTTCTCGATGTACATCGCCTCTGCGCCTCTCGCCCTTCGATCGCACGCGGTGATGGCACCACGCCCATTCCGCCAGGGTGAGGTTACCCGTGCGACCGCGAACCGGGACAGCACACTGCGTCGCTGGTGGTCCTAACGACCCGTCCGACGAGAGCCCCGAGCGTCGGCATGCAGCCCGGCGCTCGGCCCTGCTGCACTACCATGGCGACGGCTGCGATGGCCGAAGCCACAGCGACGAGCCGAAGAGGGAGCGGGTTATGGCGACAGTCTGGCTGGCCCTCTACTACGGGCTCCTGCGGATGCTCCCCGCACCCGAGAGCCCGCACGCCCTGCCCAACCGCCTTCGCAGTTGGGCATGTCGTCGGATCTTCGCATCGACCGGCAGGGACATCGACATCCGCAGCGGCGTCTACTTCGGACGTGGTGACCGCATCAGCATCGGTGACCGCAGCGGCCTCGGAAAGAACCTGGTGCTCGGCCAGGACGCAGCCATCAGCATCGGAGATGACGTGATGATCGGCCCCGACGTCATCATCTACACGGCCAATCACCGCTTCGACGGTGACCGACCGATTCGCGAACAGGGATCAGACATCGCACCTGTCGTCGTCGGCGACGACGTCTGGATCGGCGCACGAGCCATCATCCTCGCCGGCGTCACGATCGGTTCGGGCTCGGTCATCGCTGCGGGAGCAGTGGTCAGTCGGGACGTGGCGCCACGCACCATCGTCGGGGGCGTACCCGCCCGCGAAATCGGTCGACGATGACAGGGTGGGATCATTGACAACGAGCTCTCGCCTGACCTTCGTGGTCGTCTTCAGCGCCCTCGCCCTCGCCGCCGTGTTCGTCTTTCTCGACAGGCCGGCCGACGACGGGCGGTCCACCCTCGAGCAAGTGCACGAGCGGACCGCAGACGCCCCCGACGCCATCACCGAATCAGCCGGCACCGTCGGTGCGACAGGCGACGATCCCGAAGCTGACGAACCGGCACCCCTCGAACTCACAGCCTTCTACGTTGCCCCCGACGCGGACGGCACCGGCACCCTCACTGATCCCGCCGACTTGGCCGAGACGTTGTTGTCGCAAGAGATTGCTCCTGGCACAACCGTCTTTCTGCGGGGCGGCACCTACGTCGGCTACTTCACGAGCGAGCTCGTCGGCACATCCGACCAGCCGATCACGGTACGGCCCTTCGAGGGGGAACACGCCGTCATCGATGGATTCGGCGCCGAACCGATCGACGCAGAAGCACTCAACATCGCCGGCGCCCATGCCCGATTCGTCGACCTGGAGATCACCAACTCCGAACCCAGCCGCGAGCGCAGCGAATCCGGTTCTCTCGGCCGTGCGGGTCTCGTCCAGATCTTCGGCGAGTCGATCTCGCTCATCGGCAACTACATCCACGACGGGGGTAGCTGCGTCGGTGTGTGGTCCGCCGCCGAGAACGCCGAGGTACACGGCAACATCATCTCGAACTGCGGGTGGGAGGGGCCAGACGGAGGCCATGGCCACGGCCTCTACGTCCAGAACGACGGCGAACCCGTCCTCATCGACGCGAACATCATCGTCGACAACTTCGGCTACGGCATCCACGCCTTCGCCACCAACGGGATGGTGACGAACCTCCAGGTCATCAACAACATCGTCGCAGGCGCCGGCGCCCTGTCGGCGGACCCCAGCGCCTGGGCCGTGCTCGTCGGCGCCGGCACGCCGGTCGCCGACATCGTCTTCGTCGGCAACACGCTCGCCGGTCCGGCGCCCGCCCAGTTCGGCTATACCAATCCGAACAATTCGGGCCTCGAACTGCGCGGCAACCGAATCGTCGGAACGAGCGACGGCCCGAGCCTCGTGGTACGGAACTGGACCGGGTTCGTCGGCTCCGACAACGAGATCTTCACCGCCGATGGTGGGCCGATACAGGTACTCGATACCGAGCTCACGGAGTGGGACCGCAACCGGTACCACGGCAACGATCTCTTCCCGGGCGGCACGTTCGCGACCTGGCAACAGCCAGTCCGCGACGCGAACAGCACGCACTCCCCCGAACCCCCGGCGGACACCGTTGTGGTCGTGCCGAATCGCTACGACGACGACCGTGCCAACGTCGCCGTACTCACTTGGTCCGGCGCTGCCGAGGTCACCATCGACCTCTCCAGCATTCTCGAGGCCGGTGATTCCTACGAGATCCGCAATGCGCAGAATCTCGAAGCCGAGCCTCTCGTCTCCGGCGTCTACGACGGTGACGACGTCGTCGTCCCCCTCGCCGGCATGACTGCGCGGCTGCCGACAGGATTGGACCAGCCCGCAGAGACCTTGGACACGTTCCGTGTGCTGACCGTGACAGCCGCACACGACCGACCGGCACCACGGGAGCCGGAGGACCCAGAGACCGAGGCGTGACCTTGCGATCGGGCTTCGACCGCCATAGCGTTCGGCGATAACCAGCTCATGGGCGGAGGGCGCGGGCAGTCGACCCGCTTTCAGATGATGTTCGAGACGTGTGCCCCACACTGCAACGGAACCACGTCGCAGACCGCGACCGGCAGCGGACGCGACGCGGCGCACTCGCCATGACCACGCCGGCCATGCGTGTCGCAACGACGCTCTATCAGCGCATGCCGCCCAAGGGGCGTTCCCTCATGGCCAGCGCACGCGGTCTCCAGCTCCGGCACCAGCGCTACGGACCCGATACAGAAGCCCTGGTCGCCGAGGTTCTCGAGCGTGATCACTGGAGCGCCGATCAGTGGCGGACCTGGCAGCACGAGCGACTCGGACACGTCCTCGAACGCGCCCGCTTCCACGTGCCCGCGTACCGACGCCACTGGGACGGATCGGAGATGGACTGGCGCGACCTCGCGAGCTGGCCGACCCTCGAGAAGGCCGAGCTGCGTTCGGCCAACGACCAATACGTCGCCGACGACCTATCGCACCGATCCCTGATCCACGATCACACCAGCGGCACCACCGGCGCATCGCTCGACATCTGGTTGCATCGCGACACCGTGCGCCTTTGGTATGCGATGTCGGAAGCCCGCTGGCGGCGGTGGTACGGCGTCTCGCTCGACGATCGATGGGCAATCGTCGGCGGGCAACTCGTCGTGCCGGTCCAACGGCGCACGCCGCCCTACTGGGTCTGGAACCAACCCCTCAACCAGCTGTACCTGTCGAGCTACCACCTCGACGACCGCACCATCGGCGCCTATCTCGATGAGCTCGTCCGCCGCCGGATCCGCTACATCCTCGCCTACCCGTCGTCGGTCTATGCGCTTGCGCGCCATGCGCTCCGGCACAAACGCCGAGACGTCGACCTGCACGTCGTCATCACCAATGCCGAACCGCTGTACGACCACCAGCGGGACGCCATCTCAGCGGCATTCGGATGTCCCGTCCGTGAGACCTACGGTATGTCGGAGGCTGTCGCAGCCGGGAGCGAGTGCGAACATGGCCGGATGCACCTGTGGCCCGACGCAGGCATCGTCGAGATCGACCAGCCCACCGGCGTAGTCGGCGACATCGTCGCCACCGGCCTTGTCAACGCCGACATGCCCCTGATCCGCTATCGCGTCGGAGACCGTGCGGCCCTCCTCGACGAGCAATGCCCCTGTGGTCGAACCCTGCCGCTCATCGGCGCCATCGACGGCCGAAGCGACGACGTGCTCTACACCCGCGAGGGCCGCCCCGTCGGGCGACTCGACCCCGTCTTCAAGGCGGGCACCGGCGTCGCCGAGGCGCAGATCGTCCAGACCGCCATCGATCGCCTCCTCGTCCGGTACGTCCCGGACCCCGACAGCGACACGACCGTCAGCGAACAAACGATCAGCGCGGCGTTGCGCGATCGCATGGGCGACATGGCCATCGACTTCGAACCCGTGGCCGCAATCGAACGCACCGCATCGGGCAAGTTCCGTGCGGTCGTCTGCGCCCTGCCCGAAGAAGCGCGACGACTCTTGATCGATCATGCAGAAGAACCCGACCGACCTCACCTCGCAGCAGAAGGTCCACAACCAAGGAGCTCATGATGGCGGACCGACTGAAGGCCCTCAATCGTGCAGTGTCGGTGCCGCCTCCCTACACACGCGGGTCGGTTCTGGCCAACCAGCTCGGCCTCCAGCCCTGCCGCATGTTGTACGAGGCGGGGCGCCGTTTAGTGGTGCGGTCACCGAAGGAACTCGACGCCGAGCTGGCGGCTCACTGCGAGACGCTACGACACGACGGCGTCGTGGCGATCCCCGACTTCCTCCCGCCCGCCGCGCATGCCGCAGTGATCGAAGCGGCCACGCGATGGCACGACTCCGATCTGGTCGAGTTCAACCCGGGCGACCAAGGCGATCGGCACCGAGACCACGATCGCCTCGACTGGGTCCAGGCAGTACTCCGGCGAGACAGCCCCCGACCCGACTGGGCGGAGCCGCTGTTCGGGTACTTCGTCGACGACAGACGCATAGCGCTGCTGGTGCAGTCCGTCATGGGATGCCATCGCAACGCCCAACCGTCGGCCGTCGTCTACGAGCACCTCCACCTGCGCCAAGGGGTGGTCGACGAGACCGACAACCTGCTCGTCTCCCACGCCGACCGCCACTTCCCCA
>CAZWJZ010000111.1:0-3276 GCA_964634665.1 uncultured bacterium | reverse complement strand
GTTCTACGCACTGGCCGCCAACGGGCGTACCCAAGGCGCATTCGAGTACGTCCTCGGCTCCCACGCACTCACCCTCGACCGACTCCGCTTCGAACGCGATTACTCGGTCGATTGCGCACACTGGCGGGCCGGCCGAATCGACCTCATCCCCCCCGACGCAATCCAGAACGGCAGGATCGGCCCGCGGGACGAACACGCCGAGCGGCTAGGACTCCACCACACCCCGATCGAGGTCGAGCCCAACACGCTCATCGTTGCGAACAATCGCGGCTTCCACCGCCGAGGAACCATGACACCGGGCGCCACCCGCATTCAACTCCGGCTCATCATGCACGACCTGCGCGAACCCGCAGTCGCACCGCTCATCCGCAGCGCCCGAAAGCGCGTCGGCCGATGACGACCACCACCGCGGTTCTGCAGAAGGACGCACGCGCGCACATAGATCGGTTGCGGATCAAGTCCTACCGCTACCGCCGACACGTCGGAGCGATGTCGGCCTTTCACCGCGACCGCCTCCGGCGCCGGCGAGCGCTCGCAGGCACACCCACGCCCACGGCTGCTGTCGACTCGACGCTTCTGCGACACCTCCGACGCGACGGCTACGTGATCGTCCCCGACGCCATCGACCTCGCCCTCCTCGACGAGATCGGAACCGACCTCGAGCGTTCCCTCGATACGGCCACCGGGCTCAGCACCGTCTGGGACATGATCGAGGGCGGAAGCGGCGAAGGCGAACTGGCACGTGTACCAGTCGACGACAACCGCCTCGCCGCAGGACAACACGCATTCCGAGATTGGACGGCATCGGCAAGCGTCGCCCAACCACTCATGGTCTCGGCAGCAGCTGTGAGGGTTGCGTTCGACCCGACGATCATGTCCGTCGCCAACTCGTACCTCCGCTGCCCTCCGGCCGTGATGGGCATCAATCTCCGGAAGAGCTTCGTCAACGACCTGCCGGCTGCGGGCACTCTCTTCTTCCACCGCGACGGCAACAGCCCCCGGTTCGTCAAGTGCTTCGCGTACCTCCACGACGTCGGACCGGGAGGTGGCGCATTCACCTATGTGCGCGGAAGCCACCGTCGCCGCCGCGAACTCGTCTCGAAGAAGCGATGGACAGACGACGAAGTGGCCGAGCTCTATGGATCGTCCAGCATCTGCGAGCTCCACGCGCCCGCGGGATCGGTCATCATCGCGGACACCACAGGGTTTCATCGCGGCACGAAGCCCGTCGGCGCCGACCGATCGATGCTCTCCGTCTACCTCGGCATCCACCCCGAGTTCGGCGGCGCCGGTGCCACGTTCGACATCGCACGCTCGACCGTCGAAGCACTGGATCCGGCAGTTCGGCGGGCAGCGGACTTCCTCAACGTGATCGACGAGGCATGAGGGCGCTGTCAGCCTCTGGTCTTCGTCGATCTGGCTGGTACGCCGGCCACTCGATCGTTCGCAGCGACGTCCTGCATCAGAACTGCACCGGCGCCCACGATCGCTCCGTCGCCGATCGACAGAGGACCGAGCACAATGGCGTTCATGCCGATGGTGACCCCGTTGCCGATCATCACATCGCCGGGACCCGCGCCCCGATGCCGGCTGCCGATGGCGACGCCACCTGCAATCGTCACGTTGCGCCCCATCACGACGCGGCCCGACAGCGTGACGCCCATGTTCGGATGCTGCACCTGAAGCCCAGGCCCGATCGCGGCCGTGTACTGCAGATCGCAATTGCACCGAAGCGGCCGAAGCAAGGCCCTCACCGGGGCGAGCACCACTCGCATCACCACGAAAGCTCGTCCGAATGCCAAGTACAGCGTCCGCTCTGCGCGATACCAGAAGACAGCCACGAACGGCGCACTGAAAAGCGCCCCCCAGACCCGAAACCACCGCCCTCCACTCAGACGTCGCAGATCCTGGATCAGATAGCTGACCTGATCTCGGGCGCGGTAGCCGCTTCGTGCCCCACTGGACGCAGACCATCCCGAATACGAAGTCGGCGTGGGGGTCTCTCCGCTGACAGTTCTCCGGAAGGTTCTGCGAAGGCGACCATATGCTCGGTTCGGTGCCGCTGACATGGGTGTCATCTCCACGAGTTACCGGCTACTCGACAGACGAGGCCGCTTGGTGGTGAGCTTCGCACTCATTCCTGCGGTCGGCATCGCCTTGTTGGAGGGATTCGCCCTCGCCCTCTTGTTTCCGATCATCGAGACTATCGCCGACGGGGACCAGTCGGATGCCGGCGAGAACCTCGGCCTGGTCAGCCGCATCTTCGGCATCGACGGCGATGGCGCCATCCTCGCAACTGCCGGTGGCCTCGTCGTCGCTCTCCTGCTCGCCAAGTCGGCGTTCGGCGCCGGCTTCACATGGCTGTTCCTGACCGAGATGAACAACGCCGAGGCACGCCTGGCGACCCGACTCTTCTCCCGCTACGTTCGGGCGCCGGTCACACTTCATCGCAGGTCGAACTCTGCCGACGCGTTGCGCGCCCTCAACTCTTCGCTCAACAGCATCGTTCGCAGCATCTTGATCCCCGCCACGCTCGCAGTCGGCGACCTCGTCGTCCTGTTCGTCATAGCTGCAGTTCTGCTCGCCGCCGATCCGCTCGTATCGGCGATCACCGGCGCCTACCTGATCTTCGCATCGCTCGGCTTCGTCGCAGGACTCAGCAATGCGACACGCACCATCGGTCAGCGGAGCGAGGAACTCAACGCACAGGCGATCCGCCAGGTTCAAGAAGGTCTCAACGGCGTCAAGACCATCCAGAGCATGTCGCTCGAATCGTACTTCGACACGGGCTATCGGGCGATCACCGACGCGCTGCGCCCACTCCGCCGACGCAACGTCTTCTTCCAGATCCTGCCGCGCTACTACCTCGAAGCAATGCTCGTCGTCGGCGCCGTGATCATCGCCGTCACGGCGAGCACCATCATCGGCGGGGACGAAGCCGTCGCATACGTCGGTTTGGTTATCGCCGCTGCCCTTCGTGCGCTCGCTCCGACCGGTCGGGTCATTGCAAGCGTCAACAGCATGAGGGTTGCGGCCGCCGGCGTCTCGATCGTCACAGCGTCCATTGCAAACCTGGACCGTGCCGAAGACCACGTGCGGCGAAGCGTCGCGCCCGGCACGGCTCCCAAGGATCAGCTGCACGCAGAACTCGCGCTACGCGATGTCGGGTACGTGTTCGAGGACGGCAGGCGGGCGCTCGAAGGCATCGACCTCGACATCCCAAGAGGCGAATCCCTCGCCATCGTCGGCCCCTCGGGCGGCGGCAAGAGCACGCTG
>CAZWJZ010000110.1:0-12655 GCA_964634665.1 uncultured bacterium | reverse complement strand
GCTTGATTTGTTCCTAGGGGGCGGGGTGCTGGAGACGGTGCCCTGCTACCCGACATCCGTGATTTTTTAAGGCCTTAGAGACCAAGCAATTGCATCTAAACAAGTTTGTCTTTTGACCCGAAGGGGTAAAAGAAGTTCAAGAGTATCCTTGCCTCTTAGTTCTAGTTTTAAGTAATCCTCAAGCTCGAGCCATGCCCATGACGCTGAGGCTTCTCCTGCTGTTGTGAGGCTTTCTGTTAGAGATTGCAGAGTGATGTGGTGCACATCGCTAATGCTGGTTAGATTGTTCCGGTGAACATGTCCTGAAATGCAAGCAACTACATTGCTAGGAGCAAAAATGCTTCTTATAGCTTGAGTATCTTTATTGCTAGCGTAGTGTTTAGGAGCTGATTCAAAGTAGTAATTACCCAGTATAGGGTCACTAAAAGGAGCGTGGGTAAATAAGATACTTGGAATTAAAGACTCTTTTAAATCTTTTCTTAACCAAGCCAATTGTTCTTGTGTTGCTATGAATCCCTCTGGAAAAATAGGATCAGGTTGCCAAAAAACAAGATGATAGCCTTTGATATCTAGACTTTGATGCGCTACTGAAGCGCCTAAAACTTTGGCATTATCTTCTTTACTGAGATGTTCAAGGTCATGATTTCCCAAAAGGTGAACGTGTGGCATTGAAAGTTGCTTAAAAATTGCAATTACTTCACGCTGGAGTTGCATATCAGTTTGCTTATTAATGCCACTTATTCTGTCACCAAGATCAATAACTAGATCTGCTTGTTTTTGGTTCATTTCGTAAACAAATTCCTCCAACAACTCCAAGACTTTATAACCACGCTTACTAGGAGTGTTGGGACCATGATGAATGTCAGTAATGAGTCCAAGTTTGAGTGTTTTCATTTTATGAGTACCCGTTTTAATTCAGTTGTTTTGCCTATATTCGTTAGCCTTCAAATGCGTTTCATTCAGGGCTATAGGTAATTGCTTAGCTGTTTATTAGAACCACCAAGATTCGTTGCAGCCATAACTATAAAGCAGTTACGATGGCAACCCTAGAAGCCTTCTATACCCTAGCCATAAAAGCCGCAAGAAGCAAGAAAAGAAAATGGATATACTGCTTGCTCGAACATAAAAAACCAAAGAACTAAATCCTGTGAATAAAGCTAGGCATTCTAAAGGTAACTAAAGCTAGTCTGATAGACGCTATTAAAGGTTTAAGTTAATAAACTTCAAAGCTTCTTGATCAACAAAAATGATGAGTTTAACTGCTCCTTGGGACTTATTTTTTATAATTAAAGGTCATGAAAAAAGAGAACCTCCCTACTGAAAATCTCGGTTGCCCCATTGAACAGCCGTATTGGTTGTAATTTGGTCAGCACCTGCTTCTAAGGCTGCCTTAAACATGTATTCATTTGCAGTGCCGTGGTCGATTGTCCATACATCCACAAAGGAATCAGCTAAGTACTCATGTGTAAATTCAATAGGGTTAAAGCCATCTTCAAGAGCTTGAACTACAAAGTCTTTACGTAAATAAAACTCATAAGCGTTAGGAATTAGATTAAGTAACGCCTCAGTGCGATCCCGCAAGTAAGCTTCAACCGATTGCAATCGGCGACTTGCAATTGGGTGGTCATCTAAGTAGCCATAGGCACCCACTCTTGTTGGCAATCGTATTAGACCTTCATCAATTGGAGCATCTAAATAAAATGCAAAATCAAGACCTAAGTTTAGCTCTGCATCTAAACGACTAAAGGTTCTTAAGTTCCAATCAGCTAAACAGCCCACAACCATCGTAATGTTGCTGTTTTCACGTAATGGTTCAATAGCTTTTAGCAGTAAGCTAGCCTGAACATCATCAATAGGGCTTTTCTCCTTAAAATCAACTTGTATCTTGATTGGAAAGCTTATTGCTTTGAGTTCTTTTACAGCGTCATTAAGCGTAATTAAATGCTCCTCAGAATCTTTATGCCTTAGGGCTTTAAAAGCTTTAGTATCAAGTTTTTTCACAACCCCCACCCCCGAGCTTTCACGCTCTAATGTTGCATCATGAATAAAGCCAAATTCACCATCAGCTAAATAATTAACATCAAACTCGAGTACCGAAACTTCGGCAGCTAATACTTCTTTAAGGGCAGTTAATGAATTGGGAGGATTATGCCCAGCTCCACTTAAGAGCCTGTGGTATTTAAGTAAAACATCCTTACCGTTATAGCGAATGGATTTAATTAAGTTTTTCATACGCTTACTCTCTTTCCTGTATCATCAAAATATATTGCTTTTTCTTTATCCCACGTTATGGTTAGATTTTGCTGCATTTTAAAGCTAGGCTTTGCTTGATTTTCAAGAGCAGTTAAGTTACCTAAAGGGGTACTTAAGTGGTACAGAATTTCGCGCCCCATAGGCTCAACTTCAGTAATTTGCGCCGGAATATCGCCTGTTCCTAAATGAATAAGCTCTGGCCTTAAGCCAAGTGTGACTTTGCCTGACAGGCTTTTAGGGCAAGAAAAACTAAGTTTATTGGTTTTAAATAAACGGTCACTCGCTTCTCCTTCTATAAAGTTAATGGCTGGTGAGCCTATAAAGCCAGCCACAAACTTATCATTCGGAGCTTCATACATATCATAAGGCGCATCAATCTGCGCTATTTTGCCTTTATTCATACAAACAATACGGTCAGCCATGGTGGTAGCTTCAACCTGATCATGCGTAACTAAAATGGTTGTGACTTTTGTTTCACGCTGAATACGCTTAATTTCTGCACGCATGCTGGTACGCAAGCGCGCATCTAAGTTAGATAAAGGTTCATCAAGCAGCAAAACTGAGGGTTTACGTACCAAAGCTCGAGCTAAAGATACTCTTTGCTGCTGACCACCTGAGAGTTGAGCAGGACGCCTTTTAAGTAGGTCTGCTATTTCAGTTAATTCTGCCATTTCGGTAACTTTTTTTTCTATTACTGGGGTACTTTCTGAGCGCAACTTTAAAGGAAAAGCAATGTTTTCAAAGACTGTCATGTGAGGGTAAAGGGCGTAGGCTTGAAAGACCACACCAACATTTCGTTTTTGTGACGGCAGGCTAGATACATCGTCTTTTCCAAAGAAAATCTGACCACCATTAAGCTTATAAATACCTGCAATTGAAAATAAAATTGTGGTTTTTCCGCAACCTGAGGGTCCTAGTAAAGCAATTAACTCACCATCTTCAATATCTAAGGATAATTCTGATACGGCTGTTACGGGTCCAAACGTTTTACTGACTTGTTTGAGTTGAAGATTCATTAGCCCTTTGCACCTCCTCCAAAAACATTCATGAGTTTGTCTTGGGTAAATAGGTAAAAAATCACGATGGGTAGCATGTAGAAAAGCCCCACAGCTTTAAATAAAGAGAAGTCTGTTCGACCTAAATCATCAATAAGGCTTGATAAATATACTGATAAAACTTGAACATCGGCTGAGGGTGCAAGTACCAAAGGAAAAAGGTAGGAACCCCAACCTGATAAAAATGCAAAGATGCTGAGTGCAAATAAACCTGGTCTTACTTGTGGTAAAAGAATCTGCCACCAAACCCGAAATCGACTCGCGCCATCCGTCATAGCTGCCATTTCGCTTTCCCAAGGAATAGTGTCATAAAAGCCTTTCATGAGCCAAATACCTAAAGGAAGTTCTAAAGCAGTTATAACCAAGATAACGCCCTGTAAGCTGTTGTAAAGCCCTAAAAACTGCAGAATAATAAAGATAGCAATGAGTAGCGTTACAGATGGAAACGCATGTAGAATTAAAATTCCACCCAAAAACACACTTCTAAAAGGGAAATTGAGTCGAGATAAAGCGTAAGCTGCTGTTGAAGATAAAATGACCACCATAACTGTGACGCTGCTAGAAAAAATAATTGTGTTTAGCGTGACACGCCAAATGCTTTGTTTACCCTCGAGTGTTTCAAACAAGAACCGCCAGTGTTCTAAGGTGAACTCAGTTGGCCAAATGCTGCCAGCTGCTTGATTTGTCACGGTGTCTAGTAAAAAATAAAAATAAAGCAAAAAGATTATGAGCGATATGAAACTAAGAAAAACAAGAATTGGCCAAGTACGATAGTTTTGAGACATAAATAGTTACCCTTCTTAAGGTCCACCTTTCCAAAGAATTTACTTTTGACATTTATTTGATTCAGGCTTGATATAGCTACTTTGCTCCTAGCGTTCAAGTTTAAACTCATGTTTCAATTTTTGGTTTTTGAACCAATTGATTAAAGTTAAATGCTCTTAAGTAAAGGGCAGAAAGGCTTAAACCAACCACAACCAAAATCATGGCCAAAGCAGAGCCGTAACCATATTGCAAGTTACCCGAGTAGCTTTGCAACGCCACATGGTAGGCCTGCAGTGCCCAAACTTCTGTGGTAGAACCCGGCCCCCCATTTGTAGATAAAAGAATTTGCTCAAATGAAGTTAATAATGACAAGGTCTGGTAGCAAGTGATAAACAAAATAGGCCATTTAAGTTGGGGTAATAAAATATGCTTTATTTGCTGAAAGATTGTTGCACCATCAACTTCACTAGCGTATATCATGGGCTTAGGAATCGCTCTAAGCGCACTTGTAAAAATAATCATGCCCATTGATGCGCCAATAAAACCATTTAATACAATCACAAAGACCCAAGCATTTGTTGGCGTATCAAGCATCCAGTTTCTAGCTTCAAAACCCAAACTAGGTAAAACTGAATTCAAAAAACCAATATCCCAAGCAAACCACTTCCATAGCAAAACGTAAATAACTGATGGAGTTATGCGTGGTAAAAGCCAAACGGCTCGAAAAAAAGCCGCTTGATTAGCGGGCAGATAAAAGGTTGTAAGGGCAAGAACCAGGGCAAATCCTGTATTAAACAAAATGAGGGTAGTGAAGATATAAAAAAAAGTATTAATAAGAATCTTTAACTGATCGGGTGTTGCAAAAATACGCCGATAGTTATCAAACGTCCAACGCCAACCAGTATAGCTAAGGCTTGCAATCTGGCTGGTCTGCTCACTACTCAAGCCTAAACCTAAGTCATCTAAAACAGCTATCATATCTAGTCTGGAAGCAAAGTCTTTACCCTTAATCGAGGTTTCAAATAAAACGGAAAGGCTTTTCAGTTCTCTGGTATTGCGTGGGCGATTAGCTAGAGCCTTTAGCTCATTTTCAAAGTCTTGACGCACTGAAAAAGAAATACCCATAAGCTTAGTACTAAGTTCATTTAGCAAAGCTGAACTCGAGCCTGCTTCTTTAGCTAAAGCCAAGGTTTCTTGATTTACTAAGTAAACTTTTGCATCTAATGATAGAATTGCCTTTTCAGGGAAACCTTGATCACGTAGTTGGCTTAGAACAGTTCCTGAAAGACTGTATCTACCGCCAAAAATACCTGTAGCGGTACTCATTGAAGTAAAAGAAAAGACGCCCGTTAAGAGCACAGGTATAAAGAAAAAAGCAATGATAAAGCATAAAGCTGGGGCTAAAAATAAATAGGGAAGCAAGCGTTTTTTCATAATAGTTTCTCTAAGCTGAAAGTGTTATATGAGTATTCCATCAAGTCGATTAAGTTAAGGCAACCTTAGTATGTTGCAAACTTCTTAGGGACTACCCTAAAGGGTTTGCCAAGAGAATGTGCATGGCGGCACTCTCTTGGCATAAAAGGAGTAGAAGAAATTATCTAAGAATAACTCTGTCACCTAGTGAGGCAACAAGTTCTGACTCTGCGTCAGCAACAGCAGCATCAACGGTTTTAACGCCTGTCCAAACTGCTTCGAGGTTTGACCACATAATGTCCCAGTAAGTACCAAAATCTGTGTTGTTTGGCATGGCATTTGCATAAGGTAATAGGCGTGTAGTTGCTTCAGCTGCCCATTGATCATTTGCGTAAAGCTCAATATTTGATTGCTCTTTGGTTATAGCCAAGTGGGCTGATTTAATAGCGTGAAGTGAATTAATACGAGGTTCAGTTGCAATTTTTATAAGCTCAGCGGCAACAAACGCTTCTTCTTCGCTACCTCTATTAGAAACGGCGTACACGAGTGGGTGGGTAATGGTATTTGCTTTGCCCATGGCGTTACCTGCAGGAATAAGGGTAAATTGAACTTTATTAAAAAAGTCCTCTAAGCCTTCTTGACCTGTATACCGAGCATAGTGCCACGTGCCACCATGCCAAGTACCTGCCTTTCCACTAGCAACTTCAGAATACCATTGATCCCAATCGGTACCAATATGGTTTTTTCGCGTTACACCAAGCTCTACAGCATCAACAAAAAACTGATAAAAAGCACCCATAGATTCACTATCAAAAACAAGCTTACCTGATGCTTCATCAACCATTTCCCCACCAAAAGATTGGTAGAACTGCCAGTAATCAGGTCCGTTTGAAACCCTAGGGTAAAAGCCCATACCTTCTTCAATTAGACCAGCATCCTGCATCTTCTTGGCATCTTCAAGTACATTTTGTAAAGTGTATTCGCCATTTAAAATGCTGTCAGGCAACGCTGCAATATCAGCATCACTGTAACCAATAGCTTTCATGTGAGGAATCCAGAAGAAAAAAGGACGAGCCTCTGCATCTTGAGGAACAGCATAAATTGTACCGTTATAAGAAGAAATTGGCCAAAGATTTTCGTAAACATTGTTTAAAGGCCAAGCACTAAGATCAAGGTAATCTTCAATTGCACGAATGTAGCCTGCTTGTGCCCAAGGTGCTAAGTCTTCATGACCGGTGACAATAATATGAGGCGCTTCGCCAGCCTCAGCAGCCAGCGTAAAAGCCTGCTTAAATTCATCCCAACCGTTAAAACTTTGACCGACCACACTAACAGTCATCTCATCACCAGTTATAGCCATTTCGCGATTTAGTAAATCAGCAGCCAAGCTAATTGCCTCAATACGGTAACTATCACCACCATTAGCCAAAGCCCAAACCTCAACCGTGGTTTCTTGAGCTAAAGTAACAGCAAACAAGATAAGTAAACTTAAAACAGCGTAAAGCCTAGCTTTCATGATTATCCTCCTTCAAAGTTTTCCATATACAGAGAAACATTCTTTTGTCATCAAATTGTCAATTTTCTATGCTGACAAAAGTTTGACAAAAGCCTGACTCTTGATTGACATTTGCAAGGTATTTGCTTTGATGGACTTTACAAGAAAACGTAATTTTTTTCGCGGAGCAGTCATTTAAGGTTTATCAAGAGGCAAACGAAACGTTTAAAGACTCTTGCAAAGGGTATTTTCTGACCCCGTTTCTCAAGACATGTTATGTCGAGTTTTAGGATTACATCGCCGCGTCTTCTAACTCGGGGTAAGGTCTGATACTGCTGGAACTGCCAGTTGTTTAACGCTGACCAGAACACAGGGTCTGACACATGTTCACAATTCATGAAGCGACTTGCTGTACTCGCTGAGATGCCTTTAATCTCTAAAAGCGTGCCTATTTTGTAATCAAGATATAAGCTTATTATCATCCGAGACGTTCGTACTTCCCGACCATGCCCTAGCAATGACTCTAGACTCTTTATTAAACTACTCTTATGCTGTTTAGGGTTTGATTTCAAACACTAAGCTACTAACAGCACCTTTATTTATTCAAGTATAGAGTATTACCAAAACACGATCTGAGACCAATGAAAAAGTTGAGGAGATTGCTGCGAAATGCAGGCTTAATGTTGAGCATTAAAGGCGTTTTCCACACACTTTTTTTGCTAGGCAGAGGCAGCGGATCTCTATTGCAAGGGCACTGGTTATTAATCCTAAATTTATTGTGGCAGATGAAAGTGTTGCGGTTTTAGATGTTTCTATTCAGGCTATTATTATTAATTTGCTTAAAGACTTACTTACTGATTTTGGACAAAGTTACTTATTTATTTCACATGACTTGAGTGAGGACGTGCATATTTCTTATATCGTCGCAGTTTTGTATTTAGGAGAAATTGTTGAATAGCACCTAAACCTTCCCATTTTATTAAAGCAAGGCATCCATACACTACAGATTTGCTCTCAGCTATTCCTCGCTTAGATGCCACAGAGGCAAACACGCAGAAGTTAAAAGGTGAAACACCGAGCCCAAGTAAGCTACCATCAAGCTGTCGTTTTCATTAACGCGGTTATTATGTAAAAATAAATGCAAATCAGAAAAACCTGAACTAAAAGAATTAATTAAAGATCATTTTGTAAGCTGTTATTTTGCAGAAGATTTAGAACTCACAGGCGTAAATGATTAAAGAACACTCGAGCTTTTTCAAATTTAACTTCTGTTTAGTTAGAATCTAAATGGGCAAGACTTTACGTTTCAATGTCTTCCAAATTCATTTTAAGCATTAAGGAGAAATAGTGTTTCACTATAAACGAAGTTATACAGGCAAACTTCAAGCTATTGTTCATGATTGGGCTGGAACGGTTGTTGATTATGGTTGTCATGCTCCTATCCAAGCTGTACTTGAGACTTTCAGAAGATATCAAGTTGAACCCACGATTGAAGAAACACGTGAGCCTATGGGTGTTTTTAAGAAAGATCATATTCGTACAATGCTTTCCATGCCGCGCCTTGCAGGCGTTTGGAAAACTACACATGGTCATGCCCCAGCTGAAAAAGATGTAGAAATGCTTTATCAAGCGTTTGGCCCTATTCAAGATGAAATCATTTTGAACTACGCTACGCTCATACCGGGTGTTATTAGTACCATGAAACTATTGCGGGATCGTGGATTAAAAATCGGATCTTGTACGGGTTATACGCAGGGTCTTATGAACCCACTCTTAAAAAAAGTTGCTGAGCAGGGCTATGAACCTGATTGCCTTGTTACACCAGATCAGACTGGCAGGGGTAGACCCAGCCCATTCATGCTTTTTGAGAATATGCGTCAATTGCAAGTTTCCCCTGCTGCGGCTGTTGTTAAGGTAGGGGACACGGTTTCAGATATAGATGAAGGTCTAAATGCAGGCACCTGGATAATTGGATTGAGTCAAACAGGTAACGAGGTTGGTTTAAGTAAAGAAGACTTTGAAGCATTAGACCCGAGCATCCAAGAAAATCTTGTAAACAAGGCCGCCACTAAACTTTGGCATGCCGGCGCTCATTATGTTGTTAATTGCTTTGAGGATATAATGCCAATATTGGATGTCATAGAAACACGTCTTAGCCGTGGTGAAGCGCCCAAAGGCAAGGTTATGAAATGAAAACAGATGTCATAATTGTTGGTGCAGGTGTCCTTGGAACCTTTCATGCCTACCACGCTTTAAAGCAAGGCTTAAAGGTAACTTTAATAGAAAAAGACAAACAACCAAGATCCGCAACGGTACGCAATTTTGGTCAAGTTGTACCCTCTGGAATGGCACAAGGAAAATGGCAGCAGTACGGCATTGAAAGTACTCGCATTTACAAAGAAATACACTCGAGTTTCGACATTTCTGTGAAACAAGAAGGCAGCATTTATTTGGCTTCAGATGAAGCTGAATGCCAACTACTCGAAGAACTCGCAAGTATTAATAAAAATAATGATTATAAGTCACTTTTACTTACGCAAAGTGACTGCTTAGCACGCTACCCAAATCTAAATAAAGATTATGTTAAAATGGGTCTTTTATTTCCTGAAGAGATCGGTTTAGACCCTCGAATCATGATTCATAAAGTCATAGCTTACCAGCAAGAACAAATGTCGCTCGAGTATTTACCTTATACACATATTATCGAATGTGAGACCAGTGCGACTGGGGTAACACTCAAAGCTGCGGATGGTAGGAGCTTTGAAGCTTTTAAAGTGATTGTTTGTAGTGGTAGTGATTTTAAATCACTGTTTCCAGAGGTCTTTCAAGCGAGTGATATAGAGGTTTCTAAACTTCAAATGCTAAGAACAAAAGCGAATTTGGGCTTAAATCTAAAAGGCTCTATTTTGACAGGACTTACCATTAGGCGCTATGAAGCGTTTAGAGAATGTGCTTCTTTTGACTTTTTAGATAATTCTCATTTAAACCCGAATTTAAAGCAATTGGGTATTCATATTTTGTTTAAAGAAGCAGATGATGGCTCTGTGATTATTGGTGATTCTCATGAATACGCTGATGCTAAAGATAAAGATGATTTAGGTTTTGACTTAAGAGAGGATATTAATGAGTTAATGCTTACAGAAGCTCGAGCTATTTTTCCTATTCCGAAAGAAGCCATTGCTGCTTCTTGGGCTGGATACTATGCACAATGTAAAGCTAACAATACAGGGCAATCAAAAGATATTTTTAATGAAGAACTGCTAAGCAATATCCATATTGTTACAGCTATTGGTGGTAAAGGTATGACAGCTAGTGCAGGCTTTGCAAAAGAAAACATTTCTAAAATCTTCAATAAGGAAAAGTAATGGTTTTATTTATAAGTATTGATGGTGTTCGCCCAGATGCTATACAGGCTGCGACTACTCCTACATTTGACGCACTGCAAATGGAAGGTAGTTATAGCTTTGCAGCACGCTCAGTTATGCCTTCTATAACGCTGCCTTGTCATATGAGTATCTTTCATAGTGTGCCGCCAGAAAGGCACAACATTCTTAGTAATATCTATACCCCTATGGTTAGGCCAGTGCCTGGCCTTTTTGAGGTGCTGGCACAAGCAGCTAAAACAACAGCAAGTTATTTTTCTTGGGAACCCTTAAGAGATATTAGTCGACCATCCAGCCTAAGTCATATGGATTTTAGTGCTTACGCAAATGATTATGAAATCTCTGATGATCGTATTGTAAAAAGAGCCTTGCCTTACTTGAAAGTAGCCAGTTTTGACTTTAACTTTTTGTACTTGGGTTCTGCAGATGAATGTGGTCATGTGCATGGCTGGATGAGTAAAGCTTACTTAAAACAAGTAGAGCATCTTGATAAGCTTATTGGAAGCGTAGTCGAGTCTTTACCCAGTAACACAACGGTGCTTATTCATAGTGATCATGGTGGTCATGAACGAATGCATGGTACGGTTAAAGATGAGGATATGCTTATTCCTTGGTTTCTTTGCGGTAAAGGTGTAAGACAGAATAATGAACTAAACACAAGCATTAGCCTTTTAGATACTGCTCCAACGCTTGCCTATCTACTTAAGGTAAGTTCACCTAAAGTTTGGGAAGGAAGGGTTATTACAGAAGCGATTAAAATAGAGAATGAGAGTCGGGTATAGCTTTGTCAATCAAGACTCAGCATAATGAAGACTCTCCTTAAACGGTATTTATTGATTTTTTGAAAGCGTTTTTGCTATCTTCTCTGGGAGGTTGACCTAAGTATCTGCAGGCTGAATTTGTTTATAAGCAAATTCAGCTTAGCAAAACAGCCTTGAGCAAGAGCCATGATTGGACTCGCTTCTAGAGAACTTAGTTTAGGACTCGCTTCTAGAGAAGCTACCCTAATCTTTAATTGCCAATTACTGACCTTACGCTTCTTTAGTTAAGGACTGTTGTTGGCCAAAGGCTTTTGAGTGGGTGTCACGAAGTACCGAGCGAAGCCTTCGGATAGATCCATGAACCTTCTATACAAGCAACTTACCAAGCTTAACTCAGACTCGCTTACCTTTAAGCTTAGCTTTATAACTTCTAAACTTGCTATACAAGTAACTTAGAGCGAGACCTTGAACTGCTTGGCAAACTACTTTGTTACGCTAACCTCAATTTGATAGCTATGAAGGGTTAGGTATACCCAAATGCTTTGATGGCATAGTCGACTTTGGGAATATGAGTCGCTTTATCTACGAAGGCGAAAAGGATTAAGACCTGTTGGTCTAACCCCAATCGCTCTGACATATAGGTCTAAAGCGCAGCCTTCGGATTGTCCTTTTAAATTGCACTGTCAACGCCAAATCATGCTATATCTTGTTTTTCTCAACGGGCCTGTTTTTGTCAGGTTTAGAGATAGTAGAGTTTTACAAATTACGCTTTCAATTAGAATTCCTAGTTCGTGATGATTAGCAATTTACAGGTCTTTTTGTCTGCCAAGTGAGGGATGAAAAAGCCTTTGTCTTTCATTTCACCACCGATTTATCAGATCTTAATCTCGCTAAGGTGGATTTTTTAACTCAGCATAATCTTTAACAAGAAGTTGTCTTTTCTCTGTTCACTTACAGTCAAGGTTCTTTTAGTCATAGACTGCTTTCACGATTTTTAAGCACCTTAAACTGTGTCCTGAGTTGTTATAAAGCGCTGCCTTCTTTCCCTCCCTTAGCTTCGGCTTAGCTTATTTTTATAGCTTTTCAAGGTTATGAATAGATTACCTTATTGATATTGAACTAAGACTACAAAACCAAATCGGAGCAAGCTTGATTCAGAGGGTTGCTTAATTTTAACGACATTTGTCTAACAAAATAGACCACTGCTTCTTAAAGCTTGACTTTCATTTTAAATTATTCGTATAGTTAGGTAACTGTTAACAGTTGACTATATATGGTTTTGTGGATCAAATATATTTGTTGTGAACTAACTAGATCATATCTATTCAAAAAAAGGAACATCTCAAATGTCTCAATCACCCTTAGAAAAAGCTATTTCTCAAAAAATCATAGCTGAAGATGTGTCATTCCGAACAAAGATGCTGGAGATTGCGTCTGGATTGGAAGATGTAATAGCGATGGGTCGGGGAGATCCTGATTTTCATACTGCAAAACATATAGTGGATGCTGCTATTAAAGCTATTCAGGATA
>CAZWJZ010000109.1:0-12827 GCA_964634665.1 uncultured bacterium | reverse complement strand
GGCACTTGCAAATGAATTGTTTGAACAAGATTTACTAATAGCGTTTCCTGAAACAAGCCATACTTTTCTTAAAGATAATTTTGCAGCAGCTGAGTCTTGGCTGAGCTTAGCTCAATTAGCTGGAACGCCTAATGTTTACACGCTGTTTTACGATATTGAACCCAAAAGTTTAGTCTGGTACTCAGCTGAGCAGTTTGAAAAAGAAGACTACAGTATTCCTGAAACCTTAGAACAGCTTTTCAGCTTGAGTGACCGCATGATTAGTTCGGCTAAGGCAGCTTGGTGTGTAGGCTTTGGCTCAGGAGATCAAACTGGCTGGCCAGCAGCAGACTGGCTTGAAGACATCATGCTAAGACTCGAGCCTGAGCTGTACAGTGATTGGACCAAAAATAAGATTGCGTTTAATGACCAGCGTGTTAATAATGCCTATGATTACTTAGCTAGATTCATGATAGATGCCTATCTTGATGAAGGCTTAATAGGGGCCTTCCAAACGCATTTTACAGAAAGCCCGTTAGGTCTTTTGGGTAGCGAACCTGACTGCTTTATGCACCGCCAAGGCAGCTTTTTGCTTAACGAGATAAAAGAACAAGCCGAGTTAAACCAAGATGATCGCTTTGAAGCGTTTCAAAACCTTGACTTGTTTGCCTTTCCGAGCCAAACAGCCCAAGATAAACCCATGCTGGTAGCCTCTAAACTATGGGTACAAACAAAAGAAACCGCAGCCACTCAGCAGTTCATTAGGTTTTTAGAAAGCCAACTCTTTCAAGAACTCGTCATGGCACAAGGCATAATCACAGCACACAAAACAGCCAATATGGTGTTGTACGCTTATGAGCTCCAGCGTGACGCAGCTAGCCTACTGCTTAACGCTACACGCGTAGGTTTAGATGCTTCTGATCAGTTAGCTAACTTGGTAAGAATTGCGTTTAGAACGTCGGTTTTAGATTACTTAGCAGGTGCGCAAGCTTGGGAAGTTACTTTTGCTGTGCAGCAAGTCTGGACTAAAGAAAAAGAAAAGCTGCTACCTTAAACACTCTGGCGACCTATGAGGTCACTGAGTAATTGCTGTAAATCAAGTTCTTCAAAGGGTTTTTGCATAGTTATAACTTTAGGTCGCTGCCAGCGCTTCAGAATGCCCACGGATTCGGGTTCTTGCTCAAGCATAATAACTGGTATTTGACTGTAGCCCGGCATTTGCCTTAAGTCCTTGACAAACTGCCAGCTTTCTTCACCTTGCTTATCAACAAGCACAAACCGAGGTCTATGCTCATTCACTAAACTAAGGGCATCTTCTGATTTGTAGCTTAGTAAAGGCTGAACATCAATACGTTTTAAACTAAGTCTAATGAGCCTCGCCAAAACCTGATTTTTACTAAGCACAAGCGCAAAGACATCTTTTTTGCTAAAGGGCACTAATTGAACTAAGTTATTTTGCTCGAGTAAAAAAAGTATGCGATACACTTGATTCTCAGTCATATCTAGCTCAGCAGCAATCGTGCCTGAGCTTCTGCGACCATCGAGTAAACCAAGTATTTCCCAACTACCCTCAGGCAGCGTGAAGCTAGTCGGGTTACCTAGTTGCTTGTAAATGCTGCTGGATTTAACAATGCCACGCTTCCACTCGTCTTGCCTGCGTAAGACCTCCATAAGTAAAGCCATGGCATCAAAACTATATTCAGGTGGTGTTTGTGAAACAAGTAAAGACTTTTCATTAAACTGAAAGTCACCTGTCTTCCAAGCTAGTAAGTCAGTTAATATTTCAGTCAGGTAGCTTTTAAGGGCACGCTTTAAACTATCTTCATCTAAGAAGCCTTGACGCAACGCTTCGTTGGTTAACTGATCAACATTATCAGGCGAACTATCTTGCAAGCCTTGCGCTTCGAAAATGGTGAGCAGTTCCATGCGTACCATGACTTCAGTAAGATGAACACCCGGCGTGATATAGGCATATTGCACCTGACCCATTTCAAAAAAAAGTCGTGCTCGTTTCTCTTTACTAAGGATAGACAGAACGCCAGATTTTTTACTGGTCACAATGATTTGGAAAACTTCAGCTAGAGGAAGTTGATGTAATTTGCCTTCGATCATTCCAAAGTCTATTAGACAGGATTTTCTGCTGCTTGCCTATCAAGAACTTCATCCCATCACCTTAAAAGCACAAAACAGTGCTAAAACCTACTTTAAAGTGAAGCTTGTTATAGTGCAAAAGTGAACGCAGAAACGCTAAAACAGAGCATTCTGAGGATTAGGCTCAAACCCCAAATGCTCATACGCCCTAGAAGTCGCCACACGACCCCGCGGTGTTCGCTTAATCAAACCACGCTGAATCAAAAAAGGCTCATAAACCTCTTCAAGCGTAGCCTTATCTTCACCAACACTCGTCGCAAGCGTATCTAAGCCCACAGGCCCACCAGCAAACTTAGTAATCATGCTCTCCAAAATTGTACGATCACGATTATCAAGCCCAGCCGTATCAATACCCAACTCATTAAGCGCACTATGCGCTCGAGCTAAAGAAATAGTACTTTCACCCGCCACCTCAGCATAATCACGAACACGTCTCAATAAACGCTTAGCAATACGCATAGTGCCACGCGAACGCTGCCCAATCTCAAGCGCCGCGTCCGCATTAATCTCAAGACTCATCATGCCCGCGTCACGCGTAACCACCGTTGCTAACTCATCATCTGTGTAATACTCGAGATGCTCAATAATGCCAAAGCGGTCACGCATAGGATTCGTAATAAGCCCCGGTCTAGTCGTAGCACCCACAAGCGTAAATTTAGGTAAATCAAGCCGAATGGTTCTAGCCGCAGGCCCCTGACCCAAAATAATATCTATCTTGTAATCCTCCATAGCAGGATACAAGTTCTCCTCAGCAACCTTACCTAAACGGTGAATCTCATCAATAAACAAGACATCACCCTCACCAAGCGAGTTTGTCAAAATAGCAGCCAAATCACCCGGCTTTTCAATAGCTGGCCCACTCGTAACCTGAATATTAACCCCAAGCTCATAAGCAATAATATGAGCAAGCGTAGTCTTACCCAAACCCGGCGGCCCATAAAACAACACATGATCAAGCGCATCCCCCCGCTTTTTGGTAGCTTCAAGATAAACAGATAGCTTCTCTTTAACAGCAACCTGCCCAGCAAAATCAGCCAAACTACGCGGTCTAAAAGTGTTGTCTTCCACGGCTTAAGCGTATCATGAAAACAAACTTCCAACGCTCGAGTTTGTTACAAAAACACTTAAATAATAAGGTGTTTAGGCTAGGTATTCGCTTTTTGCTTTGTTTCTTGTCATGCCTAATGCTATGAGTACTGCTGTTATGAGGGTAAAGGCAATGAGTGCTAGTACTGGGATGCTTATAAAGCCTAGCCAATTAATGTATTTGGCGTTGCATGGTACGCCTGCGCTGCATAGTTGGGGTGCGCCAAAACCAGGTATGTTTTGTTCTAGCGTGTGGTAAAACGCTACGCTTAACCCTAGGATGCTTAAGGGTAGCGCGTATTTTATGACGCTTTTGTCATTGTTAAAGCTGGCTACGCCTAGAAGAATGACGAGGGGGTACATGAGGATGCGTTGGTACCAGCAGAGGGTGCAGGGTACAAACTGTCTGGCTTCACTAAAGTAAAGACTACCTGCAGTAGCTACAATTGCTATGAGCCATGCTAAGTACAGACCGTAGTTTTTAAGCATGAGTTGGCTTCATTTCTGAAAGGGTTTGAGGTGCATGTGACTTGGCTAAGAAGCGAGTTTAAAACTCGCTTTTTAGTTTTCTCCTAGGGCTGCGTCTATGACGGCTTTTAGGGCGTTGTAGTCAAATGCATTTGTGACAGCTTGGTTGTTTATGAATACGGTGGGTGTGCCTTGTACGCCTGCTGCTACGCCAAGGGCGCGTTCAACTGCGACGCGTTCTTGGTAGCGTTCTTCTTCTACGCAGGTTTTTAGAGCTTCGCTATCTAGGTCAGGTACATAAACATCTGCAAGTTCTGCGAGGCGGCTTGGGGTTGCCCATTGTTGGCGTTCTGAGCCTTGTGAGCGGTACAGAATGGTTTTGTATTCCCAGAAGGCAGCGTTGTTTTGTTCAAAAGCGCATTCGCCTGCAATGGCTGCTGTTATGGAGTCGGGGCCGAGCGGAATAGCAAAATTAACAAAGTGGAATTTTATTTTGCCATCATCTATGTAGTCGCGTTTTAACTGGGGGTAGATGTTTTCTTCGAAGTTACGGCAGGCAGGGCATTTGAAGTCTTCAAAGACAGCTACGGTTACGGTGGCGTCTTCTCCGCCAATGAAGGGTTGACCGCTAAGGTCTAGCGTGCCGTCAAAGGTTATGGCGGCAGGGCCGGCGGGTGTTTGGGTTTGTTGAAAGAAGTAAAAGCCAAGTAAGCCTAAAACTAAGACTGCTGCTGTAATGATAGTTAAGGTTTTGGTGTTCATAGGTATCTCCTAAGCTTGAGATTACTTCGAGAATCATAAGCTGTCATAGGGACGAATGTTGTTTACAAGTCAACATTTGTAACTAACTCGAGTGTTCTATAGCCTTTTGCATTTAAAACGTTTGCAGTGTTTTAAATGCCGAACTAGGTGAGTAAAAACGGATGGGCTAAGTCGATGGTGTGTTAAAGATGAAAACTGCAATATGTGCATCTATAAAATCAAAATTCTAAATCTGATTTGACAAATATAGAATTACAATCTATTATTTGATTCTAAATTAATAAGGATAAAGAAAATGAATACACAAAAAGACAAACTCGAGCGTTTAACAGAACATGTTGAGGCTTTCTTGATTAGGATTATGGATAGCTATAAGAAAAAACGGGATTTAGGTCAAGCTATAGGAGATTTAGAGTCAAGTGCGAAAGAAGCCTTAAAACTAGAGGTTATGGAAAACGCCTTAGTGTTATTTCAAAGAGCTAAACAAGAAGAAAGTTTTGAACTGGTGTCTAGTTACTACCTTGCACTTCTAGAAGAAGATAAAGCTAGTTTACAAGCAGCGCTTAGTCAAGCTCGAGCTAGCGCTAATAAGCAAGAAGAAATAGCTAGTCAAATTCGACTGGGTATTTTACTTGGCCCTGTTGAAGGCTCTTTCAAAGGTTTCCAGCGTAGAATACTTAATAATGAACTTTGAACAAAACTTGCAAGCTCGAGCTGCTTTTTTTAAAGCTTTGGGTAACCCTACGCGCTTGCTTATTATTAATTTGATTCGCATTCAACCACGGCATACTGAGGAGTTAGCTAGCATTCTTAACTTAAGTGCGGGTACAGTTTCGCATCATTTAAGTAATTTGATTGAGGCGGGTTTACTAACCGCTAAAAAAGAGCAGTATTACCAGACGTATTCGTTAAAGCCAGAGGTTTTAACGAAGTCTATAGATGAAGTTATTGCGATGCCACAACCGAGTTTGGCTAAAGATGTTGAGCAGGATGCGTTTCACGCAAAGGTCTTAAAAACGTATTTTGAGCGGGGCAGGCTTATAAACATTCCTAAGCAACGCAAAAAACTCATGATTGTGCTTGAAGAAATTGCTAAAGCGTTTGAGTTTACAAAAGTCTATAGTGAGCGTGAGGTAAACATCATCATTGCAGATTTTCATGATGATTTTGCGACTTTAAGGCGTGAGTTGGTGAACTTTAAATTTATGAAACGAGAAAAAGATGGTAGTGCTTATAGCCTTATATAGTCTTTTGCATTTAAAACGCTTGCATCGTTTTAAATGCCGAACTGGGTGAGTAAAAAGAGATGCGCCAAGTCGATGGTGTATTCAACTTAAAAACTGCTATAAGAAACAAATTTAAGGTTTAGGCCACCATGCTTTTGGGGCTTTGCGTTTGCCAAAGCCCAGTTTTTTGTCTAGCCATAACAAAAAGCCGCGCATCGGGCTTGCTGCTAGTTTTATGCCTAGCTTGTTCCAGCTTTTACTGTAGTCTTTATTGTAAGGGCAAACCCTTATGCAAATAGAGCAATCACTATTTTGAGCAGCCCAGTAAGAGAAGCACTTTTCACCATCTACCGTCCACTTTTTTACACCCTTTATGTTTGACTGGTTGTGTCTTAGGGTGCTGGGTTCAGCAAAAGGGATGGCTTTAACAGGGCAGCTTTCTGCGCAGCGATTACAGTTATTGCAAAAGGCTTTTACGCCAAATGATTTGGGTTTGTCATGCGCTAAAGGCATGTCGGTAAAGATTTTTCCTAGACGCACTCGAGGGCCGTAATTGGGGGTTATGAGTAGACCGTTTCTGCCGTACTCACCAAGACCTGCTTTTATGGCTAGAGGAATGGCTAGTGCGCTGTCATTCATGCTGGCAACAGCGTTGTAACCTAAATTTCTTATGTACTGCGCTATCGATAAAACCACCATAGCGTCATGCGAGTAACCTAAGCCTGTAGCTGCACCCGATAGAGCAGAGGGCACGGTTTTGGTAAGTTCATAATCCATAGCTTGCGCTACTACAATAGTGCTGCTCATGCCTTCAGGGATTTCTTGGGGTTTTGTGGTTTTACTCATGTCGCTAAACTTTTGTGTGTAAAGCCAGCGCTCATCAAAATCTGTTATGCCCACCATGTTGGCACCAAAGTTTTTGGCGACATGCTTGAGTTCTTTTGTTGCCTGATGGGGTGTGCCAAGCATGACTTTTTCTTTGGCAACATCTTTGTAAAGACTAAACTCATCTGAGAAGCCTTCACGTCTATCTTGGTTTTCTTTGAGTTCTGTAAAGATGTCACTCACATGCCAAGAGGCATTACGGAAAGCGTAATCCTTTTGGGTAAAACCATCAGCTTTACGAAAGGTTTTTAAAGGTTCACGGTAAGTTTCGTAGAAAAGTTTGGCTTTAGGCGTGCGAATGCGCTCATCCCACCAAGAGCGTCTAAAGACATCATCTTTTTGATTAAAGCGTTCAAAATCATCTTGAATGTCAAACTGAGCAGCGCTATCGCTGGGGTGATGACTAAAGGGTTTCATGACTTAGCTCGAGTGTAACAAATGTTTGCTGTTGGGTTGACAGGTAGTTTGCTTTAGTCTATTATTTCGGTAATTAGCGAATTAACGAAATATATGCTTTGAGGGAAGATGGAAAAATTGGAAGATTGAAAAATTAGAAAACTACTTTCCACCTTTCACTTTCCACTCATTACTCATTGCTCTCCACTTTCCCAGCAAGGAAACCCACATGAATGAAGTCTACAAAGCCCTCGCAGACCCAACCCGGCGCGACATACTCAAAACTTTGCGCAAAGGCGAACACAGCGCTGGAGAACTCTCAGAATTATTCCCGCTAAGCAAAAGCACACTATCAGGCCACTTTGCGGTACTCAAAGCCGCTGACCTAGTAAAAACAACAAGGCAAGGCACAACAATCATCTATAGACTAAACGCCACCGTCTTCGAAGACGTACTCGAGTCCCTCATGACTTTATTCAACATAGGCGAAGAAAAAGCAAGTGAAGAAACACAAGAAACCCTAACTAAAAAGGAGACAAGACATGAAATTACTTAAAAACGAATGGCTTAACCTAATAGCCTTCGCAGCTATGCTTATAGCAAGCCTTTACGCACTGCCTCAAGTTGCAGACACGCTACCTGTTCACTGGAATTTACAAGGCGAAGCAGACCGAGTTGCCAACAAATACACAGCCCTTTTTATGATGCCCCTCATTGTTGCATGCTGTTACTTACTCTTTACAGCTCTACCCAAATTAGACGCCAAATCAAAAGAAAACCAAGAAGTTCTAAACGTATCAAGAGATGTAATGGTAGTTGCCTTTAGCGCCCTACATATTCTCATTATCACAAATTACTTAGGCGCAAACTTCTCAATCATTCGCATGGCAGCCTTAACAACAGGCATAGTGCTACTCTGCATAGGAAACGTTTTACCCAAAACCAGCCCCAACTATTTTGTGGGCTTACGTTTACCTTGGCTCTACAAAAACGACAAAGCATGGTACCTATCACAAAGACTAAGCGGTTACCTGCTGACCTTTATTGGCTTAAGCATGATTACTATTGCCATTTTCACACAATCAGGCAGCCTATTTCTAACGGTCATCATCTTAATGTTTATAGGCATAATCGCCATAACTGCCTACAGCTACAAAGTCTACAAGCAAGCAGCTTAATGAACTTAAGAAAAGCTAGCAAAGCAGACCAAGAAGCCATAACCAACTGTGACAGCATTGCACCAAAAAACCAAGCTCGAGTGCTTCAAATAAAAGATTGGCTTGAGCATGATCTGGTTTTGCTTGCTGAACTTAAAACTAAGGTTATTGGTTATGGGGTTTTGAATCATTCTTTTTTTCGCCAAGCGACTATTGAAATGTTGATGATTCACCCTGATTATAGAGGCCAAGCTGTGGGGCAAGAGCTCATGATAGCTTTAGAGAAGCAATGTCATAACGAAAAACTTTGGGTAACAACTAATCTTTCTAACCAGCCAATGCAAAAACTCTTGAGTCGCTTAGCTTATGAGTCAGGAGGCTACATTCATGCACTTGATGAAGATGACCCCGAACTCATTTTCTATAAGAAGATTCCCTAAAGCCTAAGGAACTGTTAAAAAATATTTTGAAAGAATTAGTATTAGTTAACGTTCTACATATAAAACTATGCATATACTAAAACGGTTAACGCGAAAAGCGTAGCGGCTTAAGGATTTCAATCATGTTTATAATTTTTACAATCATACTGATTGTCATTGATCAAGTAACCAAAATCTGGACGGTAAATACCTTCCCTTTAGGGGGCACAGGGCAATACGTCGGACTTGGTTTTTACTTTACTTACGTTCAAAATACCGGTGCAGCCTTCGGTATTTTACAAGGCATATCCATCCCCATTGGCCCTATGGTAATTAATGGCACACGCTTACTAGGCTTACTCTCACTTGTCGTATCCATCTTCATTTTTGCTTACATTATGCGCAACCGTAAAGACATTTCTTTACTACAACAAAGCGCACTCACACTGATTTTGGCAGGCGCACTAGGCAATATGATTGACCGATTTAGATTAAGTTATGTTATTGATTTTATTCATTTTAATACATCATGGCTAAATTTTCCGGTATTTAACATTGCTGACAGTTGCGTTGTTATAGGCGCAGGTTTACTCATATTATCAAGCTTATTTACGCCAGAACCCAAAGCAAAAGAAAAAATTACAGACCCTTACTTTGAGTCAGACTACGTTAATGAAGAAGCAGCACCCCTAACGAACGAGACACAAAAATCTATCTCTTAAACTCAAATCTTTAAACAGCTGACAAGATGACCAAGCTCGAGCTTCGTTTTGAGCTTGGTTTACGTTTCTTGGGTCAAGCTCGAGCCATAGGCTTGCTTGGGGTTTTAGAAGCGCAAACGCTTGTTTTTCTAAGTCTCGAAATAAATCTAAGCCATCTTCACCTGAAAATAAGGCGAGTGCAGGGTCATGTTTAACCTCTTTACTTAGCCAAGAGATGTCACTTTCAGGTAAGTAAGGCAGGTTTGCCACTACAATGTCTGCTTGCTTGGCAAAGTCTTGCACAAGAGGCGCTGTTAATAAGTCTGAGTGAATAAAAGAAACATCTAGCCTGAGCTTATTGGCATTTTGAGTGGCTAGCTTTAAAGCCTCTTCAGAAATATCAGTGGCTAAAAGCGTGGCGTTAGGATGCTCGGCTTTAAGCGCTAAAGCAATAGCGCCACTACCCGTAGCGACATCTAGAATTTTTATTTCTTCAATGTGCGCAATGCTTTTAAGAATAGCTTCAACCAGAACTTCAGTCTCAGGACGCGGAACCAAAGCAGCAGCAGAAGCAAACAACTCGAGTCCGTAAAAATGCGCTACAGCTGTTATGTGCTGCAAAGGTTCACCCTTTTGTCTACGCTCGAGCCAGTCACTAAGCGTTTTGCTTTGTGCATCACTTAAACGCATTTGACGCTTAAGCTGTAACTGTGGGCGTGATAGCTTTAAGAGGGCTTCTAGCAGCGCGTAAGCTTCATGCTCAGCTAGCTTTTCTTTCATGAACCTAAGAGCTTCTAAGACTGTCATAAGCTAGATAGTATAAGCCTTAAATCCAAACGTGAGTTACAAGCAAGATAAAGGCAAGCTAATAGCTATTTAATACTTCCATCTTTTGCATGATTCACCAAGCTAGCAAAATGCATATGGTAAAAAGCAATAAGGATAACGCTACTCATGACATGCACACTCGAGCCTAAAAAAAGTAAGAAGTACGAAAAATACTCGAGTTTTGAAAGAGGAACATGAAAGCAATTGTTTACACAAACTATGGTGCAGCTGAAGTTCTTGACCTTCAAGAACGCGAAAAACCCATAGCTAAAGCAAATGAAGTTTTGATAAGGGTGCGTGCAGCAGAAGCCACAAAGTCTGATTGTGAATTACGCAGCTTTAATTTTCCAGTAAAGTGGTTTTGGTTACCCTTAAGGTTATTTATAGGGCTTAGAAAACCAAAAAGACAAATACTGGGCGGCTATTTCTCGGGTGAGATTGAAGCCGTAGGCGATACTGTGACGGCTTTTAGAAAAGGCGATAAAGTCTTTGGTTCCGCCGGTGTTCGCATGGGTGCTTATGGTGAGTATATTTGTTTAGCGCAGGGTCAAACTATAGAATTTAAGCCAGATAAGCTTAGTTTTGAAGAAGCCTCAGCTGTACCACTAGGAGGGCTTAACGCACTTCACTTTATAAGACTAGCAAGTATTGAAGCAGGCGAAAAAGTCCTTATTAATGGCGCAGGTGGCAGTATAGGTACGTTTGCAGTACAACTCGCCAAAAGCATAGGCGCAGAAGTCACCGTGGTAGATAGCGCCATTAAAGAAGACATGCTACGCAAACTAGGCGCAGACCATTTTATTGACTACCAAAAACAAGACTTCACCCAAACAGAAAAACGCTACGATGTCATTTTAAGCATGGTTGCCCAAACACCCTATGCTGAGGTTCTAAAAACACTCGAGCCTAAAGGACGCTACCTGCTTGCTAACCCGCGTTTGGCTGATATGCTTAGAGCTAATGTTAGTTCAAGATTTAGCAATAAGAAGGTTATATTTGCTTTTGCTAGAGAAACAAAAGAAGAATTACAAACCCTTGCTAGCATGATTGAAGCAGAGCAACTCAAACCCGTTATTGATAAGATTTACCCCATGACGCAAGCTGCCCAAGCGCACCATAGAGTTGAAACTGAACAAAGATTAGGGTCTGTTGTTATAGCTATTGATTAGCAAGAAAGCCTAAGGAGCTTCTATGTCTGAGCAGTTTAAGCATTATTTTAAAGAAGTACCTGTACTTAAAAGTGACAGGCTAATATTGAGAGGCGTAAAGCACAGTGACGCTTCAGACCTAATAGGCTTAGCTGTTTATGATGGCTTTTTTGCCCAAAGCGAAGCAGATGTCATCACTATTCTTAAAAAGATAGATGCAGACCGTGCCAAAGGCGAATCGTTACAGTGGCTCATCTGCCTAAAAGAAAACCACAATATTGCCGGTCTATGCAGTTACCACAGAGGCTACCCCAACAACACAGGCGAAATAGGCTACGTACTCAAAGAAGCTTACCGAGGCAAAGGAATCATGACAGAAGCCGTAAAGCTCATAACTGAGTTTGGTATACAAACCATGCAATTAACTCGAGTGTTTGCCTACACTGACCCTAGTAACACGGCTTCTATTCATGTTTTAAAAAGAGCAGGCTTTCAGCAGCTTGATACTCAAGATGAAGACCTACACTTTGCTTTCCCGTAAGCCTCACTAGCTTTTAGAAGATAGCTTGCGCTTTATACTGAACGCATGGTGAACCGTGCTGCAATTGTAGTTAAATATAAAGCCCCCGCAGTTAAGTGGATAAATGAAGTTGACCCACTCGAGCCTAGCATAGAGATAATTCAAGATTTTATTAATGCAGAGCGTACCGTTTACTTAATTAGCGAAGAAGATGCTTGGGATGACTTAGCTGTAGAAGACTGGCTGGAACGCAACTACAATAACTTATTTGAATCAGAATTAGAAGCATGGTTCGAAGACCCAAAACTATGGCCAAAAAACCGCACGCTAGACTTATTTCATGAATGGTTCGAACTCGAGCGTCATACTGTTGTGATTGATACGCTTGGCACGCCTATTTTTGATGATGAAATGCTAGCAGAATGAGGGTATAGCAGCTTTTAAGTTGAATACACCATCGACTTAGCACATCTGTTTTTACTTACCTAGTTCGACAATTAAAATGATGCAAGCGTTTTAATTGCAAAAGGCTATAGCAAGCTTGCCTTAGTAAGTCCTTCTAGACTTAATTTTCCGTTTTAGTGCATATTGAACTGAGCCTAATGACAAGTGGCATTATTGCCAGAACATTAAGCTTCCGATTTCATAAAAGCATCCGTCGCAGTACCCTGATGAAAACGCATTTGCCAAGCAGAAGCTGTCAACTGCCAAATAGATGACCTTAAGGTGTAACGAGACAAACGACCAAATTGCTTAAGAGAAGCAGATTTATAAGTCAACAAAGCAATGCTAGGTGCTAACAAAAGCAACTCAAACTCTTGACTCCAAATAACAGAACTATCTTCAGTAGATGCACCTTCGCTAAGTAGTTCCTCTAAAATCTCAGCTTTTGAGTAGCGTATACCCGAACGCCCAAACTCCAAAAAATCCTCATGCAGCAAAGCACCTAACTTTTCTTTATTACTACGAACCTCTGGCTGATGCAATAAAACCTCAAGCTCTATTAAGTCAGCCAAAAGAGACTGATTAAAAGAAGACATAAGCTAAAAAAAGATAAGCTGAATCACAAGAAAAATAAGCTGACATGCTTACAGTTTACAC